>NZ_CP060139.1:600000-927500 GCF_014524565.1 Croceimicrobium hydrocarbonivorans | reverse complement strand
GCCATCGCTCAAAGGATAAAAGGTACTCCGGGGATAACAGGCTGATCTCCCCAAGAGCTCACATCGACGGGGGGGTTTGGCACCTCGATGTCGGCTCGTCACATCCTGGGGCTGGAGAAGGTCCCAAGGGTTGGGCTGTTCGCCCATTAAAGTGGCACGCGAGCTGGGTTCAGAACGTCGCGAGACAGTTCGGTCTCTATCTATTGCGGGCGTTAGAAATTTGAAGGGAGCTGACTTTAGTACGAGAGGACCGAGTCGGACAAACCTCTAGTGCACCTGTTGTGGCGCCAGCTGCATCGCAGGGTAGCTATGTTTGGATGAGATAAGCGCTGAAAGCATATAAGCGCGAAACTCGCCCTAAGATGAGATTTCTTTTAAGGGTCGTTCGAGATCAGGACGTTGATAGGCTACAGGTGTAAAGGCAGTAATGTCATAGCCGAGTAGTACTAATTACCCGTAAGCTTTTAAATGCAGATCCCATGTATTCATTACTCTCAGTGTGTCGATCTTATTAACGATTTATGGTGACTATGGCAGTGGGGATCACCTCTTCCCATCCCGAACAGAGCAGTTAAGCCCACTTGCGCAGATGGTACTAGGGTAACACCTGGGAGAGTATGTCGTCGCCAATCTTTAAGCAAGCCTCTACGTTTAGCGTAGAGGCTTTTTTTTTGCCTTTTTTCTCAGCAATGCCCCATATTTGGCACCCTCCTTGCAATTTTAATGTGCTGTGCGAGTTCACCAATTAGCTACCTTCGCGGCATGATGCGAAATACCATCTTTCTACTTTTACTCAGTCTCGGTCTGGCCGCTCAGAAGCCTAGTCCAGATGCGCTTAAACCCCAGTTTAGCCATCAGTATTTCTATTGGCAACAACAAGGTTACTATTTCATTGATACTAGCCTAAGCTCCCTAACTTGGTACCATCAGCTTAATAATGCCCTTTCGGATGATTATGGCAAATTAGTCTTGATGAACCTCGGAGGTCCACGCAATAATTTGATCCTGCAAGGATTAAAACCACTAGAAGACTTTCAAAGCTTTGGACCCTTTCAAGATTATTTTGTAAGTCCCGAAAGAGTGGCCTATTACCAAGTACGCTCACCATTAACCGGAGCCCGCTACGTAAATGGTTATGAACGTGGCCAGTTGTTTAGAATCTACCACAGTCAGAATATCACCAAGAATTGGAATTTCTCGGTGCAGTACCGTCGCTTAAACAGTTTGAGCTTCTATATCAATGATCAGAATAAGCAATCCAGCTTCTTAATTAATAGTCATTACCAAAGTCCCAAAGGAGCATATCAGCTATGGGCCTATTTTGCTAGTGAGAAGTTAGAGCTCCAGGAAAATGGGGGGATTATTCATGATTCTGTTTTTACTGATAATTTGGAGTCTTCGAGAACCCTCTTAATTACTCGCTTCGATCAAGATCAAAGAGCGGTATACAATCGTGATTATTTCATTGATCATCAGATCGATTTCTGGAAGCTCTTTAAGAAGAAAGTGAAAGCACCGGTTGATACATTGCCAGACTCCTTGCAAGTCAAAAGCCCGGAGACGGAAAAGCAAAGGAGTATCATTTTAGGTCATAATGCACGTTTTAACCGGCGGGCCTTTGCCTACTATGGCAGATCTAATGATGTATATGATCAATATTATTTTGATCAGGATGGGGTATATACAGATAGTCTCCGCTACGCATCATTATACAATGAAGCTTACCTGCAAACTATAATTGGTGATAGTAGCCGCTTTAATTTAAAAGCGGGAGCTTTTCATCAATACCTGGAGTATAGCAATGCCTATTTTGAAACCGGTGCCCAGCATTTTGGTGTGAATGCTCAATTACAGGGAAACTACAAGCAGTATTTCGATTTACACACTGAAGGGAAATACATTCTAACTGGTCCATTCGCCAATAATTTCGAATTGAAAGTTCGGGTGCAGGGAACCTTCTTTAAAAGCTTAGGTGCCTTTGCAGGCTACAGTATTCAGAATAAAGCACCTGACTTTTTACAGCAAGTTTATATCAGTAACAATGTAATTTGGAATCAAGATTTAGGTCCGGTTCTATCTAATGAACTGCAGTTTGGTTTGCAATGGGGAAGGTCCAATTACCTGCGTTTCCGCACCTTTGGGGCCTCGGATTATGTGTATTTCGGCGCAGACCTTAAACCAGTTGTGGCACCGGATTTAGTCGCTTATCAGAGTATAGATCTTAAACAGGACTTTTATCTCTGGAATTTACTGCATTTAGATAATCAGGTGACCTATCAGATTGCATTGAATAATGCCGATCGTTATATGCCTCTCCCCGAATGGGTAAATCGTCTTTCTTTGTATTTCGAGTTCCCGATGTTTAAGCGGGCTTTAAAGGTATTAATAGGTGCCGAAGCCACTTATTTCAGTGCCTTCCAAAGTCCATCTTATTCCACCGCTACTGGCCAACTCTATATTGCAAATGAATATCCTGTTGGAGATTATTTTATGGTAGATGCTTTTGCGCAGTTTAAAGTGGCCAAAGCCGTAATCTTCCTTAAAATGCAAAATCTAACTCAAGGAATGGTGGCCTATAATTACTGGGCTGCTCCTCATTATCCTTTAAATGACAGGGTATTCCGAGTAGGTGTAAACTGGCGCTTCTTTAACTAGGTTTTCTGATTCTTCTTCTTCGCAGCAGGAAAAAGAATATTATTCAGAATTAGGCGATAACCAGGTGAAGTGGGGTAGAGTTCTAATTCCGTTTTCGGATCTCCAACTCGATGCTGATAATCTTCAGGATCATGTCCGCCATAGTAGGTCCAGGTACCCATTCCCAACTCTCCATGAATATAGCGGGCTTCACCAGCAGCTTTAAATTCTCCTAAGATTAAGACATCGCTCTTAATTAAATCCTTTCGGAAGGCAGTAGTTTGCCCCATAAAGCCTTTAACCATTTGCACATGGTTTTGGGTGAGCATGGTTGGGACAATATCCCATTTGGCCGAAAACTCAAAGAGGCTGAAATAATCTCTTTCTTCTGCAATCTTCCGTCCATTGGTTACATCAATATTGCTGAACTCATACACATTGGGATTCTGTACCAATTGAAAATTCTCAAAGGCATTACAGCGGTCGAAATTCAGTTTATTTTGATAATTAGGCTCTGCTGCATCACCGTCAAACATGGGTTCACAGATATCTACATTTAGAGCGGCAAGGGATATTTCATAGCTGTCGGTAGCAGAACACATGGCAAAGAGAAAGCCTCCGCCAATAGTATACTCTCGAATCTTTTCGGCAACCGCACTTTTCAATTCACTTACCTTGGCAAAACCTAATTCGGCGGCCAGGGCCTCTTGTTCTCGTTTTTGTTCAATATACCATGGAGCGGTGCGGAAAGCCGCGTAGAAACGTCCATATTGTCCGGTGAAATCTTCGTGGTGCAAGTGTAGCCAATCGTATTTAGGTAGGAGGTCATTAATCACCTCTCGGTCATAAACTACATCGTAAGGAATCTCAGCATAGGTGAGTACTAGCGTTACAGCATCATCCCAAGGCTGTTTGCTCTTAGGCGAGTAAACCGCAATTTTTGGCGCGGTTTCTAATTTTACGATGGATTGATTTACAGCCGGACTGCTAATAGCTTCGCGAATACTGCTGGCTGTGGCATCATCAATTACCTCATAGGATACATTGCGAATGCGGCATTCCAGCTTGAGCTTTTCATCAAATGGAATTAAAAAACTGCCCCCGCGATAATTGAGAAGCCATTCAATTTCTACGCCTCGTTCCAAAGCATAGTAGGCAATACCATAAGCTTTGAGATGTTCCTTTTGGCCTTCCTCATCCATGGGAATGAGCAATTGAATAGCCTGGGCCTGCAGGGCCAATAACAATAAAAAGAGAAGCGCGATTTTCCTAGAAAGGAATGTCATCATCATTAGGGTCATTACTAAAACCGCCACCGCCATCCATGGAGTGGTCGCCGCCTAGGAACTGGTCGTTATTCAACTTGGATTCCAGTACCAGCGGACCATTGTCCATATCTTCCAGATCCGAGAACTTGGCCATGGCGCCTTCAAAGCGCAGACGAACATCGGATAAACTACCATTACGGTGTTTAGCGATAATCAGCTCAGCTTTGCCCTCGGCCGGATCACCGTCGCGGAAGGTTTCTATATCATAATATTCAGGACGATAGATAAAACATACGATATCCGCATCCTGTTCGATCGCTCCAGATTCCCGTAAGTCAGAAAGCTGGGGTCGCTTATCACCGGCTCGGGACTCTACCGCCCGACTTAACTGCGATAGTGCAATTACCGGAATATTCAATTCTTTAGCGATACTTTTCAAGGAACGTGAGATGGTTGAAATTTCTTGTTCCCGGTTACCACCCGAGCTCTTTTGGCCACCTACGGTCATCAGCTGCAGGTAATCAATCACTACCATACCTACACCGTGTTGGGCAACCAAACGACGGCATTTAGCACGAAGGTCAAATACCGAAATTGCCGGCGTATCATCAATAAAGAGCGGAGCATTTTCCAGGGCACGTACCTTGGTGAGCAATTGCTGCCACTCCGCATCATTAAGGGTTCCTTTTCGTAATTTCTCAGAGCTTAAGCCTGTTTCACTAGAGATCAAACGCGTAATCAACTGAACTGCCGCCATCTCCAGAGAGAATACTGCCACTGGTGTTTTATGGTCGATTACCATATTACGCGCCATACTCAATACGAAAGCGGTTTTACCCATACCAGGACGAGCTGCGAGGATAATTAAATCCGAGGGCTGCCAACCAGCGGTAATACGATCCACTTCAGTAAAGCCACTAGGAACACCACTTAAACCTTCTTTCTTCGAAATCTCTTCAATGCGGTTAATGGCCTCTTTTACCAGATCTCGGGCACTCTCGTAGTTCTTTACAATATTGCTGTGGGCAACTTCAAAAAGGTCTTGTTCCGCCTCATCAAGCAAGTCAAATACATCGGTGGTTTCATCAAAACTCTTATCGATGATATTGCTGGCCACCTTAATCATTTCCCTTTGGATGTGCTTTTGCACAATTACCCGGGCATGGTATTCGGAGTGAGCCGAAGAAGAAACTTTATTGCTTAGCTCAATTAGATAATGCTCACCACCAGCGGCTTCCAGCTCACCATTAACACGCAACTCATTGGCTACGGTTAAAATATCTACCGGCTCACTTCGCCCAAAGAGCTCTTTTACCGTTTTAAAGATGAGGCCATGCTGATGTTTGTAGAAGCTTTCCGGACTTAAGATGTCGATTACAGCATTAATAGCACTGTTATCGATAAGGACTGCACCTAAAACCGCTTCTTCAAAACTTACTACCTGTGGAGGAATTCGACCTTGATCGAGAGCTACCACTGATTGTTTTGCTTGAGGCCTAAAAGAATTTTGCGGATTTTTGTTCGCGTCCATACTTGAATAGAGAGCTTCTGTACATTAATGCTGAGCCTCCAAAAATACCAATTGTGAAACGCTTATTTTCATTTTTCACGACTTCTTTTGGAATCCTTTCCATTCTCTTGCTGGCGCTGGGATGCAGCGAGGAAGAACCTGCATATCCGGAACTAAAAATTCTAAATTCTCTACCTTCTAATATAGCCTTTGGCGATACCCTCATTATTCAGTTTGAGGCAGAGCCAATTAACCAGTATCGGATCAATATTTTACAAGGCGACCGAGTAGTGGGTTCTCAATTCAGACCACTGTATCGGGAAGGGAATTTCTTTGAGGCTGAAGTTATTTTCAATGATCGCTATCTCAGTTCCGGGAATTACGACCTGCGGCTTACCGCCTATAACCAAGGCCAGTTTTTAAGTAATTTTCATCCCTTTCGATACGCTGAATTGGAAGCGGAGCAGCTAGGATTTGCTTTACTAAGCGATCAAAGCCTGGAGATTTTAGATGCAGATGGAATTAAGCTCCGGGAGTTTACTCTAAACCAATCTTTCGACCGTGTAAAAGTGTCTGCTCGAGATTCGCTTATCTATTTAATCTCTCTTGCAGATAATGGGATTGAAGTACGGCATCTGCGTGACTTTAGCGAAGTTACCTTTATGCCAGCCCCTCTGGGAGCCAATCAAAATTCCTTTACCTATGTACTTAAAAGGGACCGCAACTTTTATCTCTTGCAGCGAAATGGCTATATCCAGGAAATAGGAGAAGGGTCTATTCAAAGTAGCCGTTTTATTGGAGTGACTGGGCAGCAATACTATGCCCGCACTGCCGCTTGGTTCGATGAGCAATTAGCAGTGTTTAGTGCTTTTGGCGATGGTAGCAATGCCCAATTGGAAGTTTATAGTTCCAATTTACTGGGGCAATTGTACACCTATCCTTTGCTAGGAAGCAGTCCACGTTTAGCGGCATTAAATGATGATGAATTGGCCCTATTAATCCGCAAGCCTGGCGCTGGTGTTTGGGAGCTGAATCGCTATCGGAAATCAGATCATACCTATACTAATCTGGAAACCTTTACCGATGAGGCCCTTTATGATGCGGCCGCCATCGCTCCCTCAGACTTGGTTTTCAGCAGCGCATCGGGATTATATCGCTATTCGAGCCTCGGAGGAGGCAATGCACAATTAGTAGATCCACGGCACTTCGAGAATTTTCAGATCTCTAAAATTAATGGTGCCTTGTATTTACAAAATGGCAACCTTATTCAGCGCTTGCTTCTCAATAATAATCTGCAATTTGCGGCCTCAAGTTCCAAGCTCTTAAAAGACTATGAAATTCTCTATAATAAGTAAGATGAAGGCTCTTAATACTTTGTCAATTAGCATTTTATTGACGGCTGGCCTCTCGGCGCAAAGCCTGGTTTCTGTGGATGGTGATTTGAATTTCCCGGCCACCAATGAATTGCAAGCCAGTACCCAAACTTTAAGATTATACAATCCTAATAGTTATCCCATCAGTGTAGAGGCGGTAGATCGTTTTGAGATTTATGGCAATAAGGTGTTTAGCCTTAGCGATAGCATTTTCACAGTGATGCCCAGCGATACTTTTAGCCTTACGGTGAGTTTTTTACCCGAACATAATATTCAGCATGAGCAGGTTTTGGTTTTTAAAAGCACCAATGGCTTTGGTCATACTGCAGTGGGTTTAAGCGCACAAGGCACCTATTCAAAAAGCTATTATAGCACTACTCAAAACAAGGAGCAGCAGGCTTTGAAAAATGCTTTAAACACGCGCTTGGCCCAAGGTTATAGTGATCAAGGTTATAATGGTGCTCGCGATTTAATGTATGGCAGTATTGATAATGTAGCTGGTCAGGTTGAGTGTGTTTATACTGGTCGTACCGCTACTTTTAATACCCGTAGTGGGGCTAATAACAATAGCTTTAATTGCGAGCATACCTTTCCGCAGGGATTTTTTAATTCCAATGTGCCCATGCGTAGCGATATCCATCATTTGTTTCCTACCGATGCCACTGCAAATAGTCGCCGCGGGAACGATCCTTTTGGAGTAGTGGGAACTGCATCCTGGACTCAAGGTGGTTCCAAATCGGGAGGAGGGAAGTTTGAACCTCGCGATGCTCATAAGGGAGCAGTAGCTCGGGCCATGATGTATTTCGTAATTCGCTATCAGGATTATGCCGGCCATTTTTCAGGACAAGAAACAATTCTTAGACAGTGGCACGATCAATTCCCACCATCAACGGCAGAGCAGGCACGTAATACTGCGATATATAATGTGCAGAATAATCGCAACCCTTTTGTTGATTATCCCCAATTCATTGAGCGTATAAGCGATGTGGATGGTACTGCTTCAGCAGCGGATCGTTTTGTACAATACTATTCCGATGATACCATCTTCCTGGCTCAGGGCCCATCTATAACTCGCACTTATAGCTTTGTGATCTACAATGATGGTAACAAAGACATGGGGGTAGATAATCTGGCATTAAGTGATCCGGATTTGAACTTTAGCTCAGCAACTCCAACCACCTTTTTATTGAGCCCGGGCGATTATCAGGTAATTGAGATTGAATTCCAGGCGCAGAAGAATTATCAAGCGAGTATGGCCTTCCGTCAATTAGGGGATTCAGATTCCATCACCATTCCTATTATGTCAGGTCCTGCCTTATCGCTTTTGGCTTTCGCCGATGCGCCATCCATTCGCTTTTATCCCAATCCCGTAAAGGGGCTTTTACAAGTGCAGTCTGTAGAGGATATTAGTTCTTTGCAAATGATTGATGCGGCTGGAGCCCTACATTCATTGCCCTTAGCAGAACAAATTGATTTGAGTGCTTTTGCTGCGGGAGTCTATACTCTCATTTATCGTGAGAAGTCATCGGATGCCGATCGTCAAGAGCGAATAATTATCCAGTAATCTAGATCTTAATTAAGCCTTATCAGGCGAAAGCCTAAAACTTCAAAAGTTAAGTCCTATGCGCATTCTTTTAATAGTTGTCCTTTTTTCATTTACCAATTCCTCTTCTGCTCAGGTAAATTTTAGTCCTAACTGGAAAGTCGGAGCTGAAAAACTTATTATACGAACCCAAACTCGCACGGATTATGCGAATGAGGAGGTACAAAAAGAAGAGGTAGAAGTAGATAGCCTGTTTATTAAGGTGGTGGATGAAAAGGAAACATATTATGAAGTAGAATATGCCTACGGTGCCGATTTGCTGGAGTTTATTTTGGAAACTCTACCTGATGCGAGTAATGACCTAAAAGAAAAAGCGCAGTTGGATATTCGATATGCTATTTCAAAAGATAATGGCAAAGTGGATATTTTAAATTGGGAGGAGATAGAAGAGTATACCGGTCCAAGGATGGAGGCAATAAAAAGCAAGTTATTGGAGGCCGATTCCGGTGTTGCCTTTTTTATTGGTTTGATATTAAAGCCATTAATGCTTCCTCTGAGCTCCAAAGAAAATGCGATTGCTTTTTTTGAATCTGATTTGGGATTATTACTGCTGCCTTATAAGAGTAGTTACCAACTTGGGGATACACTAACAACAGTTTCGATGGAAAGCAATCCCATGCAAGCAGGGCAAGATTTGGAATGTAAGGCTATAACATGCCTGAAGCAAAATAATGAACAAAAGAAGCAGGCGGTATTCTATCACAGTAAGGCATATGATATGACGGCTTTCCTAGAAATGTTAAAAGGAATGATGACTGATATGATCGAAAGTATGCCCGGTGATAAGGCAAAAAAGACTGAGGAATTGGCCAAGATTGAAGAAATGAAAATGGAGATAAGCAATTCAGAGCTTATTTACTACAATACTGAAACCACCTGGGTTGAAAAAATTGAGATTGATGGATTGGTAAAGGGCTACGATCCCAAACTTCAGGCTGATATGCGTACTGAAATTAAAATCAGCATTGAGGTTAAATAGATATGCCTGATATTCAAGATCAAATTTCGAAACAAGGTATCCTAGATCCGGCTTTTCGGAAAAAGAAATTGCGGATGTATCTCATTCGCACGGCCATTGCCATTGCTTTGTACTGGACTTTTTGGTCGGTAAGCTGGGTACCCTATACCCTGTGGTTTTATGTGCCTATTAATTTACTGGGCCTAGCCATGATTGTAGTTGTTCCCAGGTTTTTGGAATCCAAACTGCGTAAGGCAGAAGCGGCCATGGAAGAAGCCCAGGCCATTGAAGTAGAAGCTGAAATAATCGACGAAGACAAATGAATAAACTAATCAAAGGAACGCTAGGCTTATTGGGTTTGAGCCTAATTCTATTATCATGCACCACTGCACAGGAGGAAGTGCTACCTCAAGGTGCAGTGCGCGTGGGGAATCAGATTTGGATGGATCACAACCTCAATGAAAAAACTTTTCGCAATGGTGATGCCATCGAACTGTGCCAAGACCCAGAATGCTGGATTGAAGCCTTTCGCAATAAAAAGCCAGCCATGCTTTATTATAATTTCGATGAAACGGCCAATGCCCAATACGGTGCCCTTTATAATGTGTGGGCCCTTTTGGACGAGCGTGGATTAGCTCCAGAGGGCTGGCGAGTTCCTTTAAAGGAGGATATTGATAGTTTATTTAAGGATCAGAGCATTCCTTTTTTCTTGCGATCTAAGGGCTCAGTGCACGACGGTAGCGGCTTATGGAAGCATGTTTCCTATACTTTTACGGCACAACAAGATACCTTTGGTTTTAATGCCCAACCAGTCGGAGAAGTACCTGGTTATACTGAAGCTCTCAATGAGGTTAATTTTAATGCCTGGGGGGAGCGAGTTTCCTGGTGGACAGCCAGTCCTCTCGAAAATAATCCTGATGTTTTGAAATTCTGGACCCTGTATCAAGGAAGACATGGTAATTTTCTTGGTCATATGGCAGGAGCCCGTATTGATGCTGCGGCTGGACATTATGTGCGTTGTTTGAAATAAGCTCATTAGCCTCCAATTTGGTATTTGATTATTTTAGGAGGCAATTTTGCTTATGAAGAAACTAATATTCAGTGCCTTCTGCCTCTTGTTCTTAAGCGGGGCGAAGGCACCATCGCAATATCAGGAGGTAAGTATAGGCAGTCAGGTTTGGATGAATAAAAACCTGGTGGTGACTTCCTTTCGCAATGGAGATCCCTTGAAATATTGTTGGAACCAGGAAGAGTGGATTAAGGCTATCGAGAATAAACGCCCAGCTTATACCTATTATAATTTCGATCCCAAAGAAGGGGCCCACTACGGCTGTATCTACAATCAATTTGCAGTAGCCGATCGCAGACCCCTGGCTCCGGAGGGTTGGCGACTTCCGGTTCTTGAAGACTTAAATAAATTACAACAAAGCGACCCTCAACTGGCCTATACCTTGCGCAGTAAGGGCAACCAAAAGGATGGTGATGGCGCCTGGTTGCACAAGCACTATGCATTTACAGAACGGCAGGACCAATATGGATTTAGTGCTTTACCGGCAGGCGAGCTAGTTGTTTTCGGCTCTTCCAATCTGGTGCAATTTGTGGGTGAGGGTACCCTGGCCCGCTGGTGGACCCGCAGTAGCCCCGCTGCAACGCCCAATTTGCAAATCGTTTGGAGCATCAAACAGAATTTTGGCAGCATGCAATTGGACTTGGGTAAAACCAGTCCTAATTATGCTGGGCATTATGTGCGATGCATAAAGGAATAAGGTGAGGTTTCCACTGTCAAATTTTAAACTTCTAGGATTAGCTTGGCTAGTATTGGCGGGCGTTTTGGTCATTCTGTATTTTAATGCTGATACTGCCAGAACATTGGATATAAACTTTCATGAAAGGAGATATTCCTTTGCTGAGGAAAGTATTTGTGCTCTGCTAATTTCAGTTACCCTGTTCTTTAGTTTCTATTACAGCTTTTTTGCTTTTCGTTTAAGCTATATTCTGGGGGTGATTCACTTTTTAAGTTTTTCGACCTTATTAGTTTCAGTATGGCTTCCTTATAAGGGGATGAGTGGACTGCCTGATCGCTATTATGTAAATACTGTTCTGCCTGAATCCAGTTGGTCTTATTGGGCAGGCCTTTTTCTTATAGGACAATGTGCCTGGCTTCTGCATTTACTATTATATCTACTAAGGCGGAGAAAGCTCAATTCTTTATCTCAAAAGCCCTAAATACATAGTTTCGATACCAGTTCCATTCCCGCCAACTTTGGATGGCTTCTTTATATTGGATAGAGCCTTTCATGCGATTCAAGAATTCTCGGGTATAGCGATATTCTTCCGGTCCTTCCGGCATCTTTTGCATATTATCTGGCAGCTGCTTTCAATTTAAAAGAACTTAGTAAATCGACATCGTTTACAGCGTCATAGGAAATCACGTAAACCCTTACAATTTTTGGGCAACATTATACTGGTCTCTAAACAGGATATGGGTATAAAAATAGGCCACATGAAGATTTCTATAGATTAAGCTTGGCAAGCCATGAAAATTCCGAAATTTCCAATAATTATTATGTGTATCAGCTTCACGTGTTTTCTGGTTATGATTTTTTGGGTGCGATTATTAAACCCCTCTAGATCATTGTCTAGTTGGATATATGTTCTTTGCCATGCTTTTTAAATATGATTGGTATTGTGGGAATTAAAATTTTCGGACATATAAAATTTAGGAAAGCAGATCTATTAATAGGTCTGCTTTTGCTATTTAATGTCAGTAATGTGTATTCTCAAATTAACCCTGAAATAAAGGATCGTTTTAAGCTTGGAATAGGGTTAAGCACCTTTTCCCAATTTGAAGATGGTGGTGTTACTTTTTTAGAAAATATAAATTATTTAAATGGACCATCATTTACGCCCACCTTTAGCTTGAAAGTAGATTTTAATCCAAAATATTTTCTTGAATTAAATTTTGAGTATTCTTTCCTATACAGCGTTAATCTGGAGCGAGAACAATGGTTGGATAATTCAAAAACCTTGTTTCAAGTTGGAGTTGGAATGAATTTGGGAGCTTGGCAAATTAAAGTTCTAGGTACCGGAATTAATCATAGTATTTTAAATACTCTTCCCTTGCGCTCTGATGGGCCATTTAATCGAGCAGGGCCAGGATTGGCTGTTGGTTACTCAATCGCAGATTATTCAATTAGTCTCTCAAAAGATATTGTATTCGATTTTGTCCATTATGATATTTCAGATTTCAATAGTTACATTTCATTACGTTTGGTAAAGTTCATAAGAAGGGAAAAGAAAATGGATCCGTTAAATCTTCAAATGCAGCCATTTAAAATTTCGTTTGGAACGGAACTAACGGTAGATCATTATTCTGATGATCGAGTGCTAAGCCCTGGTGTTTATGGACTGGTTGAACTTGGTTGGAAAGAATGGGCAGTTTTTTACAAACGTAGTACTTGGTTAAGATTGAGGGCAGGTTTTACAGAGAGTTCTTATTACAATTTATCTTCGAATTTGGGTTTGATTTATAGTCCAAAGGATAAGCTTCATCAATTTGGGTTATCTTACTTACAGGATGGGGATTTGCTGCAAAGGAAAAGTCATTATAATTTTAATGGTAATCATATTAATAGAATTTATTTTATAAAAGGATTTTCGGCCCATTATTTCTATGCAATCTGTTCAAATATGAAACTATCTATACAATTGGATGCGGTGTTAGGTGGTTTAGCTAATCATGATATAGCTTTTAGTGATGCTCAACTTAGGTTCGGCTTGCAACGTTCGCTCTAGATATTAAGTGATTTAATATAATTAAAGTACCAGTTCCATTCCCGCCAACTTTGAATGGCTGCTTTATACTCTATTGATTCTTTCCTGCGATTCAAAAATTCTCGAGTGTAACGATACTCTTCAGGTCCTTCAGGCATCTTTTGCATATAAGCTTCCAATTCCACTAAATCCGGATGGGCTAAGTTTTGGATATAATAGAGGTCCTTGGCTTGGGCATAGCGAAGATTATAACGGCTAATCCACAAGTCATAGGGGATTAGCGCATAGATCATAATAAGTGCATAGCCTAAAACGCTTAATCGATTAAAGAAATACCAATTGCTGCGAGCATGGTTAATCTTGCGAATCATTAGGGCTAAGCCTAAACTTACCGCTAGTAGACAGGCAAAGACTCCGATACGTTTATAGGTAAGTCCGTAAACTTCTACATAGAGCATATTCTTGTAAGCGGTAATCAGAGCGAGCGCCAAGTTTTGGATTATCCAGAAACGAGCGATTTGTCGAATACGATGAATATGATCATGAAAGTTTAAGGCTCCTCTAAAGAAGATCACCATGAGCCCCAAGGCAAATGCCATGGAGAAGATTAAAGAGTAAAAGCCTTGGTGCACATATTCTGAATAGCTCATGCCACTGGGTAGTTTTCCACTGAAGATCACCACCAAATCAGTAAGGTTCATAATAAGCAGCATTCCTGAGACAATGAGAAGGCTCCATTTGGCAATTGGAAATTCAGGGTTTTCCTTGGAATAGTCTGCGGAGGCTAAGCTGTTTGGCAATTCATTAAGACGCTCAAAAACGCTCACTTTATAAAAACGTAGCAGACCATAAAGTAGGAGGTAAATACCCATGCTGCTCCAGACTAGATCTGCTTCAATTTCGGGCCATTGAATGTCTTCCAGAATATTACTGAAAATAGGATTGCTGAGGGCGTAGAGGAAAGCAAAGGTCACGGCAATAATGCTCACCAACAGAATGGCGGCCCAGCGATTAGTGTTTTGAACCCGCTTGGCTTCTTGTTCTTGCAGGGTCTCGGATTGGGGTGGACTGGGTTTAGGGGCCCAGTGCTTAAAAGGACTGCCTAACATGGAGGCGAGGCCCTGAAAAGGAAGGAGTAGGCTACTGTTAGAAACAGCAGCCATACTCCACATCAGCAGATAGCTCAGGTACCAGAAAAAGACACTAAGTGCTTGCGGGTACAGGCTCAGGTATAATGCGATACATAAATGGGGTAGAAGGGCCAATGCCTTTCTTTTTAAGGGAATTTCAGAGTATAGAAAGAGTAGCGCCAGAACCGAAAGGCTGCTAAAGATGCTGGCATTTAGGCCATAGCTAACATCATCAAAAAGGAGGGCGGCGCTAATGGCCAGGGTCCAGGTGAGGTAGGGGCGAATTTTAGTTTTCATTTTATTTGTTTTAAAAGTACTTTGAAATTCAAAGTGAATGGGTAAAAAAATATCAAGGCTTCAAGAGGCTTTCCAAAGCATTTAAATGTTCGGTAAAGGCTTTGCGGCCGAGGGCAGATACATCATAGGTGGTATGCGACTTTCGATCGAGGAAGGTTTTTTTCATTTCAACGTAATCCAATTTTTCCAAGGCGCGCAAATGGCTGGCTAAATTCCCGTCGGTTACCCCTAATAGTTCTTTAAGCCGATTAAAGCTCACCGCTTCATTTACCATCAAGACCGACATAATGCCCAGGCGCACTCGGTTTTCAAAAGCTTTATTAAGCTGATGGACCCATTCTTTCATGAGCGCTCAAACTTGAAGTACATGAAGAGTCCGTATACAATATGTAATAGCCCAAAACCAATGGCCCAGAATAACAAACCGTGCCCCCAAACGAAGGCTGCTATCAAGCCTAAGAGAATTTCCAGGATTCCAAGCTGGCGAATCATAGGGAAGGTATGGCGACTGGCATTAATTAAGGCTAATCCGTAAAATACTAAAGTGGCAGGTGCTACAAAGCCAATTGCTCCGGCACGTATCAAAGCAATGGCAAAAAGTCCTCCGGTGGCCAGAGGAATACTAAGATTGATGAAAGCTAAGCGAGCGGAATCATCCCAAAGCTTTAAACCCTTTTTACGAGCATTTTTACGGGTAAAGAAAAAGGCAGTACCAATGGCCAGGATTAAACAGCCCAATGCCAATGCCATTAAATAGATCAAAGTACCGCGGGCATCCGTTCTACCGGCACCTGATTCTAATTTCAGGTAGGCCAAATAGGCTGCCGCCAAAGCATAGATACCGGCAAAAATTCCAGACAAACCACTTAAGGAGAGAAAGCGCACTGAGCGCTGCATCATCTGACGGATGTCTTTGAGGGCTTCAATATGTTCTTTCTGATCCATAGGAAAGTACTTTGCGTTACAAAGTTGAATAAACTTTTGGAATACACAAGCAAGGATTTCAAAATTTTGAATTTGAAGTCAGATTGTCAATAGCCTTGTACTAGAAGACTCTAAATCATCGTTCAATAAACTCACCAATTAACAATTAATGATTTCATCTAAAAACCTATTTCGCTATTCGCTCTTAATGGTTTTGGCAGCATGTCAAAATGGACCGCAATCAGAAGAACCATCAATATCTCAAAAAACAGGGATAGCCAAGGACTCAGTCCCAGAGCAAAAGGAATTAGCTTTAATTATTGAAAAGCCTTTCCCAAATGTTGCTGTTCCTGCCAAGAGGCAAGCATTTAAAGCTGAGACCGGAGCTACTCTTAAATTTGAAAGTGGAACCCGCATTATTATTCCGGCCAATGCCATTCAAGATTCAAATGGCCAATTAATTCAAGGGGAGGTAGAAATTAGACTTCGCGAGTATAAAGATCCTATCGACTATTTCATTGCAGGCATTAATATGGCCTACGATTCAGCTGGAACTCAATATAGCTTGGAGTCTGCAGGAATGTGTGAAGTACGTGCTTTTCAAAATGGGAAGGAACTGTTCCTGACTGAGGGGGGAAGTATGACCATCGAATTGGTTTCTACAGCTGAGGGGAATAATTACAATTTATATGTTTATGACACAGTAAGTCAAGATTGGACCTATCTAAAGGATAAGCTTGTTCTTATAAAGCCGGATTTGGGTACTAGTTCATTAAATAAGCCTGAGCCTTTTAATAATCCTGATAATAGACCTATTGAGCCACCCAAGCCTAAAAAGCCTACACCGGGAAATGACATCATTGAAGTGGTAATTCCGGAATCACAACTCCTAGAAGAATTGAAAGTCTTTAAGAATGCCAAATTTGAAGTAGTTGATTTGGATACTGCTTATAAACCGGAATATGCTCAAGTGGAGTGGGATTGGGTTCAGCTAATTAATAGTCCATTTGATGGAAAGTATTTCCTTAAGTTTTCCCGATTCAAAGAAGAACGTTCCTTTTTGGTGCGACCAGTTTTTACTGGGGAAGACTTTAATGAAGCGATGCAAGTTTATGAGGATATACAAGCACAGAAGGAAAAGGCCAGGCAAGAATGGCGTCGCAAACAGGAACGGGCAGCTAAAATTGCTGAAAAACGAAGTAAATTAATGCGAAGCTTTCGAATCCAAAATTTTGGAGTCTATAATTGTGATCGAATTTTGAATGCCCCTTTTATTAGAGTTGAGCCTATTATGATCAATGCTGCTAATAGTGGGGATACTTTAGAATCAGGCAGCTTTGTGATGATGCAAAGCAATTCAATGATTAATTATAATGGTTTCGGTCCAGTACCTCTTCCAAAGGATCAACCATTTTTTGTTTTTTCCCTTGATGAGAATCATTTTTACTACTTGAAAAGTACTGGTGTTAAGGAGTTAAAATTTCAGGGAGCTAAGGCCGATATGATCCTCAAACAATATAGTGGTGGCTTTCCAGAAAGCTATGCTGAAGTTCGACAGTTATTAGAGATATAGCGATCCGGTTTTATACGAAACAAAAAAGCCGCTTCAATTAAGAAGCGGCTTTTTCTTATTTGGTAACGCCCATGCGTTCAAACTTCGCCATTCGCTTGGCGATGAGTTTGTCGGGCTCCGTATTCTTTAATTTGGCAATATGGCCTAGTAGTTCTTCCTTCAAAATTCCGAACATCTCCGTTGGATTCGTATGAGCTCCACCCATAGGTTCTTTAATGATCCCATCGATAAGCTTATTGCCTAACATATCCTTTGCTGTCAATTTTAAGGCTTCGGCAGCTTGCTCCTTATAATCCCAGGAACGCCAAAGAATAGTGGAACAGTTTTCCGGAGAAATCACCGAATACCAGGTGTTTTCTAACATCAATACCTGATCACCTACGCCAATACCTAAGGCTCCACCAGAAGCACCCTCACCGATAATTACACAGATAATGGGCACCTTAAGTTTCGACATCTCATAGATATTGCGAGCAATCGCTTCTCCTTGTCCGCGTTCCTCCGCTTCCAATCCTGGAAAGGCTCCGGGGGTGTCAATTAAGGTTACTACCGGGCGGTTAAATTTCTCCGCCATTTTCATCAGGCGTAAAGCCTTACGATAACCTTCGGGATTGGCCATACCGAAATTGCGATACTGACGCATTTTGGTGTTTACCCCTTTTTGTTGACCGATAAACATTACCGGCTCTTCACCGAGTAATCCCCAGCCACCCACCATGGCTTTGTCGTCTTTTACATTACGATCGCCGTGTAGTTCAATAAACTGTCCTTCGGTCATCCCTTGGATATAGGCCAGAGTATAAGGCCTTTGGGGGTGACGAGACAATTGTACTACCTGCCAGGCAGTGAGGTTTTTATAAATATCCTTGCGGCTTTTATCGAGTTTCTTTTCGAGTTCCTTGATCTTATCAGACATATCTACTTCAGACTCGCTTTCTAAGGCGCGGACCTTTTCGATTTGATCGAGGATATCTTTTATAGGCTTTTCAAAGTCCAAATAATCCATATGTACTCCCTCTTAATGAAGATGCAAAGATGAAGAAAAAAGAGACTGAGCCAAAGCTTTCCTATCTCTGCCCCCAATTTAAAAGGGCTATAGAAAAAGTGGTGTCTCCTAAAGCCATGTGGCTAAGGCTTTTACTTGGGTGCGATGTAATAGAGATAGGCGGCAATCCCCGCAAATAATATGTTGGGGGTCCACACGGCTAGGAGTGGACTCATGCTTCCAACCGTCGCAAAAGTGGTGGAAATCTGCATAAAGAAGATATAGGTTACGCAGAGCACCAAGCCGATGGCTACATTTAATCCTAAGCCTCCTCTGGTTTTTCTTGATGAGATACTTACTCCAATAAGTACCAGGATATAAGTAGCAAAGGGCCAAGAGGTTCGCTGGTATTTTTGGATGAGGTAGTGATTGATATTTTCGGAACCACGAATGCGCTCCGCTTCTATAAATTCATTGAGCTCTGGAGTATTCATCATTTCCACGGTATAAAGTCGCGGAACTATGTCCATGGCTTCAAAGTCAAAGGCTCGCTGCAATTTCCGACCCTGTTCTAAATGCTCTTTGCCTTCTTCATCAATGGTGCGCAAATCGTAATTGTCGAGCACCCATTCATTGGTGGCCGTATCCAATCGGATAAAATCGGCTTTTAGCTTCGAAACCAATTTGCCCTCTTCGATAATTTCATAGGTAAAGTGATAGCCCGAGAAGCGCTTGGTATTGTAATTTTCGAAGTAAATAATGTGACCAGGCTTAATCTGCCGATGGATATTCTTAAAGCGTTCATCTTCCTTCTTATCGATATAAGAATGCTGAAATTCCAAGCGACTCACATTGGTATAAGGAATCACAAAATGGGAGAGGAAGAAACTAATAAGGGCAATAATGGTGGCGGATACAAAGTAGGGGAACATCATCCGCCTAAAACTTACGCCACCAGTTAAAATGGCTACAATCTCCGTATTGGAGGTCATCCTTGAGGTAAAGAAAATCGTAGCGATAAAGACAATCATCGATGAAAAGAGATTGCCATAGAACACTACGAAGTTCAAATAATAATCGATGATGATTTCGCGGGTACTTGCCCCCCTTGTAATGAAGTCATCAATCTTTTCGGAAATATCAAAAACAATGGCAATCGCTAAAATCAGGGCAATGGTTAAAAAGAAGGTACCCAGGAACTTCCCAATGATATAGCGATCTATGATTTTAAAAATCTTCACAAGCGACGTTGCAGTTTTTCGACCATGATGTTTTTCCAGCTGGCAAAGGTACCGGCCTCGATTTGTTTTCGGGCTTCACCAGTTAACCATAAATAGAAGCCTAAATTGTGTACGCTGGCAATTTGTCGACCTAAATATTCATTGGCGGCAAAGAGATGGCGCAAATAAGCTTTGGAGTACTGGCTATCTACAAAAGTGGGGCCATTAGGATCCAGAGGCCCGAAATCGTCTTCCCACTTTTTATTCTTGATATTGATAATACCCTCGCTGGTAAAGATCATCCCATTACGACCATTGCGGGTGGGCATCACACAATCGAACATATCCACACCTAAGGCAATATTCTCGAGGATGTTTGCCGGAGTACCAACGCCCATTAAATATCGGGGCTTGTCATGAGGTAACACATCACATACTATTTCGCTCATGGCATACATTTCTTCTGCAGGCTCACCTACAGAGAGACCTCCAATAGCATTTCCGTCCGCACCAAATTCGGCAATGGTCTCGGCACTTTTAACCCTGAAATCTTTGTAGGTACTGCCCTGTACAATCGGGAAGAGGCTTTGCCCGAAACCATAAAGCGGATCATTTTCTTTGAGCCATTCACCGCAGCGTTGGAGCCAGCGATGGGTCATGTCCATAGATTCCCGCGCGTATTGATAAGTGCTGGGATAAGGCGGACATTCATCAAATGCCATGATAATGTCGGCCCCAATATGTCTTTGGATTTCCATGGATTTCTCCGGACTGAAGAAATGCTTGGATCCGTCGATATGTGATTTGAAGGCAACACCTTCTTCAGTAATCTTGCGATTATTAGCCAGGCTGTAAACCTGATAACCACCACTATCTGTAAGGATGGGTTTTTGCCAGTTCATAAACTGGTGTAAGCCGCCTGCCCGATTCAGGATATCTGTACCCGGGCGTAAATACAAATGGTAGGTATTCCCCAAGATGATTTGGGCCTTAATATCCTCGGCTAATTCTCTTTGATGCACAGCTTTAACCGATGCTACGGTGCCCACTGGCATAAATATGGGAGTTTGAATTTCTCCATGCGCGGTTTGGATGGTCCCGCTACGCGCTTTTGATCCGGGATCCTGATGTTCCAAGCGAAATTGCATCCGGCAAAAATACGTTAATTAGCAGGCTTAAGGATAGCCGAATTTGAATTCTGAAACCTGCTGAAAATCATTAATTTGCTCTGTCATGAAATTGCTTCTTAATGTGCTTTCCTACACTTGGCTGCTTGCTGCCCTGGTACTTTGGCTATGGCATGGGCTGAGGTTTCACCGCTTGCGGAAGTACCTCAATCAAAAAGAAGCTATTCCGCTGGAGCCCGATCTGCCACCTATCAGTTTGATTATTTGCTTTCATAATGAAGCTTCAAATTTGAAGCATCTCTTGTCGGAATGGTGCGAACAAGATTATTCGGATTTTGAGGTAATAATGGTGGATGACCACAGTACCGATAATGGGGCGGCTTTGGTACAAGAGGCTCAAAAAAGCTATCCTTTTCTAAAATTAGTGAATGCCAGTGAGGGCAGTGCTTCTGGAAAAAAGGCAGCCTTACAAAGAGGAATCATCGCCGCTCAAAACGATGCCCTGGCTTTTTGTGATGCAGATTGTGCACCGGCTAGTAAACATTGGCTGAAGGAAATAGGCTTAAGGCTTAAGAAGAATGATGTGGTTTTGGGTTATGGCCCACTCCAAGGCGAAGGTTTTACCGCTTGGCTTAGTGATTATGAAACAGTGAATACTGCCCTCCGCTACTGGTCTTATGCCTCCATGGGTAAGGCATATATGGGAGTAGGTAGAAATTTGGCCTATCGCAAATCATCCATGCAAGCGGTTCAGGCCCTTAATAAGCATCAGGATCTCCTTTCGGGTGATGATGATCTTACCCTGCGTGAAATGGCCGATGGTCTCAAGGTAATTTGCATGAGTCCCGAGCGCTCTTTTACCTATTCGCCGGCTCCCTTAAATTTAAAACAGTGGTGGCGTCAAAAAGGCCGACATTATTCAACTGCCTGGCGCTATGAGAGAGGGGTGCGGTTTAGCTTGGGCCTTGAAGGTTTTTTACAATTGCTCTTCGCCCTATTACTGCCTTTTGCTTTTTGGCAATTGGATATTCGATTGGTATTATTAGTGTTTATCGGACGATGGTTCATTTCGGCTTATCCTAGGAAGAGTCAGCGGGATTTGATCCAACATAAAAGGCAGGCCTGGCTTTGGCCATTTTTTGAAATGTTTTGGGCAGTAGCCACCACTTTGTTGCACCTTCGCAACTTGATTTGGGGTGCCCCTAGCAAATGGTAATATGGAATTGATTCGCAAGTATTTTCCCGCTTTAAGCGAAGAACAGTATCAGCAGTTTGAACAACTGCAAGCACTTTATGATGATTGGAATGCCAAGATTAATGTGATTTCTCGCAAGGACACCGATCAATTTTATGAAAGGCATGTATTGCACTCTTTGGGTATTGCTAAAATCTGTCGCTTTAAAGAAGGAGCTCAGATTTTGGATATCGGCACCGGTGGTGGTTTTCCGGGAATTCCCCTGGCCATTCTTTATCCCCAAGCCCAATTCCATTTAGTAGATAGTATTGCCAAAAAAATCAAAGTGGTAGATGAGGTGATCCTGGCTCTGGGCCTTAAGAATGTAAAGGCTGAACAAGCCAGAGCAGAGAAAGTAAAAGGGACTTACGACTTTATAATTTCCAGGGCTGTAACTCAAATGCCTCGCTTTATGGCCTGGACCCGAGGTAAGCTCCGGAAGGGTAATGAAGCGGGCTCCATGTCCAATGGTATCCTTTATCTTAAAGGTGGAGACCTCAGCGAAGAATTGGCAGATTATCCTCGTGCCAAGCAATATCCTTTAGCCAAGCATTTTGAGGAGGATTTTTTCGAAACTAAAAAGGTGGTTTACCTAAAAGCCTAAGCTCTTTACTGAATATGGGGATTGCTAAAAGTAGTATCCTCAAGGAACTCATAATCAGTAAGAGTACGCAGGAAGGCTGCCAGGGCTTGCTTTTGTCCTAGGCTCCAGTTTCTGCCGATACCAGCTGCTTTCATATTCGGATCGACGTTCACATGCTTGTGTCCGCCGAAGTTGTAGAAGCCAATCAGGCTATCCAAATTAGGAATGCTGCCATCATGCATATAGGGGAAGGAGAATTCCACATTACGAACACTCGGTACTTTAAATTTACCTACATCGGCAGGATCATTGGTTACTTCGGCCCGACCTTCATCCGTGTAAACCGCTTTTAAACCATTATTCACAAATTGCAGATCCCTGCCAAAGGCACCAAATAGATAGCGGGTTTCTCGCTCGCCATGACAGTGAAAGCAGTCACCACCAAAACCCCCATTGGGATCAAAATCGGAAGTGAAGAGTTCATAACCTCTTTGCTCGAGTTCGGTAAATTGCTCTCCTGTTTTCAATCGAATTACCCGATCAAATTTTGAATTGGCTGAAATCAGGGTACGCTCAAATTGGGCTATGGATTTTGCGATGCGATCTTCGGTGATTTTCTCACTGCCATAGGCCGCCTTAAACATCGGTGGGTAGATCGGATTAGCACTTAAGCGCTGAATAACAGTGGCGAGATCATTGTCCATCTCAACCGTGTCGCGAATGGGGTGTAAGGATTGTTGCTCTAAGGTTTGTACCCGGCCATCCCAGAAGAAATTGTCATGGAAGGCTAAGTTGAAGAGCGGCATGGCTTTACGGCGACCAAAAATACCGCGGGTACCCACTGAAGTTGGGGTAGCATCGGTGAAAGCCCGTTCTTGCATATGGCATGAGGCACAGGAAATACTTTGATCGTCGGAAAGAGCTTTTTCGTAAAAGAGGAATCGACCTAAACGAATGCCTTCTTCGGTCATAGGATTATCGGCCGGAGTATTCGCTTGAGGAAATCCAGAGGGCACCTCTAAGGTATAGGGTGTGCCATAACTTATGGGTCCACTCGTATCTGGATCGTCTTTACATTGGGAAACCATCAGGATAGCTCCTGTGATTAAAGTTAATGTAATCCACTTGCGGTTCATCCTCTTCATTTTCAACGAAGTTAAGATTAATTACTGGCCTTTAAAGTGACTGTAATTACGCCATTTCTCGACCAATGCTTTCATGTCATCCGGTAACTCCGAATCAAAAGATAAACGCTCTCCGCTCTTGGGATGTTCAAAGCCGAGGGTTTTGGCATGCAATGCCTGACGGGGGCAAATAGTAAAGCAGTTTTCTACAAACTGTTTGTATTTCGTAAAGGTTGTGCCTTTTAGAATTTTGTCGCCGCCGTATTCTTTGTCATTAAACAGAGTATGACCGATATGCTTCATGTGCACTCGGATTTGATGGGTTCTACCCGTCTCCAATTTGCACTCTACTAAGGTAACATATCCTAAGCGTTCCAGTACCCGATAATGAGTAACCGCATGCTTTCCTTGATCTCCTTCCGGATAGACCTGATAAATCTTACGATTCTTAGGGCTGCGGCCGATATTGCCGATAATGGTGCCAGAGTCTTCCTCAACATTGCCCCAGACTACAGCCCAGTAAGTTCTTTCGGTGGTTCTTTCAAAAAATTGATTGGCCAAATGCGCCATGGCATGTTCATTGGCTGCGATTACCATGGTACCGCTGGTGTCGCGATCGAGGCGATGCACCAAACCGGGTCGTTCTTGATTTAAACCGGGTAGGTTCTGGAATTGAAACAAGAGAGCATTAACCAAGGTGCCATCGAAATTGCCATAACCAGGGTGAACCACCATGCCCGGAGGTTTATGCACCACAATTACATCCTTATCCTGATAAACAATAGGAATGGGAATATCTTGAGGTACCAATTCTACTTCGCGGGGCGGGTAACTTAATACCACCTGAACCACGTCTTCGGGCTTAACCTTATAGTTACTCTTAACCTTTAAATCGTTTACCCGAATATTTCCTGCGGCGGCCGCTTGTTGAATTTTGTTTCGAGAGGTATTGGCTAATAAATTGCCTAAAAACTTGTCAACTCTTAAAGGTTTCTGTCCTGCATCGGCTACGATGCGATGATGCTCATAGAGCTCTTCATTCTCCTCTTCGGGAGCCTGATCTTCTTCGCGCATTAGTAAATCTGAATTTTTTGCTGCCAGTTCGATTTTCCCTGGCTATCGGCGAGGCGAATCAGGTAGAGGCCGCTGGGCAGATGCGATAAATCCCAATTAGGAGCTACCGCTTTTTGAGCCAATAATTGGCCTTGTAAATTGTAAAGACTTAATTGATATCCCTCTAAATCATGAAGATCTGCAGGTAATTCAAATTGGAAATCGCCATCACTTGGATTGGGATAGACCTGAAAGCTATCAGTCAAGAATTCTTCTTTTTGGGAAAGATCTCGAGGCGCATATCTAAAGATCGGGCGCATCATAATAGTGCCACCTAAAAAGCTTTGATACATATCATTAAGCTCCCCGTAAAAAGCGGTGGTGCGATTGCGACTATTTTGATCGTATCCCAAGCTCAAGGGATCGCTGTTTTTCTGGCGGATGCCAATAAATACGGTTCCTGTGGTTACCGGACCGGCAATAGCGGTATCGAGCATATAGCTCTGGTAAAAATTGGCATCGGTATATTGTGCCGTGTAAATACTATCGGTCTCGTAGATAATACTGGATGGCAAGCCGGAGGTGTTGCTTAATAAAAGGATGCTAAACTCCTGATTGTCTAGATCATAAAGCGCAGGTTGGAAATAGATTTGTAATCCTTTCAAAGTATCATTCACCAAAACATCATAGCGCTGTACGATAAAGCCACCGCGGTTGTTGCGAATCTCATAGGCTCTTTCAGCGCTACCATCATCATAGGCATAGTAATTTTTAAAGACTTGTATACGTCGAATAGTATCGTTTTCGGGAATGTCAAAATTCACCCCATTGAATGTATGATAACTTCTAAACTCAAATTCATCTGAATATGGAGGATTAACAAAGTTCAAACGAGGTTCGCCTACTTGCGGAATGGTATATTGAGTTTCTTCGTTTGGAAGATGCCCTTGTTCAAGAGTTGCGGATGTGTTAACTTGTTTTTGCAGCAAATTTCCATTGAGACTAACTTCGTAAAAGCCTAAGTTTAAATTAGGCTTAGAGGCGCTGCTTTGACGATTTCGGCGATAGTATAAATCCACTTCTTTTTTAAAGATGCTTTGAATGTTAAAAGCTTGGTTGATATGCCACCATGGCACGGATTCATAATTTATCAGCAGGGAAGGGTGAGGCCGGGTAAACGCAATGTCGTTGGGAATGGAGTCCTTAAAAGATCTTCTATCATTTAAATAAACATAGTCTATATGCCAAGTGTCTAAAGCTCCATAGTAAGCCCCGTAATTATAAAATCGAAATTTAAAATTAGCTTGATGATAACGATTAGGCACATAAACCATTGCATTTTTAAAATATGTAGTTGGATATGTTTCATTGCTCCATACCGATTCCCAATTTGAATTTTGATCATTCCAGAATTGTAAAATTAAAGAATCTGTTCCTACGGCAGGTTGTTCACCCCATCCACCAGCTTGATAGTAAAAGCTTAGATAAACCGAATCTGTAGGGGAATTTAAATTAATGGATTGTGAAATTAAAATATCGCAAATTGAATCCTTGGGGACAGCACTATAAGGTCGTCCATATCGGTTTAATCCATCGAAACTGGCTACTCCCAAACTAATAGGGCTAATGGCCCAGGTTTGATTTACCCAAATGTCCGAAACTTCCCATTTTGAAGGATCCGGAATATTCGAGTTATAAGAAAAGTCATCTACAAAGGGTAAACTTAGAACCGCATTGCTTTTGGCTAAGGGCTGGGCTTGCGTTTCCGGATTGAGGGGAAGCGCACTAATTCCGCTAAGGTATTCCTGACGCTGGGCCTGTAGGGCAAAGCAGAGAATACTTAAGGCAAAAAGAGGGAGTAATTTAAGGTGTTGGCGTTGTGTCATTCCTAAGAGAATCCTGGAGGTGAAGGTTTTGAAACTCTAACGAGTCGTTCACAATTTTAGTGTAGTCGTTTGTAAGCCAGATGTCAATTTCACGTCCCATACGAATGCTTGGTTCTTTACTTGGAGCTGGATTTTGGCGATACACTAATGCGGTAGCCGAATCCGTGATTTCTTCATCATAAATCACCGAACCTAAATTGAAGGAACGCAATTGTAAATAATCCTCGGCTTCAGCCAGGCTTTTCCAACGTAGGTAAGGAGAGCGTACTAAATCATCACTAAGGCCCATCCCTAAAACCAAGTCTACTGTAGTGCCTTTTTTCAATTTGGTGCCAGGCATTAAACTGCGTTCATCAATTAATACATCAATCACTACATCTTTTCCGATATAAGGGCGATACTTCAATTCACCTACTTTAAAGCCTTTGGACTCTAGGTCGTAAATAGCGCGACGTTTGGTCTTTTCAATCAAATCCGGTAGTTCCACTTTACGTGGGAAAAAAGGATTGATGGTCAATTTTAATTCCCTTCCGGTTTTAACCTGATTTCCTGCATCGGGATACTGACTAATCACAGAGCCACGAGGAAAACTGGGATCGTATTCCGCAGAATCGATAATTGCAAAACTGAGTTTCTTTTCGCTAAGGGTAGTCTCCACCTCGGTTAAGGCCATGCCACTTAAATCGGGCACCTGTACACTAATTCCGTGTTCGGTATAACGATCGAGGCTGTAATTGAGTAACCAAATCAGGCCGGCAGATACCAGGGCCATTATGATGAGGTTTACAAAAAAAGTCTTGCTTACTAAGAAACGCAGGAGCTTCATACGTGGATTGATGTGAGGGTCACAAAGGTAATTTTTTTCTAAAGGCTCCGAAGGAAGGCCAAGCTGTCGACATTATCAGCATAATCCCATAATTTGGGTTTCTGGCTTTCGCCGAAAGACACTGAATTTGGGAAGGCTTCCAACTCGGTAACTATGCATTGAATATTTTCCGCATCGGCCTCGATCTTAGTTTTCAAATCCTCCACCTTGTCATAGCGCTCATAGTGCAGAACGGAAACCGGAGCATGAAGGCTTTCATTTTCCTTAATAATGAAGAATCCATTTTCTAGAAAGTCATGATGCTCCATTAAATAGATCGCCCGATTGTAATCGTAATTATTGGCGTATTTATTATTGTCGCATACCGCCTGGAACTTGTAGAAGGCTTCGAATAATTTTTGCAATTCAAAATCTTGAGGTACGTAAACCTTAGAAACATTGCGACAGCCCAAACCAAAGTAGCGGAAGATATCTTCCCCTAAAAGCTCGAGTTGCTCTTTAGTTTCTTCTCCACTCAGAATGGCGAGAGAGGAGCGGTTTTTCCGAATTATATTGGGGTATTTCCCAAAATAAGATTCGAAATAACGAGATGAATTATTACTGCCAGTGGCGATTACCGCGTCAAAATCTTTCATCTGACCATCAGCAAATTGCAAATAGGCAGCGAACTCTGCATTTATGGCAACCAGAATTTGGCAGAAAAAAGGAATCAATTTTGCGTCGTCGGAGCTGGGCTTAATTAAGGCTTTGTGGCCGGCGATTAAAACTGAAAGCAAATCATGGAAACCTACGAGAGGAATATTTCCCGCCATAATTAAGGCTACGGTTTTGGTTCCACGATCATGTTCAAAGAAGTCGGCTTCGTAGTCAATGGTCCAAGCTTCCAGTTGTTCGCGGCTTAAAGCCTCCGACCAAGATTGTAGGGCGAAATGGAGGTTATCCTCACTAAACCAGTGATTAAAGAGTTCTGCATCCTTAATGCAAACCTGATATTCTTTGAGGAAGTGTTTATTTAGTTTTTGCAGATCTTCATCTTGACGCTCTTCACGGTATTGTGACATAAATCGCCCAAGTCTATCGAAGGCGTCGATCCTTTGCTCTAATGACAGCATTTCGCTATTTAGTAATTAAATTTGTGGCAAAAGTAAGAACAGAATATGGCTATCAAGATAACGGACGAATGTATTAATTGCGGAGCCTGCGAGCCGGAGTGTCCGAACAATGCTATTTATGAGGGCGCACAAGAATGGCGTTTCTCTGATGGTACGGGATTGAGCGGTATGGTGAAGCCGAAAAGTGGTGGCGAATATGATGCCGATGAAGCTCAGGAACCGGTGGATTATGACGTATTTTATATTGTAACCGACAAGTGTACTGAGTGTGTGGGTTTCCATGAAGAACCTCAATGTGCTGAAGTATGTCCGGTAGATTGCTGTGTGCCTGATGAAGACCATGTAGAGTCGCAAGAAGAATTATTGTCGAAGAAAGATTTTCTACACCTCGATTGAAATTAGTCGGCACAAAAGATCGTTTAAGCCCCATGGGAAGAAGCATTCTCTTAGGGCTTTTTTTATTCTTAGGTCAGCTGCAGGCACAGGATAGCCTTAGTTTGGATGATCTGGCTAAGCTGGGGCGAATTACCTTGGAATCGCCCATGTTTGCGGAACGCGATAGTGCCAATCAAAGATTTTTAAAAGGACTACAAGCCTTCTTATCTGTGGAAGGGAATTACTTGACGGCCTTACCACAGATTACTAATATGCTGCGCTTGGAAAGTCCGGATAAGCGCTTTGCTATTTACACCTGGCAACGCCCGGATGCCGATGGCGTATATCAGCGTTTTGGCTTGGTAGCCGGCGAATTTAAAGGTGAAACCAAGGTTACAGTGCTGGAAGATCAATTAGAGCAAATTCCCGAATTACAATTCGATCGATGTAAACCCGAAGAGTGGCCAGGTGCCATTTATTATGCCATTCGACCTATGAAAGGGGAGAAAGAAAAGTACCTACTTTTAGGTTTGGCCATGGGGAAGGAATTGAATCGCAAGGTGATTGAGATTATTGAAGTAGGCAAAAGAGGGAAAGTAAGTTTTGGGTCTCGGAATTTTAAAGTGGATGAGTGGATGGATAAGACCTTACGAAAACCACCGCTGCGTTTGGTTTTAACTTATAATGCTAAATACTCCGCCACGGTACGCTGGAATGAAAATGCAGAGATGATCATTATGGATCATCTGGGGCCGCCCGAACCTAAGATGAAGGGACTCTATCAGATGTATGGACCGGATTTTAGCTACGATGCCCTGTATTGGGAAGATGGTTGGTGGCATCTTAAAAGTGGGGTGAGTTTCAATACCGGTCAGGTGATTGAGATAAAGCCACCCAGTCAACCGACGGATTTACCGAAGCGGGAACAGTAGCTAATAATCAACCTTTGATTTCCAGGCATTCCAATTCTTCGCTATTGATGAAGTCGAAAATTTGACTGCTGTAATATTGAAGTAGCTCGGCTAAAAATGCTGTTCTCTGATTGAATGTTCTAATCCAAATTATTTTTGGAGGAGGTCCCCAAATTATAGAGTAATTGTAAAAATCTACATCAAAGCTCACAATGGTGAATTGATGATATTTTGCGAATTCCCAAATTTCGCGATCTGTAGCATTAGCTAATCCTAATTCGGTAACATGCGCAGAGTTCGGGAAACTTTCCTCCAGAAGCTTTAAAATCTTTCGAGAAATATTTTGATCGAAAAGTAACATTTAGTGTGCCAGACCAATTTGCCCTTCTCTGCTGGCAGCAAAACTCAAGCAGGCCTGAATCATTTCAAGATTTAGTTCAGGAAAGTCAGCTTGAATTTCATCGGTAGTCATTCCCATGCTTAACCACTGAAGAACATCTCCAACGCTTATACGAGTCCCTTTTATAATTGCTTTCCCAAATCGTTTATTGGGGTCTATGGTTATATAATCTTTAAAGGATGACTTCATGGGATTGGAATTGATCTCTGTAAAGTACAAAAATGAACAGAGGAAATTCTAGTTTTGAGGCACTAAAACCAAACGAATGTCTGCTCCAGATCCCCGCCAAAAATTTCCTTTAGCTCATTATGATCGCCTTTGTTTCTTAAACAATGTGATCACCAATCCGAACATCATTGTAGGGGATTTCACCTATTACGATGACTTTGAAGATGTGCGCAATTTTGAGAAGAATGTGAAGTACCACTTCGATTTCATTGGTGATAAACTCATCATTGGGAAATTCTGCCAAATTGCCTCCGGGGTGACCTTCATAATGAATGGAGCTAATCATTTGCAGGATTCTGTATCGACCTATCCTTTTGCCATTATGGGAGGCGATTGGGCCGGTGCCATGGAAGGCAAGACTTATCCTTATAAAGGCGATACCCTTATTGGGAATGATGTGTGGATCGGCTATGATGTTACCATAATGCCTGGGGTGAAGATTGGCGATGGAGCGATAATCGGATCCAAATCGGTGGTGACCAAAGATGTGGCGCCCTACAGCATAGTAGGCGGAAACCCGGCTAAAGAAATTCGCAAGCGTTTTGAAGCTTCGCAAATTGAGTATTTACTGAACTTACGGTGGTGGGATTGGCCCTTGGAAAAGATCACTGAAAATCTGGAAATGCTCACCCATCCGCCGAAAGGCGTGTAAGCATAGAAGCCAATAAAAATGGGAGGGTAAGAAGACATTTTATCGATCTCCATAAAATTAACCGGTACTTAAAAAGGGCTTAGGCTAATAGTGCTACTTTTGCGGCGATAACGAATCAAATCGCTCTCAATGAAGAAGCACAATTTTTCTGCCGGGCCCTGTATTCTTCCTTCTGAAGTATTACAAGAAGCCGCTAATTCAGTTCTCAATTTTGACAATCTCGACCTCTCTCTGATCGAAATCAGTCACCGTAGCAAAAACGTGGTGGCCGTGATGGATGAGGCCGTAGCTTTGGTTAAAGAATTGCTCGGAGTTCCCGAAGGTTATTCGGTAATCTTCGTGCAAGGTGGAGCCTCTTTACAATTTGTAATGACCCCTTTTAACCTGATGAAGGCTGAAGGTGGAAAAGCCGCGTATCTAAACACCGGAACCTGGAGCTCTAAAGCCCTAAAAGAGGCTAAGCGCTTGGGAAATGCCATTGAGGTTGCTTCTTCCAAAGACAAGAATTTCAACTACATCCCTAAGGGTTTTGAAATTCCTAGTGATGTTGACTATTTCCACACTACTTCTAATAATACCATTTTCGGAACCCAGATAAAGGATTTCCCGAAAGCAGAAGGATTGAATGTATGTGATATGTCATCCGATATTTTCAGTCGTCAAATTAATGTGGCTGATTTTGATATGATTTACGCCGGAGCCCAAAAGAATATGGGACCTGCCGGAGCTACTGTAGTAATCGTAAAAGACGAAATCTTAGGTAAAACCGGTCGCGATATTCCTGCATACTTGGATTATCAAATTCATATCGACAAAGAATCGATGTTTAATACGCCACCGGTATTTTCCGTGTATGTGTCTATGCTAACCTTGCGTTGGTTAAAGGGTATTGGCGGTGTAGCAGAAATGGAAAAAATCAATCAAGCTAAAGCTGATTTGCTTTACAATGAGATTGACCGTAACTCTAAATTCTATGGAACTGCCGAAAAAGAGGATCGTTCTAATATGAATGCCTGCTTCTTGGCTCATGAGGGAGTAGACACTGCTTTATTTGATGAGATGTGGAAGGCCGCCGGAATTAGCGGAATTAATGGTCACCGTTCTGTAGGTGGATACCGTGCCTCTATGTACAATGCTCTTCCTTTAGAGAGTGTGCAAGCTCTGGTTGACGTAATGCAAGAATTCGAAAAGAAATAAAAGATGGTTAAGATTTTAGCGAACGACGGAATTTCTAAGAGCGGAGAAGAAGCCTTGAAAGCCGCCGGTTTCGATGTAGATACTACTAAAGTTGCTCAAGAGCGCTTGGCAGAGCATATCAACGAAAATGGCGTGAATGTACTTTTAGTGCGTTCGGCCACTAAAGTGCGTAAAGACCTTATTGATGCTACCAAAGGCAATTTGAAGTTTATTGGTCGTGGTGGTGTAGGTATGGATAATATTGATGTGGATTATGCACGTGAACAAGGCATGATCGTACAAAATACTCCTGCTGCCAGTACTCGTTCAGTAGCCGAATTGGTATTTGCTCACTTGAGCGGAATGGTACGTTTCGTATTCGATGCTAACCAGAAAATGCCATTGGAAGGTGAGACCAACTTCAAGGTTTTGAAGAAAAATTACGGTGCCGGCACTGAATTACAAGGTAAGACCTTAGGGATTATCGGATTTGGCCGTATTGGTCAAGAGGTAGCCAAAATCGCCTTGGGATATGGAATGGAAGTTAAAGCGGTAGACCCTTTTGTGGAGTCGGCCGATATTAAATTGGAATTCTTTGATGGACAGTCTTTGAACTTCACCATTAAGCCTGAGAGCATGGATGTGGTATTAGCGAGCTCCGACTTTATCACCTTGCATATTGCTGGTGCCGGTAAGGCGGTAATCGGTAAGGCTGAAATCGAAAAGATGAAGGATAATGCCGGAATCATCAATACCGCCCGTGGTGGTGTGGTTGATGAGGAAGCCTTATTGGAAGCTTTGGAAAGCGGCAAATTGAAATATGCTGGTTTGGATGTGTTTGTAAACGAACCTACTCCCGCCATGGCTGTTTTAATGAGCCCTTATACTTCTTTAACTCCCCATATTGGTGCTGCCACCTTAGAGGCGCAGGACCGTATCGGGACCGAAATGGCTGAACATATTATCGAGGCTGCCAAAGCCTGGTAAGCAGAATTATAACTACAGAAAAGGCTGCCTTCGGGTGGCCTTTTTTTATGAATTAAAGTTTTGGATCGAATTGCAAATTCGATCCAGTAATTAATAAACTGGCTTGAATTTGCAATTCAAGTCAAACTTCATCTACCCATTTCCCCCATTCACCGCCTTTCTACCTACTTCAGGGCTTTAGGCCTTTCGGCGGATGCGACTTTCATTCTACTTTAGTACCACTAAAACATAAGAACGAAAACAACAATTTAAAGAAGCTATCATGTCACGACACAATCGAAACAAATCTATTTACGTCGGAGTCGCCATTCTGGTGATTGGCGTAATCATGTTCCTCCGGAAAATGAACATCTATATTCCGGAATGGATCTGGAGCTTTGAAATGCTATTGATCGGTATTGGTGTGGCTGTGGGTATCGACAATAAATTCCGCAATCCCTCCTCCTACATTTTGATTGGCCTGGGAGGCCTGCTATTATTGGATGATATCTTCTACTTCGATTTTAATATCTGGTATTATTTCTGGCCCCTCTTGGTGATTAGCATTGGCTTGATCATCATCTTTCAATCGCGATTCCGCGCTGCTAAGGTGGATAACTTTAGTGGCAATGAAGCGGATAAGCTCGATTCGGTAGCCATATTTAATGGGGTAAAACGCAGTGTTAATAGCAAGTCTTTTGCCGGGGGTGAAGTGGTAACCATATTTGGGGGTACGGAACTCAATTTGATGAATGCCGATTTTGAAGGAACGGCTAATTTAGAAATGACCGTGCTCTTTGGTGGCGCCAAGCTTTTCGTTCCTAAGAACTGGGAAGTGCGCCCGGAGGTAACCAGTATTTTTGGTGGAGTAGATGACAAGCGCCATTCAGCTATCGAGGTAATGCCCGATAATAAGGTGCTCTACCTTACTGGTACCGTAGTCTTTGGTGGTCTGGAGATCGTAAATTACTAAGATCCGTATCTTGTAGCAATGGCGCGGAACCCACTGCTCAAATCGCATAATTACCTGTACTTTCTCGGAGTCTTGTTGCTCTTGATGGGGGTACAGGTTTCTTTTATGGTATGGGCTAAAGATCTCGCCTTGGAGATCGCTCTAATGGATGCCTTTATTCACTGGGCTTTATTGGGCCTTATTGGCTTTAGCCTGATTAATACTTTCAGCTTCTACCAACCTCCGAATTATCAGTTTCTAATCATCTTTTTCCTGCCCCTTGTTTTGGTAGCTTTTTGGGTAGAATTGGGCGATTGGCTTTTTATGCATCTGGTAGGTTTGGATTATCAGGATTGGATGCTCGAAACTTTCCCTTTCCGGATAACGGTAGCCTACCTTTTATTGGCGGCGGCCATAGGCTTTTCATTCCTTTGGTATCGCTTGGATGAGCGCAATGCGCAAGAGATGCGTAAGCAAGAAATTGAACGAATGTCTAAGGAAGCGGAGCTCTTTAAACTTCGCCAACAAATACAGCCTCACTTCTTATTTAATGCCTTAAACTCAATTAACTCCTTAATTGGCTCGCGACCCAAGGATGCTCGACATATGACGCAAAAGCTGAGCGAGTTTTTAAGAGGGACCTTAAAAAGGGAGGATACCGATTTAATGAGTTTGGAAGAGGAGATTAGTCACCTCAGCTTATACCTCGATCTGGAACAGGTACGATTTGGACATCGATTAAAAGTTGAGCGAAGTATTCAGGAAGAATGTTTGGAAGCCAATTTACCATCCTTATTAATTCAGCCTTTAATTGAAAATGCCATCAAATATGGATTGTATGGCACTACCGATGATTTAGTGATTAGTCTTTCTTGTGAGCTAAAAGGTAAAAACCTCCACATCGAAGTGCGTAATCCTTTTGAGGAGGGAAGCTCGGCTCTGGGCGGAACAGGCTTTGGCTTAGCTTCAATACAGCGCAGATTATACCTTATTTACGGAAGAACCGATTTATTGGAAACCCAGCGGGAGAATGGCCTTTACATTGCCCGTCTTAGCATACCTCAAAGCCATGTACAAAGTACTGATAGTTGACGATGAGCCCCTGGCGGCAGATTTGGTCCAGGAATATTTAGAAGCCTTTCCGGATTTTGTGGTGCAAGAGCGCTGCCTGGATGGATTTGCTGCCATGAAGCATATTCAACAGGAAAAACCGGATTTGATCTTTTTGGATATTCAAATGCCGAAACTAACGGGCTTCGAATTATTAGAATTGCTGGAAGATCCTCCCGCGATTATCTTCACTACCGCCTTTGATCAATATGCCATTAAAGCCTTTGAGGCCAATGCGGTGGACTATCTCCTAAAGCCTTTTTCGGAAGAGCGCTTTGCACAAGCCATTGCGAAGTTTCTAGCGCAGCCAAAGCATATGCAAGAAGCCATCGCTGCTTTGCAAAAGGACCGCGATCATGGTCCACGAGATCGCTTGGTGGTGAAGGATGGTGCTCGTATTCGGATTATCCCTTATCCTGATTTAATTCGCATCGAGGCCGATGGTGATTATGTTCAGATCATTTCTGAAAAAGGGACCTATGCTAAAAAGAAAACCCTGAGCCATTACGAGAAGCTTTTGCCCCAGCCTTTATTTATGCGGGTGCATCGCTCTCATATGGTAAATGTGGAGAAAATCGATCGCTTGGATCCCTATGGCAAGAATGATCATCTGGCCTTGTTGAAGGATGGGTCTCGCATACCGGTAAGTCGCAATGGTTTTTCGGAATTGAAGGACATCTTAGGCTTAAGCTGATTCTTTCTTGAACCAAAAGCTGCTTGGAGAGTTTAACATCAAAACTCTAAGATGTTCGGGATTTTTAAGAAAAAGACGGAAAAAGAGAAGCTTCAGGAGCAGTATCGTAAAATGCTGAAAGAGTCCCATCGACTATCGACAATTAACAGAGCGGAGAGTGATAAGCTGAGGGCCGAGGCGGAAGCTCTTGCGGATCGTATCGAGGCCTTGTAATTAGACTATCAAATTTTCTAGTCTTTAAAATCTTGACTAAGTGGGATATTCAAGTCATGAATAATTTCCATCAGGATAAGTGAAGGCTTCTGCTTCAGTTCGAATCCAAATTTCTGCTGTTTGTAACACTTATAAACAGGCTGTGAAAAAAAACCATTACCGGTATATTAAACTTTTATAAAACTTTCCCGTTATTTAAGAAAAAGATATAGGGATGGAAGGATTGTTTAACAAAAAATCAGAGCTCGAGCTACTGCAGCGTCAGTACGGTAAGCTCAAGAAGGAGGCCTACAGCCTTTTTTTCGTGGATCGCGCTAAAAGCGCAATGAAATCGGCTGAAGCTGAGGCGATTGCCAGTAGATTGGAATCTCTGGTTATTTCTTAGTTTCACCTTGTAACCAGGCTTTAAAGCGAGCGCTGCGTTCAGCGCTCACTATTCCTTCTTCGGGAAGCGCTGGCTTCATAATTACTTTTAAACGGGATTTGGAATAGCTAAGTAGCTCATCCAGATATTCTAAATGAATAATATACTGACGGTTGATTTGAAAAAACTGCTCGGGATTCAATTGTTCCAGTAAGTCTTTTAAATTTTGATCCACGAGGTATTCATGACCCTCAGCATCAACTAAAAAGCAATGTTTGCCACTGGCATGAAAGTAGGCAATATCAGCACAGTTTACAGTTTTCAGTTTTTCACCATGGGCTACTAAGAAGCGCTCTTTGTAGCTGGGTTTTAACTCTTTCAAGATTTGAGACCAATCCAAGTTCTGGGGATTATCCAGGCTTTGCGATTCGAACTTTTGGATGGCCTTTTTTAAATCATCAATATGGATGGGCTTTAGTAAATAATCAATACTATTCAGTTTGAAAGCTCGGATGGCATATTGATCGTAGGCCGTGGTGAAAATCAAAGGCATTTTAATATCCAGACTTTCTAGAGCTTTAAAGGACGAACCATCACCCAAGTGGATGTCTACAAAAGCGATGTCTGCTTCGGCCTGAGCCAAATTTTCTTGCAATTCTTTTAGGGTGCCATATATGGCCAGACAGTTCCAATCGGGTTTTAATTCTTGAATTTTCTCCTGCAGGCGCTCGGCAGCCAAGCTTTCATCTTCAATAATCAGGTACTTCATTCTTCAATTTCTAGTAGTGCCAGGCGGGCGATAAACTGTCCGTTTTTCCGACTAAACTCGGGTTCTTTTTGCTGTAATAGGCGATAGCGTTCCCGGATGTTTTCTAATCCCAATCCGGTACTAGCACTTTGATCACTGCGCAAATTGTAGTTATTGCGAACCTCTAAATATTTAGGGCCAACTTCAATGTCTAGATTTAAGGGTTGACTCTCATGCACCACATTGTGCTTGATGGCATTGCTGATTAACTCTTGTAAGGATAGTGGTGGCAGGTAGCTGTCGACATGCATCCCATCCAAATTCCAATTTACGACTAAGCCTTCCTTAAAGCGTATTTGCTGCAAGTTTAGATATTGCCTGGCAAAGTCTAATTCTTCTTCTAAGGGCACCACCATCCGGTTGTTTACTTCCAGCATATGACGGTAAACGCGAGCAAAATCTTCCACAAAGGTTTCCGCTTTCTTCGGGTCTTGACGAATTAATCCGGTAAGTACATTTAAACTATTAAAGAGGAAATGGGGATCGAGCTGAGCGCGAAGATTGGCTAACTGGCTTTCCGCATTTTCTTTCATTAGGCGCTCAGTAGCCAAAACTGTTTCACGCCAATTGCGGAAGAAATAAATCCCTTCCATCAATATCACAACAATTATAGTAATGGCATTACTAAAGAGAATGTTCTCTACATAATCCTTAAACTCCAAACCAGTTTTTATAAATAGCAGGGGCGTGCCATCTAAAAGGTAGAGTATTAAACCTTGAGCCGTACTGCTAAAAGACAGGATAAAAATGATCTCAAGGAATATTCTCTTTTGGACATTCCCTTTCCATGGTAAAACCTGATTTAAAAGATGGATTATTGCCGCCGATCCATAAAAGAGAGTCGCTGTTACGATGTAAGAATAAATAAAGCCAATCCCGAAATCCACCATTTGATAACCTTCCGGGATAGGATCTAATCCGCTAAAGGCCCTAATGGTTCCTATGATGGGAGGGAAAAACCCGACCACCACAATGGCGATCAGGTTTTCTTTGTTAAATACTTTTCGGGCGACTAGCGACCAATCTATTTTTAGGGACATTTTCCGAAATTAAGCTTCCTTTTTCAGAGTGTAATCGTTCCAGGGCATATTCACGATTTACATAAGTTTCTGTTTCCCAACCGGTGGTAATTCCATGCCCCATTTTGGCACTGGCTTTCATCGCTTTAAGATGAGCACCCGAATTCCGAAAGCGAATCATATCTTCTTTACTTTCCCAATGGGTAAGGGTACTGTAAACCTTGCGAAAAGGTGAGAAGGTTTCTGTTTTCAGGATGCCTTTCGACTTGCGGGCCTGCATAAAGGATGTCATGGCGTGCATTTGAAAGAGCAGGTTTGCCCAGGGACTTTTTACTAGGAATGAAGTTACGCTAACATACATGACTAGAAGGTAATACGGTACAAGAACATGGGGAATAACCCCAATTGATTGGTGGTTTCAATAGTGCCGGTAGCGGCATTGAAATCCTGTCCGAATGGATTATCCTGATTGGTCACATTCTGCACATCAATGGCCCATTCCTGGGTAAAGCGAGAACCGGCAATTTTATATCCGATACGAATATCTGCCCGGAAATAAGGGTCGTATTGTTCTCCGAAGGCGCGACTATTATCATAAACCGCTTCCCCATCGGCGATAGAAGCCACTAAATCGATCGGGGTATAGCGCTGGCCTCCGGCTAAGGTTACTTTCGCATCCACCGTAAGGGTCTTACGACTTTTAGCTTGTGGCTTGCTAAGAACGAATTCTTTACCACCCACCAGGTTCCAAACAAAGTTTCCATTAAAGGCGGTGTTGCGCCAAACCTGATCATTGCCTCGGTATTTAGATTCGAAGATGGAAATGGTGTTAAGCATATAGAATCCACGATCCATAAACTTTTCGAGGGTAAGGTCGAGGCCATAATTATAGGCTAAGCCCGCATTTTGTGCTGTATCCGGGATGCGGAAATCGAAGGAGCCACTATTCACGCTGGAGTAGGAGTTGGGCAATACGCTTACAATTGCATCATAAATGTGCTGATAATAGGTTTCGGCCTTGAAGTTCCAATTTCCACCGAGGTTTTGTTGGTAGCCTAAAACAAAGTGATGGCTCTTAACTAAATCCAGATTTTCATTGGGGCGTACGCTACTGCCATCCTGAAGCACTTCTTCGCGGTACAAGAGCAGCTCATTGGCTTGCTGACTGTGTAATCCGTAGCCAATATTAAAGCTACTTTTGGCGGTGGGCCGATATGACATGCCCCAGCGTGGCTCTATGCTATGGTGTTTCTCCGTAATAACCGTGTGAATTCCGGTATTCATTTCCCACTCATCATTAAAACGATATTGCCAGTTGGCATAGGGCTGGTACATCATGGTAGATCCCTGGAGGTCGCGGAGGTTTACGAAACGATCCCAGTCATAGCGATAGGCAGAATCGTTTAAGTCATATTGACTACGAGTGATATAAGCACCTACACGCACAACATGCTTCACATTAAACTTGTGGTTAAGTAAGGCATTTACCTGAAAATTACTGCGAACAAAATTTTGGCGGTATTGCGCGGAGCTTAGGGTGCCATCCACATTGAAGGTGTCAATACTGGTTTTATTCTGAATGCCACTGTAGGCAAGGCTTACTTTGCTATAAGTTTTAGGACTGTAGAAATACTGATGAGAAGCACCAATAACACCGCTGTTCACACGATTGCGAAGATCTTCATCATCACTGTAAAAACCGCCGTCTTCATCTTCATCATTTTCACTGTCTAAGAAATCAATCGCAGATACTCCACCCAGGGCAAAAACCTGAATAGTACCTAATTTACGACTGGGGAAATTCAGTTTAAGGTTGAGGTCTTGGTATTGAGGTATAGCCGTTCCGGTACCGAAGTCAATGCCCAAAGCAGAAAAAACACCTAGGGTTGAGTAGCGGTAATTAAGGAGGTAGGAAGACTTACGCTCTTTATTAATGGGGCCTTCAGCACCGAATTCAAAGCCATTAAAACCAATTTGCCCTAGAAATTCATGCTTTTCATAGTTGCCATTGCGCATGCGTAGATCGAATACGCCAGAAATACCATCGCCATAGTCGGAAGGAAATGCTGAGGTGATAAAGTCGCTATTGGCCAGAACGTTATTGTTGAGCATGCTTACGGGTCCGCCGGTAGCGCCAATTCCACCAAAGTGATTGGGATTGGGAATATCCATGCCTTCGAGGCGCCATATTAAACCGAAAGGTGAATTACCCCGAATAACTATATCGTTGGTAGCGTCATTGGCCCTTTGCACCCCGGCAAAGTTGGCCGCCATACGTGATACATCATTATTGGCACCGGCAAAACGTTGGCTTTCCTCAATGCTAAAGGTGCGGCCCGATACATTTACTCTTTCATTTTGAGTGCGGGTTTTTTCAGTTTTGGCGGATACCACAATCTCATCAAGGGTCTCAGTGCTTTCACGCATACTAACATTCAAGATCAATTCTTTGGATCCTAAAAGCTCGATATTATTCATGGTGATATTCTGGTAGCCAATAAAGCTGAACTGGATATTAATCCGGCCGGTGGGTACCGATTCTACTTTATAATAGCCATCGAAATCCGTGCTGGCGCCATAGGTTTGGCCTTTAATTTCAACAAGCACATTAACCCCTGGGAGCGGCATTTGACTTTGCTGATCGAGCACCCGGCCTTTAATGTTTTGGCTGATGTCTTCGCGAGCATCATACCCCAGCATGAGCGTGCTGAAGCTGAGGCTTAGGATGAGACTTAAGATTGATTTCATTTTTATGTTTTAGTTGAATTCGGGGCCAAAGGAAGATTAAGATAGGGAAGTCGACAAGCAAAAGGGAGTGAAGCGGGGAAAAAGGGAGTTGAACCGGGAAAAAAGAGAGAAGAGTGATAATTGTTAGCTTCCGGTTCCTCGAATTTGCGTTCATTTGTGCACCTCTCAAAATGATGAATATGGATCCTAAAAAGATGCACCCCGAAAGTCTAATGATGTCTTACGGGTACAAGGCACACTTATCTGAGGGCGCTGTAAAATGCCCCATTTTTCAAACTTCCACCTTTGCTTTTAAAACCGCCGAAGAGGGTAAGGCTTTCTTCGAGATTGCCTATGGTTTAAGAGAAAAAGGAGCGGATGAAGAATTAGGCTTAATCTACAGCCGTTTGAATAATCCAGATTTGGAAATTCTGGAAAATCGTTTGACCCTTTGGGATAAGGCGGATGATGCCGCAGTATTTGAAAGTGGCATGAGTGCCATTACTACCGTGCTCTTAGAATTTTTGAAGCCTGGAGATTTGATTCTCTTCTCGAATCCGGTTTATGGTGGTACGGATCACTTTATCAATCACTTCTTACCCAAATTAGGAATACATGTCCAAGGCTTTACTCCCATGGACACGCCTGAGGATATTGAAGCGATGATTGAGGCGCATCCCGCCAAGGATCGTTTGGCCATGATTTATGTGGAAACCCCTGCCAATCCAACTCTAGACTTATTTGATATTGAGGCCTGCGTGCGCTTGGCTAAGAAATATTCTCGCTCTGCAGAAGATCGAGTTTATGTGGCGGTAGACAATACTTATATGGGACCCCTTTGGCAGCATCCCTTGCAGTTTGGTGCCGATTTCGTGATTTACTCAGCTACCAAATACATCGGTGGTCATTCGGATGTGATTGCGGGAGCCGTATTAGGATCTTCAGAAGTAATGCCGCGGGTAAAAGAGCTGCGTACCTTCTTGGGTAATATGGCCGGACCACATACTGGTTGGCTATTAATGCGAAGCCTCGAAACTCTGAAAGTGCGCATGGAGCGTCAGGCGATAAATGCCGAGGCTGTGGCCCAGTGGTTGGCTGAACATCCTAAGGTGGAGAAGGTGTATTATTTAGGCATGATTGACGATAAGGATGAGCGTCATCAGGATATATACCGTCGCCAATACGAATGTGCCGGAGCTATGCTTTCTTTCGATGTGAAAGGAGGAGAGAAGGAAGCCTTCCGTTTCTTGAATGCATTGAAATTGGTAAAGTTGGCGGTAAGCTTAGGTTCTACGGAATCTTTGGCAGAGCACCCAGCCACCATGACTCATGCTGGAGTGGATTTGGATTTACGAAATCAATTGAATATCACCGGAAAAATGGTGCGTCTTTCCGTTGGGGTAGAGCATCCCGATGATTTGATTGCTGATTTGAGTCAAGCCTTGGATCAGGTATAGATTTTAACGAAAGACAAAAAGCCCGGATTTGATTCGGGCTTTTTTTTTTGTCTGAATTGCAAATCATAAGGCATCTAAGCTGAATTTGCATCTAAGCTGAATTTGCAATTCAGCTTTATATACTAGGCTTTACCGGCATTGTGTTTCATTTCCTTACATTAGAAGATGAGATCTATTGAAACAAAACCTGAATGAAAATCCTGAGAAAATTCGCTATTCTGCTTTTGCTTTTCACTTTGGCTATCCAAGCCTGCAAGCCTTCCTATGAAATAGGCTATGAGCAAATCGAGAAGGCCGAAAGAAAGTACTCAGAAGGAGATTATAAATCGGCATTAAAGCATCTGAAAAGGGCGGAAAAGGCGAACTATGGATTTTGCGGAAATGCATGGATTGGTGCCCATAACTCTATTCACGAACTTAGAGCGAGAATCTTTTTCGATCAAGAGGAGTATGCTCAAGCACGTGAAAGCTTAAGTACATGTTCACAAGGCCTGGCGATGAATAGAGTGGACACCTTCTTTATTCGCTGCTATCAAATGGAATTTGGCAAAGATTCTCTGCGATCCATGTTGGATACGACTTTAGCGAATGTGCAGATTAACCATCAAAACTATCCCTTTACGGCGCGAATTCCCTTAAGCAATGGCGATACGCTGAATTTTGTAATGGATTTAATTAGAGATAAGGATATCATTCAATCGAATTTGGAAGAAGAAAGAGTCGCTTTATGGGCCAGTCGTTTTAAAGCTACGGATATGTATGCCATGTTAATTGGGAAGCTTTAAGCAGATGGATAAAGAGTTTTTCTTGCTATAAAGAGCTTTAACAAGGTTTCGATGAGGATTTGGATTATAGCGTTTATGCTGTATTGTATGCCCTGGAAGGATTATGTTCCAGTACCTATTAGCTCCACTTGCCAGTTTGAATTTCCAGCAAAAGAAGGAAGCTATGCTTTACAGGAAGTGGATAGCCTTTTTTTTCGCAGGTCATTCTTGGGTCAAGAGAATATGGAAGGTCAGGAATGGGAAAATTATCTCAATCGTAATCCAGATCTAATTGCATTGCCCGATAAATCGGGGCCAGATTCGTTTTTTAGAGGTCTATGTCGAAAAGGCTACATTGTTGACGATCTAAAATTAAATCTTGAAAAAATAGAAATACTTCCAGATGAATTTAGTTGGGAGCCTTTTCCTGGTAGAATCGTTCAGGTTAAAACCAGATTGATTCAAGATCCAAAGCTTAATTCTGAGCCTTTCGTTGAGTTTGTTTTTAAGGAAGATGGAAAACGAATAGGGATTGACTCGGTTGAATTTGAATGGCCTCCGGATTATTGTTTTTTCAAAGAAGATTTGAATGATGATGGTATTGAGGAGTTGATTTCTGTTTACCAATACTATATTGTTAATGGAGATAATTTCAATGTGAAAGTTTATCAGCTTAAAGATCAGGGTTTTGAGGGATATTGATGAGGTTTTTAAAAAGATGCTTCCGCCATCAGATTATTTTCATCGCAATGGATTTAGTAATGCCGCTATAATTGAGTCCTTAAATGACTCGGAAAGGCTTGAATTGGAAATGCGTCTAATTAAAATGTTAGAGGGAAGTTCCGATGGCTTGATTGGTGAAACTATGTATTAGGCAAAGCTGGAGTCGATTTTAAATCAAATTGAGATCCATGAGAGAAATAGCTAACGAGACAATTTTTTAAAGATTCGAACCTGTCAATAACTAAATCATCCTAATTTCCCTTTAGCTATTTATGAAAACCGGCCAACCTTTAATTGCTTTGCTAATCCTGATATTGGGCAGCATCTCCTGCAGTCCCATATGGTTGCGTTTCTCTGGTGTTTTAGAGGAAGAACCGGAACTGAAAGTCCTAAGCAATGCGGAGAAGGAAGTACTTTTTCTTCCCATCCATCATATTGGTCGGGAGAGCTATTATCGCGCGGTAAAACGCATTAGTGATTCTTTAGATCAGCAAGCTTATACCATTTTATATGAGCAAGTAAGCACAGATCTAAGAGAGGTGGAGGACTTTGTAGTGATGGCCAAAAAGTTCAGGAAGCTCACCGGTAGTTTTGATGCGGGTACCGGCTATCTGGATACGGTGAATCACAAAATTGGCAGTATGCATTACAATCCCAAATACCAATTAATGAACCAACCGGATTTAGTTGGTTTGGGAATTGATACGGCCACCGCTATCAAGGCAGACCTTCTTTTGGAAGATCTTATCCTCGCCTTCGAAAAGAAGAATGGCACTATTCAATTGGATAGCTGCGATTTGGACACGGATTTGGAGTCCGACTATTTATGTTCAGCTTCCAATGCTGATTGGCAAAAGGATTTTCGGAAGAATTTTATTCTGGGACTGCGCAATGAGAATCTGGCCAGGCATATTGATCAATCTGAGTCTGAAAAGATCTTTGTGATTTATGGCGCCAGTCATTTTAAGGGTTTAAAGAAGGAATTGTCCCATTTAAATTTGGAGTGGACTGAGCTTAAATAATTTAGCCTGGTTAATTTGGCAATAAAGGAAATTAGCTCAAAAGCTTGATGACATGAATCGAATAGACCGATTAATGGGCGTTTTAACCACCTTACAGTCCAAGCGGTATGTAAGTTTGGACCATCTCGCTAATAAATATGAGGTAAGTACACGCACAGTTTACCGCGATTTAAAAGCATTGGGCGAAATTGGGGTGCCGATTGACTTTGATGATCAAAAAGGCTATTCCATTTTACAAGGCTTTTTTCTGCCCCCCGTTTCATTAAGCACGGAAGAAGCGAATGCCATTATTTTAGTAGCCTCTTTATCCGAACGTTTTACTGATAGTGGTACTCAGAAGCATATCGAGAATGCATTAAATAAAATCAAAGCGGTATTGCGATCTTCTGAAAGGCTCAAGATAGATCAATTGCAATCCCAAATCAGAATTTATAATAGGTCGGAAGAGCAATTACCATCGGGCTATTTAAGCCCAATTCAAAAGGCGATTAGCGAGAAGGAAATTTTGCAAATTGAATACTGCAATAACAAGGGGGAAATCAGTCAAAGGGAAATTGAAGCCATAGGGCTCACTTTTTATTCCAATCAATGGCATTTAATTGCCTGGTGCTGGAAACGCAAGGAATATCGAGATTTTAAGGTGAAGCAAATTTCCAAACTCAGTAGTCAGCAAGAGGTTTTTAGAAAGCCGGAACATTATGATATGAATGACTACTTAAAATCTTTGCATTGATTTTTATATTCACTGACATAGGGTTGTCAGTGGTCCATTTCACCTTTGTCGAAAATTAGAATATGAGCGAAGTTTATAAAAATTGTCAGAGCTGTGGAATGCCTTTAAAGAATTCACCCAATGATGGTGGCAGCGAAAAGGACGGTGGAATAAGTACCATGTATTGTTCCTATTGTTATCAGAATGGGGAATTCACTCGGCCCGATTTTACGGTTTCTCAAATGCAGGAATTGGTGAAAGCTAAGATGAAAGAAATGCCTTTTCCTTTACGCTTGTTTTCGGGCATCTTTGTGAAGAAGATTCCACAACTAAAACGCTGGTCGAAATGAAAGTACTGGAACAACTAGCCTCGGCATTGGATCGTCGGGATGAAGTGCCCAACCAGGAATTGGCCCGAAAAATAGCGCACACCAAAGATACGGAGGCCGTAAAAATCCTGATCCAAAACCTAAGCCATAAAGACAAAGCTATTCAGAGCGATTGCATCAAAGTCCTCCATGAGATCGCGGAAATAGACCCTCAATTAGTGGCCAATTATGCACAGGTTTTCATCGATTTTTTGAAGCATAAAAACAATCGTTTGCAATGGGGTGCCATGACCGCCCTCAATGCAATCTGCCTCGAAAATCCTAGCTTTATTTATAAGGCCTTGCCCCAAATTGTGGAGGCTGGAGAAAAGGGCTCGGTGATTAGCAAAGATAATTTGGTGAAGCTCTTGGTTAAGATGGCTTCCTTAGCAGAATATGCCGATGATGCCTTCGACTTGCTATGCGAACAGGTATTACGCAGTCCGACTAATCAATTGCCCATGTATGCCGAATTGGCCTTGCCCATTATCAGCAATCCAAACAAGAAGAAGTTCAGCGAAATTTTGCAATCACGTTTGAATGAGGTGGAGAAGGAATCCAAGCGCAAGCGGCTGGAGAAGGTGATTAAGAAATTGACTTAGATTCGAATCTGATGCCTTATCAATATGGATACCGGAAGCCTCATTTCTCATTTAGTTCCGCTTGTAGTAATCATCGCAGCTAGTGTTTATAAACTTCACCAAAGAAAGAAGTCCAAAGAAAACGTGGCGAATGAAGAAGCTAAGACGAAGCCTACCCAAGAAGCAGTGGAAAATGATAAGGTCCTATTCATTCAAGGTTTAAAAAGAGAGGACTTAGAACGGATGATCGAAGATTTTCGCTCCATGTATGAACTTGCAGATTTTTGTCGCTATCAAATCCTGCCTAATTCCTTCTCCCAAAAGTTTGTGCTTTACTTTCCCTACGATTTAGACTTTGAAACCCTCTGTTATCTGGTCAATTACCTGCATTATCCCATTGGCTTTTCAATTCAGCCTGAAGTACGCGCTTGGACCACAGCAAAGGCGGAGGGGAAATGGCTTAAGCCTGAACTTATAGGCAGGCGATTGATGCTTTATATACCAGAGGATGATAAGGACTATACTCAGGTGCATGTGACTTCCGAGGATGGTATCAATTATACAATAAACATCGCCAGTCACTTTTCAAATTTAAAATCGAACTCTAGCTTTGAGCCCTATCAAAGGCCCATCGCTTTACGTGCGGCGATGGAGAATTAGCCTGTTCACCTTGAAAGCGAGTATGAAGGAAATTGAGATTAATGGCAATCACTTTTCTAGCTTAAATGGCTTTTATGATGAGCTAGAAGCAAAATTGACGCAAGGTTTGAATTGGAAAATAGGTCGCAATTTCGATGCTTTAAATGATCTGTTAAAAGGTGGCTTTGGTGTATTTGACTATGAAGAAAAGATTCGTTTGACCTGGATTAACTCAAAGAAGAGTGAAAAGGAATTGGGTACGGAGGCCACTTTGGCTTATCTTAAGGCTAATCTAGAAAGCTGTAATCCCTCAATGAGAACTTCTGTGAAGGCCGAGATTGAGATACTTGAACAAGGGGGTGCTAAGACATTGTTCAATCTAATTGTTGAACTGATTGAGGAGCATGATCATATTGTATTTAGTAGAGCTTGATTAAAAAGGGAAGCATGTCGTTCAGGTTTTTAGTTTTTTCACTCCTGTTTTGTAGTGCCTGTAGTAGGCAACAGAGGCGGATATCTGATATTACTTTAGTTCCTGAGCTGGACTTTGAAGAAGTGGTAATGGCTCCAAAAGACTCCCTTAGTCTTGTTTTTAATGTGTCAGAATTAGAGCCATTTAACTTCTGCCTTATATCGTCAAATTATCACTTGTACAGTCTGAAGCACAAGCCAATGGACAGTCTGTTACTAATTTCAGATTCTTTATTGGTGCAAAGAGACATGGACAATGCTCAACTCGGTCCTTTCCTTAAAGGAAATGCCTTCACAATGATTCTAGGGAATAATGGAATTGGGGATTCATCTGAATTAGGTCTGGAGGGTCAATTCGGGATTAATGTAGTCATAGCTAAAGCACCTTAAATTGGTCCGGCAATTTTCAGGATTCGTACTAAATGATGAAGCCAAACTTTAAGAACCTAATCGAATTTAAACGACCCCTATCGGAGTTCCCTTTGCAGTGGCGTTTTAAGGACCCGGATTTTGATCAATTAGCTCCGGATTTGCTGGCGCAATTGATTCCCTTGGAGGAGGAGGCAGCTCTCTTCTTATGGTCAGAAATTAATCAGTTTCAGTTCTATAAAGGACGATCACTTGATCCCCAATTATTTAAGGAATATGATCAGTTACAGGCTACTGATTCGAAGGCCCAGGAAATTCAAATGTGGTTGGATAAAAGGAGGATTCCCGGAAATCAGTTAATTGCTTTGTCTTGGGAAGCTACTGAAGCCATGCTCTTGCCTTGGGCAATTTTTGTAGAGCACTATGCTTGTTTCTGGTATCCAAGCTCAGATGATTTAACCATATTTGACCTGAAATTAAGCTGGGTTTTAGATTGGAGCCATTTTGGACTGCTCAGCTTCGGGAGGAAATAGTGAAGCATGACCGATTTGCAGGAAAAATGGAAAATGAAATGACGGATCTACAAGTGGAACTACGTAAACTAATCACCAGCTTTCCCTTTCTAAAAGCGGAGGAGGTAGATATCATTGTTGAGAAAACCAATTTAAAAGCATTTAAGAAAGGGCATGTTTTATTGAGTGAAGGTGAGATTGCCAAAGAGTGCTATGCGGTTATAAAAGGCTGTGTTCGGGAGTACCGTTTAAAAGATGGGCAAGAGAAAACCACGGCATTTTTCACGGAAGGTCAAGCGGTGAATTCATTTTCCAGTTATACAAATCACTTGGCCTCTAAGCACTACCTGGTCTGTGCAGAGGATTGCGTGCTGACCGTCGGGACACAATCCTTAATTGATCAAATGTGCGAGCGCCTTCCACGGCTTAAAGAGTTCTTGAGTCAGGAAGTAGAAAAAGAAGCCGGAGCTTTACAAGAAAGAATGGCCTTTTTTATGAGCTCGAGCCCTGAAGAGCGTTTCAAAGATTTAATGGAGAACAATCCCCAACTAATGAATCGGGTGCCCCAGCATCAAATCGCCAGCTATTTGGGGATCACCCCGGAATCGATGAGCCGCATTAAGAAAAGGGCTTATCAGAAGAAGTAGAGCAGTCTTCCCATGTTTTCCTCAAGCACGATTTAGGGCTGGTAGCTGTCTCTGACCAAAGATTCGATTTTCGAATTATCATTTCTGTTTTGGACATGCTTCGAATTTTCAAGTAGATAAGCCTCCTTGAGGGAGGGGAAAATTTGACGAGCCCTTTTAATCATTTTTGGCCCTGGAAACATAAGGTCATTTTCTGCAGCAAATAGGGTAATAGGTGTGGTGATTGCTTGAGCAGCTGCTTTGGAAATCCTGGGAACGGGACTGAAATCCATTTTGAAATGCAAGAAGACCTGAGCTAAAAACTTAAGCGCAAATTCATTTGGTTCGGAGAATACATCCGATAGAAATTGTTTCAGGTATTTGATGTCTTTCGACTTCATGTACTTTTTCATCGGTCTGAAAATCGTCCATAAGTTGCGCAAAGGATTGCCATTTACGATATAAGCCGGCGCTGCTAAAAACACCTGATCGATTTTACTACTAGAATACTCCAGACTTTTTAAGATAACCAGACCACCAAAGGAGAAGCCCAGCAGGCTTACTTTTTCCAATTGCAATTCATCTATTACATCATGCATCCATTGTCCGTAAGATTTATCCTTCATGCTTAGTCGGGTGCCCGCACTCTTATTAGGTTGAGAGAGAACATCTACCGCATAAACTCTGAAATTCAGATGGAGCTTAGGATAAGTTTCCAAGGCAATTGGAGCACAACCATTAGAGCCGTGGACGATAATGAGCGGAGGCAAATGAATGTTCCCGGCCGCAATTATATGCGTCTCACCAAAACTGGTTTTAAGAGTGATGGAATCGTAGTCGATATTAAGCTCTTGAAGCTTCTGATCATAGAGATTTAATATTTTCTCCTGACCAGCTTGAGATTTGAAGTAGGGATTCAATGGAATCAGATTTAAGGTTGAGCTTTAACAGGCTCCTGAATAGTGTAGCCTTTGATTAGTAGCCAGAAGGCAAACCAGAATTCGGAGATAACAGCCAGAATAAGCAAGAGGCTAAAACTTTGTTGCAAAAGGCCCGCGGGAATGATAAGCAAGTGCAAAATGCTATCACCAGCATAAGCTATACCGCCTATGAGCATGACTGAACCCAAAAATTTTGGAGTGTCTGGGGAACGGTGAATTACATATCCCAGACAAAATAGATGAATAGCAAAAAATATTTGCCAAGCGAATTCTCCAAATTTATGGGCCTTAAGGAAGATGAGGTTTAAGCTTTCCAGTTGAGCGCTGTTAAATGCGCTGCCAAGCTCAGGTTCCAAAATCAATAAGGCGGGTATCAGATAATTGATCAAATTCATTCCCATTATGATGGCCATAGCCAAGCGTGAATAGCTGGCAATCAGCATGCTGGTTTGATGGCTGGATTTGAATAATTGATAAAGCAATACCGTGAGGAAGGTCTCGAAAAGTAAAACGGCAATATCACCGGCAATAGCTAATTGAAAGAGATTCCAATGTTCCTTCAAGTTTTGAAAGCTTAAAGCGGCATTGTCATAAACCACTAATTCTTCAGGAATATATTCAATACTTAATCCGCCTATAATGGCAATTACCAAATAAAGCAAGCCGGCAACTTTAGCAGAACTAAATCGAGATTGAGGCTTCTTTAGTTTAGACATCTTCTTTGGCTTGTTTTTTAATACCTGTGCCGATTGCAGCGCCAATGGTCAAGCCGAGACAAATCCACAAACCAATATTATCAGTAAGCAGCCCAATGAGGCTTCCGGGTACCAGTCCGAGTATCAAGCCTTTTAAAAGGTGTTTTTCGTTTTTCATTTTTATGTTTTAGGATAGTCCTTAGTTTCTTGAGGCAAAGATTCCCCATAAGGAATTGCCCTGCATTGACTTAAGTCAAGATTTTAAGTGGCTCATTCATGAGAATTTTTCACCGATTTGTGATAGTTTTAGCAAGGCAGGTTTTAATCTAAATCAAAGAATATGAGTAGCTATATCGATGCTTTTCTATTTCCTATAGCAGAGGAACATCTTCAGGAATACCAAAAGGTCGCTGAGGCGGTAGCAGCGATTTGGATGGAATACGGGGTGCAAGCTTACTACGAATTTGTAGGTGATGATCTAAGTCTGCCCGGTACAAAATCCTTTGTGGAGGCAGCGGGTCTTAAGGAGAATGAGCTAGTAATATTTGGTTGGGCTCTTTTCCCTTCCAAGGATATTCGGGAAGATGCGAATAAGAAAGTGCCGCAAGATCCACGCATGTCCAAATTAGTAGGTCCATTAATGCAGCCTGAGTCTAAGGTTTTTGATGCCGGCAGGATGCTGTTTGGAGGCTTTAAATTTTTAACTGGTTTAACTGAATAGGAAGAGCCATCTTTGAAGTTTTCTGGATTCAGTTAATAGCAATTGAATAAACCAAACCTATGATCGGCTTCAATTTATTAGTTCTGTTTCTTTTGATTTTCAGCTTTGGCCGCGACTTCAAAAAAGATCTCGGGAAGAATCGAAAAGCTAAGTTTTTCCAAATTCTACTTTTGGGATTATTTATCCTGAATTACGCCAGTTATTTACTTGAGCTTGCAGAAGCAGTTCGAAATTTTGATTGGACTATTTCAACATACAACCAGAGTATTGGCTTTTTACCGGGCCCATTTTATGTGGCGCTTTATTTTGCCCAGCTTTTTCTGGTCCTTTTTTTAGTCCAATTTGCTTTACGGATGATCAATCGAAGTATTGGCGCTAAACGATGGTTTCTTAGGTTGATACCTTGGTTTGCAATACTGAGCGTTTTTACTATTTATCGCAGTTGGTGGGTTTTAAGAAATGAAGACTTTGGGAATGATTTATTGATTTACGGGACAGAGGCATTGCTTGTTGTTGTCTTTAGCCTAAGTTGTCTCAAGGTGTATTCTACCACTTGGATGCGCGCCTATTTTGGAGAACCTATCACTCATTCAAAAATTGAAAGCCAAAGAGATAATTCCGATTAAAAGCTTTGGGTGCAAGCCATGTCAGATGAGAAGCATTAACACCTATTCCACTTTTTAGAAATCATGAAGTTAGTCATCACAGTTTATCTATTGTTTTTCATTAGTGCCTGTTCTAATCCTGAATTAAATTCAGAGAACCAGGGAGGTAATGAGCCAATTGCGGGTGATTCTCCCTCACAAATGAAAGCTTTGGATTTGGAATTGGATATGAAAGAGGATAGTAGCTACTGCCATATTCAAAATGCTTTTGAAAGGGATGGTGAAATCTATGTGGTGGTAGACTTTATTCAATATTACACCTTCGACCAAGCAATTGAAGAAGCTCGGAAAAGAGGTCAAGCGGAGCTCGAGATTTTAGATAATGGGGATACAAACTATTTCGTGTTCAATGATTATTTCATCGCAAATGATAATCCAAGACTTCGGGCCTATCGTCTTAATGAAGCCACACGAATAGAATCAGTTCCGGGTCTAAATGGACTTGATTCATTGTATTTTGGGAATTTTCAAGATGAATTTGAAGCACGAGGGAATCCCTTCTTTATCTGGGTGGAAAATGGTTGGGTTTCAAGGATGAAGGAGATTTTTATTCCTTAGTAAATAGAGATACTGGAAGGGGCTCAATTTCCGTCTAAAGAAAAACCTAATGTGATTTCAGCTAATAGCAATTGAATAAACCAAAGTCATGGTCCGCTTCATACACCCAATTCAGTTACTTATGATTTTTAGCTTCCTTAGTTTTCCATACTTCGGTCAAGCTCAACTTGCAAATGATACTATTTCCCACTGGCATTTATCAATTGGAGATAAATTGTTTCGAGATTATAATCAGTACTCTGAAAATAAAACACTCTATCTGAGAATGGAGGATTTTAAGCTTTCTGATAGTTTGAGTCTTCTATATTTTGATGATACTCCTTGCTCAGAATGCAAATCTGAATTTTGGATTGAGTTCATAAAAGGAAAGGAAGCTTATTTAATGAAGAGAGGGGCTCAGAATTCAGGACTAAAGGAGGAGTTGGGGACACTTGTTTCCGTAGCTTTTCAATTGGATAGGTCGAACCTTAGATTTTACTTTCGGGAAAGTGAGGAGTCTAAGCCTGTTTATTTGCTTGAATTGGTTTTAAAGAATTTAGCATCCCGTGATGAATAATACAATGGATGGGAATTTTAATTTTTGATTTAATAATGCGGTGAGATGTTCTTTTTATTTGAGCTTAGCTCTATTTCTAATCAATATAAGTCCTGATCTGTTTGGGCAAGCCATGCCAGCTGAAACCTTCGTTTTTCAATCTGCTTTTGGTGGATTGCAATTGGAATTAAAGACGGATTCGACCTTTAGCCTGCGTAGCCAGTCTTGTAATACTTGGCTAATCTTTTCAGGGGAGTATAAATATCATGAGGACACTTTACTTTTAGATGCCTCAGCATGGATGTGGGAGCAAGAGCCGCTTATATTGCAGGAGCTAGATGGAGAAAGGCAAGAGCCAGATGTCCAATTCGAATTTCATAAGTTTATCCGCAAAGGAAATCGCTTGTTTATAATTATTGATGATGAATTAGTAGAGACCAATTTCCTGGAGAAAAACTGAGCTGATCCAATACCTGGAGTTCCTTTGAAAAAAGATCTTTTTCCTTATAAAACCTAAACCTTAGCATGATAACACATTATTCAAAAGAATGGCTTGTCTCGAGCATCGAGAATGGGACCCTATTTAAATACCTCTATTTCTGGGGACATACTTCTAGGGCAGGCGAAACAGTAGGGAGCTTTTGCTTTAGTCAGTGGTTTGAGAGCCCTTTTAGCATTAATGGATACAGCTATAAAACTTCTGAGAATTGGATGATGGCACAAAAGGCCCGCTTATTCGATAATCATGAAATAGCTGAAAGGATTATAGCCAGTAAAAAGCCTGCTGAAGCCAAGGATTTGGGTCGCCAGGTTTTAAACTTTGATCAGGATATTTGGCTTCAAAAGCGATTTGAGATTGTTCGCTTAGGGAATATTCACAAGTTTAATCAGAATCCTGATTTAATGGATTTTTTACTGAATACCCATAATCGTGTTTTAGTGGAGGCCAGTCCGCTAGATAGTATTTGGGGTATTGGTATGGCAAAAGATCATCCCGAAATTCAGAATGTTAAGGCATGGCCTGGATTAAACTTACTTGGTTTTGCCCTTATGGAAGCTCGGGATTTTCTGGCTGAATTTGGACATTTTACCGCATTGGAAAAGGACTTAGTCGCGGCTTGGGATAGGTCAGCCAATGAAAAAGAACAGAAAGACTTTGCCACAGAATATAAAGCTTTAAGTGAACGAGAACAGCAGGTATACAAACTTTATAATCCTGAGCCTTTGGGATGGGAGGGTTTTTACCAGAAGCTTTAGCTAGTCTATTCCTCCATGCAAAGTACCCGTGCGCATTTTCTCTGCCATTTCAAGGGCACGCTTAATGCGGGATTCTTCGCCTTTTGGCTGACTTACATAATGCAATACCCCTCTTTGCCGACCGGGTTTTAGTCTCTCAAAAACCTCTGCCGCTTCCGGATCTTGCTCTAAAACAATTTTGAACTCCTCTGGGAAACTCATGCCGAATTCAGAAGTGTCGGGCTCCACCTTAATTTGTACCAGATCACCCACTTCCAATTTCCAGCTTTTTAAAATGGCCTTGCTTAAGGCAATCAATGCATAGCCATCTTTGCGCAGCTGCAAGGCCCGATGTATGGCCTTTTGATCCGGACCATAGATCAATACTCGCTTGGAATGCTGCTCAATAAATTTGAGTGCAGCATCATAATCACATATCACAAAAGGAATGCCTCCAGTATTCTTGATATAGGCTTCAAAATTCATGTTCCGAATTTAATCAAGAACTAATCTATGCCCCACATTTTGATTGCTCATTTTAAAAATCGGAAGAGGCTATTTGGGTACTTATTCCGTGCATGACTAAATGCCGGACCCTTATCCTGATTCAGGAATTAATCTCCTGATCTCGGTCGAGCTTTCCTTGGGGGAGTGTAGCTAAAAGCTTCTTTGTCAGGACATTTGAAATGAATCAAAAGCCAATTTAGATCATGAATACTACCCCCAATCTTAAATCGCCGCTAAGCATTGCTTTCAGAGTTTTTAGTATTGCTCTTCTTTTAATGCTCAACTTCAGCCTCCTGGCCAATAATCTAAGCATAAGTGCGGTGCGAATTGCATCCAAAGATCCAGTGAATGATTATGCCATGGTCGAATTCGACATTAGCTGGGAGAACTCCTGGCGTTTAAGCAGTAGTCCATCCAACTGGGATGCGGCCTGGATATTTATTAAGTACCGGGTCAACCGAGGCGACTGGGCCCACGCAAGTTTGAATACTAGCGGCGGAAATCATAGCATTCCAAGTGGGGCAAGTATGGATTTGCCGGCTGATGGCAAGGGGATTTTTCTGTATCGAAATGCAAATGGTACCGGTACCTTTACCGTGAATAATGTTCAATTGCGTTGGGAATACGGTACTGATGGGCTTGGCGATTCCGATACCATCGATATTAAAGTTTTCGGTATCGAAATGGTCTATGTCTCTAGCGGCTCCTATTACTTAAGTGCAGGAGGCAGTGGGGTTTCCAATGAGTTTTTCTCAGGAGGGATAGCGGGCTCTTCCTTTCAAGTAAATATTGAAGCAGCCATTACCGTTTCCAATACTTCCGGAAATCTTTATTATGCCGCAGATAATGCGAATGGCGGAGATCGATTGGGCCCCATTCCAGCGGCCTTCCCCAAGGGTTATCAGGCATTTTATTGCATGAAATACGAGCTCACCCAAGAACAATGGATCGATTTCTTTAATACGCTAACCAGCACTCAGAAACCAGCACGAGATATTACTGCAGGCACCTATGAAGTAACCGGCAAGGCTTCAGATGCTCTCTTAAAGGGCAATAATATCAATTGGCCCGGTACTGGAGATGCTTACTTAAATGGGGGAACATATGCTGCTGTTGCCTGTGGCTTTCTGAGTTGGATGGATGTTTGTGCCTATGCAGATTGGGCTGCCTTACGACCGATGACCGATTTGGAATATGAAAAGGCTTGCCGAGGACCTAATAGTGCAACCATCTATGAATACGCATGGGGAACCAACTTGGCGGCAACATCGGTGTACGGCGTAATTAATCAAGGAAATAGTGGTGAGGCGATAAATTTGAATTTCGCCACAGGCTCGACTACGGGCAATGTAGCTTACCGCAGCACTACCAATGGTTCTTTTCCCTTCCGAGTAGGCATATTCGCTACTCACCCCAGTAGCAATGGTCGGGTTAATGCCGGAGCCAGTTATTGGGGCATTATGGAATTGAGTGGCAGCATGTGGGAGCGCATTGTTAGTATGGGCAACAGTACAGGAAGGGCCTTTACTGGTTTACATGGAGATGGTGTATTAAGCACCGCAGGCCATGCCAATGTTAGCTATTGGCCGGGATTAGCGTCTGGTGAAGTTACAACTGCGGTGGGGGCCGGCTTTCGCGGAGGCGCCTTTAATGCTGCTGCTTTGTCTTTGCTCTGTGTAGCCGATCGAAATTATGCAGCGCTGGTCAACGATCGTCGCGGCGCAGACTATGGATTTAGAGTAGTAAGAACCGCTCCCTAATTCCATTTCAAATCCTCATTTCAAACAAAATTTATCGAAGATGACTAAAGTATTTACCCCTATGCTCCTAAGCTTCTTGCTAACTGTTTCTCTTTCGGCACAATATGTCGGTGGATATGGTGGTGGTGGCGCCAGCGGATCTTATTTGAATTACTATTTCGATGGAACTAGCTGGAGCCCCGAAAATCCGGATGGTATTAATAATGGTGTAAAGTCCATCAATACCCTATATCTGGAAACAGGATCCGTAATCCTTGCGGGTCCCCTTGCTGCCTCTCAAGTGGAAATAAGACCCGGGGCAGCCTTGGAAATATTAATTGGATTAAGCGTCTCGGATTCTTTGATTCTTTACGCTAATAGCACCGACTATGCCATGTACAAAGGACCAGCAATGAAAGTCAAAATTCAACAGTATTTGAGTGGTATTGGCTGGCATAGTATGGCCATGCCCGTAGATGCCAATCTTGATCAATTCGGGAAGGTAAATACGGCTGTGGCATCCGGAGTAGAGAATATCTATTCTTGGGATGAAACCAATGGAGTTTTTGTCGCAGAAGCCAGTGGCACTGATGGATCCAGTTCAGCTAATCAGGCCGGACAAGGTTATGTAGTTTACGTAGGTCCTTATGGAGTGGCGGATAACAATTCGGTTTTAAGTATGTATGGGACCATGTATAGCTTTGTGAATCCAACTTTAAGCAATGCAGGAACCAGCGGGGATAGTGATAAAGATGGCTGGAACCTAATAGCCAATCCTTTCACTTGTGCCTTGGATTATACTCAGCTTACGAAAACTGATGTGCTTAATTCTTTCAGTATTTATGATGCAGAAGCCGGACTCTATCACGATTGGTCGGGCCTTGCTGATGATATTAGCTCTTCATTAATTGCTCCCATGCAATCCTTTTGGGTGAAAGCTTCTGGTGCTTCTCCAAGTTTAGGATCCTTGGTTTTAAATAGCTCTCATACCACCATAAGCGAGGCGCCCACTTTTTACAAGCAACAGAATGTCCCTGCAGATCGCTTTTGGCTTTCGCTGTATGAAGATCAATTGCCGGAAAATCGAGATGAGATTTTAATCGGTTTAATACCGGGCACTCAGGATCAATTGGATACACTTTGGGATGCGCCCTTCTTTCCAAACTCTAGCCCCAAACCCAATTTAATGACCTATTTCAATGCGGAGGCTTTGAGTCATAATGCGATTGATTTTTCACCAGCGGACAGCAGAACGAAGGTCATTCCCCTAAAAATAGAATCCGATCAAATTGGTAAAAACTTTAAAATTCAATTAGAAGACAGCCTGCTCTCCAATAGCTATCATATTGTTCTGGAAGATCGTCAATTGGCGGTGCTGCATGATTTGAATAATGGGGCTTATAGCTTTATTCTGGAAGCAGGAAATGAAGAGCGTTTTCAAATTTTGCTGTCCTCAGCCAGCTTAAGTGTTAAAGAGCAGCTCGGAAGTGATGACGGACTGAGCTATTTGGTGAAAGATGGATTTTTAGAACTTCAGACAAAGAGCCAAAAGGACTTAAGCGGAAAGATCTTCGATTTAAACGGAATGCCAGTTTTAGATTTTGAATATCCAGCTTTTGCAGATCGGTCTCAAGTGGATTTAAGAGGCTTAAGTTCCGGGATTTATCTAATGCAAGTGGGAAATCATTCGACCGAGAAAATATTGATACCCTAAAAGAATCTCCTCCCTTATCTCCGATCCAGGGTTCTGAAGAAATTCAAAGCCCTGGATTTTTATTTGCGGCAAGGAAGTTTTTAAAGGAAGATTAAATGGCGTGACGGCCTAAGCCAAAGCTGGCTTCCATTTTTTGGACTTTTTCCTCTAATAGAAGTACATATTTAACCAATAGGGTATCCTGATTTAAAGAGGGTTTTAAATGATGAACCACTTCCTCTTTTGGGCTTTCTTCCTTGGAATTCAAAATCTGATCCGGATTCAAATTTAAAATCTGATCCACTTCGGTTTCTAAAACAATACTGATTTGATAAAGCTTGCTCAATGTGAGCTCCACTTCCCCGCGTTCGATTTTTCCATAACCGCTGGGGGATAGATTTAATTCGGCGGCCAGGTGATCCCGGGTCCAACCCTTTAATTCACGGATTTTACGAATGTTCTCGCAAATAGTCTCCGCTTTCTTCCGATAATCTTGCATTTCAAATGAACTTACGTTTAACTCCCTTAAATCTCCAACGTAAGTCCTCTCTCCAGAAATTGCATTTCAAATGTAAGCTAAAAGTCAGATTAAATACAAGTCTGAATAGGAATATCGACTAAAAACCTATACTTGAAGGTCATTCTAAGTAGTTGAAAAAGCGACTTTTGTATGTGAATGACCTGTTTTTGGATTTAATTTTTGATATCCTATTTTCAGCTTTCGAAGCTACAAATTAGGCTTTGCAAGAATATCTACAGGATGGGTTTGAGTACTTCAAAAGCATCGTGAACACTGAGCACATCCTGGAAGCTCAAATACAATTTAGCATTGCGTTCTTTAAGCTGAGCTTGCGGAGCCGACTTCAAATACAAGAGTACTTTTTGGAAGCGATCCGATTGGAAGTAGGGTGATTCCTGATCCGAGGTGAAATAACAAAGCAAGCGTTCTTGCTTCAGAACCACTTTCTCAAATCCGATTTTCTGTCCAAGTCGACGTAAGCGAATTGAGTCGAAAAGCTCGTCCACCTCCCGAGGGATAGGTCCAAAGCGATCGGCTAAATCGCGGGCATAGGTTTCAATTTCGGCTTCCGTGCGCAATTGATCCAATTCCTGATAAAGCTTCAAGCGCTCATCTACCTTATTCACATATTGATCGGGGATCAATATCTCCAGGTCAGTATCCAATAGGGTATCGCTGATGCTTTCCTTGTTCTTTAATTCTTCGGCATAGAGATCTTTAAACTCAGTTTCCTTGAGTTCTTCTATTGCTTCAGCAAGGATTTTTTGGAAGGTATCAAAGCCAATATCATTGATAAAGCCACTTTGTTCAGCACCCAATAAATCCCCGGCTCCCCGGATTTCTAAATCGCGCATGGCAATATGGAAGCCGCTTCCCAAATCACTGAATTTTTCGATGGCCTGCATTCTTTTGCGGGCTTCATCGCTCATCGCCGAAAGGGGAGGAGTAATTAATTTACAGAAGGCCTTTTTATTGCTTCGACCCACGCGACCTCGCATTTGATGCAGATCGCTCAGGCCTATATTTTGTGCATTATTAATGATGATGGTATTCGCATTAGGTACATCCAAACCATTTTCAATAATTGAGGTAGCCACCAGAATATCGAATTCACCATCAATAAATTGCAACATTAACTGCTCTAATTTTTTGCCTTCCATCTGGCCATGACCAATACCCATTTTCGCATCTGGTATTAGCCTTTGCAGCATACCCGCCACTTCTTTAATATTCTCCACTCGGTTGTGGATGAAGAAAACCTGTCCACCTCTGCTTAATTCATAGCGCAAGCTGTCGCGGATGATTTCCTCATTAAAGGGAATCAATTGGGTTTCAATGGGGTGGCGGTTGGGTGGCGGAGTAGTCATTACACTCAGGTCTCGCGCCTGCATCAGTGAAAACTGCAAGGTTCGCGGAATGGGTGTGGCCGTTAGGGTAAGGGTATCCACATTCACCTTTAGGTTCTTGAGCTTGTCCTTAACGCTTACGCCAAATTTTTGCTCCTCATCAATAACCAGCAGTCCTAAGTCTTTAAACTTGATGTCCTTACCCACCAGGCGATGGGTGCCAATAATGATATCAACCTTGCCATCTTCTAAATCTTTCAGGATTTCGGTTTGCTCTTTCCTACTGCGAAATCTGTTTATATACTCAACTCGGCATGGGAAATCGGCCAATCGTTTGCTAAAGGTTTTATGATGTTGAAAGGCGAGAATAGTTGTAGGCACCAAAACCGCCACTTGCTTGCTATCGCATACCGCCTTAAAGGCTGCTCGTACCGCCAATTCTGTTTTTCCGAAGCCAACATCTCCACAAATAAGACGGTCCATTGGGGTTTGCGCTTCCATGTCCTGCTTAATGGCCTGAGTAGCCGATTCTTGATCGGGCGTATCCTCATAAATAAAGGAAGCCTCTAATTCGTGCTGTAAATAATTGTCTGGTGAAAACTGAAAACCATGCGTAGCCTTACGTTTAGCATAAAGCTTTATAAGGTCGAAGGCCACCTTTTTAACGCGAGTCTTAGCCTTGGACTTAGTTTTTTGCCAAACTCCTGATCCCAGTTTATGCACCGAGGGCACCGTGCCTTCTTTGCCATTATAGCGGCTGATCTTATGCAAAGAGTGAATGCTCACATAGAGCACATCGCCTCCGCTGTAAATCAGTTTAATTGCTTCTTGATGCTTGCCGTTGACCTCAATTTTTTGCAGTCCACCGAACTCCCCAATACCATGGTCAATGTGGGTGATATAATCCCCAACCTGCAAAGCGGTGAGCTCCTTAAGGCTTACCGCCTGACGCTTTTCGTAGCCGGTTCTTAAACGGAATTTCTGATAACGCTCGAAAATTTGATGGTCGGTATAAACCAGGGTTTTGGCTTCCTGGTCAATAAAGCCCTCATGCAGAGTGTGTACAATAGGTTGAAACTTAACCTCCTTGCCAATGTCTTCGAAAATGGCATCGAAACGTTCTACCTGGGTTTGATTGAGGCAAAGCAGGAAATTGTCATAATCTTCTTCGCTATGCTTGCGCAGATCATCTACGAGGAGCTCAAACTTCTTATTGAAGCTGGGTTGAGGTTTAGAGTTGAATTCGATTTTTAAATTGGCCTCAAAGCCAGCATCCGCCTGCCACTCCAGTTGATGGAAGTTCTTTAAGTGCTGATGAAATAATTCCTTGTTTATATAGAGTTCCGCCGGTTCACTGCGACTGATATCGGAGTTGATCTCCCGAAAAAGTTCCAGGGCCTTTTCATAAAGATCTTGAAGTTTGCTCCCAATCAGATTTGAATTTTGGGTCCAAACGATGGTTTTGGGACCTATGTACTCCAGAAAACTTTCCCGACTTTCCATCAGTACCTTGTTTTCTACATTCGGTACTAATTGAATACGCTTCACCTGATCAATACTCAGTTGGCTTTCGATATCGAAGGTTCGAATGCTTTCAATTTCATCATCGAAAAACTCAATCCGGAAAGGCTGATCATGGGAGAAGGAATACACATCCACTATACCACCTCGAACGGAAAACTGTCCAGGCTCAATTACGAAGTCCACTCTTTCAAATTGATATTCGAAGAGGGTTTCATTCAGGAAATCAATGCTAAGCTCATCGCCGGTTCTAATGCTAAAGGTGTGGGCACTAAGGCTTTTGCGCGTCACTACCTTTTCGAAAAGCGCATCGGCATAGCTAACCAGAATGGCGGGTTTCTTCCGGCTGTTCAAGCGGTTTAATACCTCTGCTCGTAAAAGGACATTGGCATTGTCTGTTTCTTCGGTGTCATAAGGTCGACGATAGGAAGCGGGATAGAAAAGCACATCTTTCTCACCAATCAAACCTTCCAAATCATTGAGAAAATAGGCCGCTTGCTCCTTATCATTTAGGATTATCAGATGCGGTATTTCACTTTGTTGAAAGCTTTGGGCCAGGGCAATGGCGCCAAGCGATCCTGAGATACCTCTAATTTCAAGCTTTTGAGGATCTGCTTTAGACCACTGATCAAGAATGAGTTTAATGCGCTGATCATCCGAATAGCGCTCCAGAAAATTACTTGCCTTGTAGGCCATGCCCTAAACCATTAAACCATCCACTCTTAATTGAGGGATGGTGTGAGCGCGCAAAGGTAAGAGTTGAGGCTTTGAGCCGGAACCCGAAAATTGAGATTTAAAATTTGATAATGCCAGGTTCATCTAACTGTTAAGTAGTGGATTAGCTTCTAAACCCCTTGCTGGGTCTGGCTTTCGGGCATATTTTTATCCAGATTCGGCTTGCCTTAGTGTAATAATGAAACTATATTGCCCTCGAGGGGATTGTCAAAATCGAAGGAAGATGAAGAGAATATTGGGGGCAGTATTGGGGCTTCTCGTGACTTATGGTGCTTATGCTCAGGGAGAAAAGGAGAAATGGGTAGAAGCATCTTTACAGGATATTCGAAATCCTAAGGTTCTGGATTCAATCGCTCAGGGCCTATTGCAATACACGGATGATTCAGTTGCCTTGGGGCGGGCTTATTTCTTAAAAGGCCTGGCCGGAACATTTTCAGCCAATCCTACCGAAGCCGCCAAAAATTTTAAAAAATCACTCAGTCATTTAAAAGAGGGCGAACACTACGATGATCGCTTTAATTATGAGGTTGTACTCAAGAATTTGGGAATATCCTATTATCGGATTCGCCAATTTGAAAGTGGTGATTCCAGTTTTCATATTCTACGCCGCTTGGCGATGGAGGACCAAGATAGCCTGCAGTATGCGGTGGCCATTAAAAATATGGCGAATGCGCTAATGATGCGCGAGTCCTATGATTCCGCTGTAGTGCTGATGAAGGAGACCGCCTTGATCCAGCAAAGGATCGATTATCAGGGTATTGCTCTTACTTATCTTAGTTTGGGTTCATTATATGGTAGGATTCATCAGGAAGAAGAAGCATTGCGCTGGTTTCAAAAGGCGCTAAAAAACAGCAATAAAGTTCCGGATCGCAATATCGAAGCTCGCTCCTATAATAATATCGCGGTAGCTCATCGGGCCTTGGGCAATTTTGATTCAGCCATTTATTATTTACATAAGGCCTTGACCATTCATCAGGAAATGGGTTCATTATTCGATCAGGTGGAGGTTTTGGCAAATCTGTCTCGGAACTACAGCAAACTGGCAGCATGGGATACGGCACAGGTTTATTTAGATAGTGCCTATAGCTTAATGCCGCCACGAGGGAGAGGCCGCGGTCGGACTTTGGAAAATTTATGGATGCTTAGTTTAAGCATGGCCAATAATAAAGGTGATTATGAGGCTGGTGCCCCTTATTTCGATTCCATTCGGCAAAGTCCCAATCAAAACTACTTTTTAAATGATCCTGAATATTTGGAAGCCTTTGCCCATCATTTTGAGTTGAAAGGCGAGGCCGATTCGGCATTGAAGTATTTGCGTTTAAGTAAACAGAAACAGGCTGAGCTGGGCCAAAAGCGAGATGCCGCTAAAATAAAACAGGCAAGTAATGAAATTGAGATGGCTGCTTTAAGAGGGCAGCAAGAGGAAAAGGTACGTTCCTATAAAATGGCCCTGATGGTTGTTTTAGTTTTCCTGGCCTTAGGGAGTCTTATCTTTTGGCTCAGTCGTAAAAAGGCCAAAAGAATTACTTCGGAGCGAGAAGCGGAAGAGGCCGAAGCAGCGCGCTTAAGTGCCGAAGCTCTTAGCAATATCACGAAGCTTGAAAGCGCAAAATTTAGTTTAATTGACGAACATCAGGCCCCCGAGCCGGAATTGCCCAGTCAATTGCGATTGAAATCAAAAGCGGTAATCAATATTGAGGATTTGATCTACCTCGAGTCGGATGGGCACTATGTGAACTTGTTTTTAAAGAATCGTAAAAACCCGGAAGTGGAGCGCAGTACCCTTAAAGCAATGGAAGAGCAATTGAGTGGCCATGACTTTATTCGTATCCATCGGAGTTATTTAGTGCAAGCTTCTTTCTTGAAAGCAGTTTATGCCACCAAGGTTCTCCTCGAGGATGGAAAGGAACTGCCTGTCTCCAGAACTTATAAGGAGGACCTTAAAAAGCGATTTGAGGGAGAGGCTTAAGCTGTATTTCGTGCCGGAATTTCGGTTATTAATGCCAGACATTTGAGGAATAGCGGGGGATAGGCGACTTTAGCCAACGGTTATCAAACCATTTTCCTTCCCCCTCAACCAAAAAGCGGCTCTCATCGGAGGCCGCTTTTTTTATGGGAATATTTCGGGGCTTGTTCTAAGCCTGAAATGAAAAAATTAGTCTTGATACTCACGCAAAAAGGCTTCTGCTTGATCTACCATTTCAGAGCTTCCACAGAAGAAGGGAACGCGCTCGTGTAATTCGGTAGGGAGGATATCCATAATTCGAGTATGGCCGTCGCTGGCTTTTCCACCCGCTTGTTCAATCAAGAAGGCCATCGGATTGCACTCATATAATAAGCGCAGTTTTCCTTTTGGGGCTTTGGTTCCCTTGGGGTAGATATAAATCCCGCCTTTTAAAAGGTTGCGATGGAAGTCAGCTACCAAGGAGCCAATATAACGAGAGGTGAGAGGGCGATTGGTCGCAGGGTCTAATTCCTGGCACCACTTAATGTACTTTTTTACCCCCTCGGGCATATGTACATAGTTCCCTTCATTGATGGAGTAAATCTTGCCGTTTTCCTTCACTCGCATATTAGGATGCGAAAGGAAGAAGCTACCAATTCCCGGGTCGTAGGTAAAGCCATGCACTCCATTTCCGGTAGTGTATACCAACATGGTAGAGGTGCCGTAAACCAAATATCCTGCTGCCACTTGTTTATGACCAGGTTGTAAAAAGTCTTCCAAGGTCACGGGAGTACCAGGCTCACTCACCCGGCGGAATATGCTAAAGATGGTACCAACCGATACGTTAACATCAATATTGCTGCTACCATCCAGAGGATCGATCAATACTACATAGCGTGCATTGGAATGAATTTCATCGTTAAACACAATGTGTTCTTCCATTTCTTCACTAGCCAAACCACAAATTTCGCCCCTCTTGCGCAGGGTGCTGATAAACATGTCATTGGCTAAAACATCAAGTTTTTGCTGGGCTTCACCTTGAACGTTCTCCACACCAGCGGCACCAATAATATTGGCTAAACCGGCCTTATTGATTTCTTGATTAACCATTTTACCGGCGAGGCGAATGGAGCTAAGCAAAGCACTGAGTTCTCCCTTGGCATAAGGGAAGTCTTTTTGGTTTTGGATGATGAACTCACCCAGAGTAATATGTCTTTCCATGGATTGAGAGGTATGCAGCAAATTTAGCGGGACCGTCTAAAATATTCAGTCTTTCAGCTTTTTAATTTGCTTTAAATAAGCCTTCAGTTTTTCCGCTTGGCGGCTTGAAACCAAAACCTTGCTTTGATCTTTAAACTCTATTAAAAGCCCCTGCTTGCCACCGGCATTGTAGAGATCTCCATATTGGGGATGCTTTCTTTTTCCTACGCTGGCCAATGGCATATTGATGATTTTCACTTTGGAAACTTCCGACCAATTTCTTTCCATTCGGCCCAAAGCTCCAAACTGAATCATCAATGTTTTGGTGTCGATGTTAAGGATCAATTGGGTTCTTGCCATCACAACGGTGATAAAGGCAATGAATAATGTCCCGGCAATTAAAGCCCAGGAGGGCATAGGATTTTCGCCTACCGGAATGCCAAAGATTAATTGCGAAACCGTAGCGAAAGTGAAAAAGAGTAAGAGGGCAATTAGGATAATCCAAAGGAGCCAATTACGGATCATTTGAATTTCAGTATAGTCCTTCATGGAATTGGATGGATGGTCATTCATACCTTTGCGGCAATAATAATTATAATGTTACAACTTAAGAACGATCACTACGAGATTGGCGGACTGGATGTACGCCAGATCTGCGAAGATTTTGGAAGCCCGCTTTACATATACGATACGGCCAAGATGGAGGCCCAATATAAACGTTTGCAAAAGGCTTTTAAAGGATCGAAGCTTAAGATTAACTACGCATGTAAAGCGCTAAGCAATATTAATGTGCTTCGCTTCTTCCAGCAATTGGGAGCCGGTTTGGATACTGTTTCTATTCAAGAAGTGGAATTAGGCCTTAGAGCAGGCTTTGCCGCCGAAGAAATCATCTACACTCCCAATGGAGTTTCTATGGCCGAAATTGAAAAGGCCGTGGCCCATGGTGTACGTATCAATATCGATAACCTCAGCATCCTGGAGCAGTTTGGCGCTAAATACGGTAATAGCTATCCCGTATGTATCCGGATGAATCCCCATATTATGGCTGGTGGTCATAGCAAGATTTCCGTAGGGCATATCGACTCCAAATTCGGAATTAGTATTCATCAACGTCGCCATCTAGAGCGCTTGGTGCAAAGCCTGAACCTCAATGTAGAAGGTGTGCACATGCATACCGGAAGCGATATTCTGGATGTAGATACCTTTTTGGTAGGAGCCCAATTATTATTTGATGTAGCTCGCGATTTCCCCGATTTGAAATACCTAGACTTTGGTAGCGGTTTTAAGGTGCCTTATAAGGCAGATGACATTGCCACAAATGTTGAGGAGTTGGGGCAAAAAATGACTGGTATGTTCAAGGAGTTCTGCGCGGAATATGGAAGAGAACTTGAAATTGAATTCGAACCTGGTAAATTCCTGGTGTCTGAATCCGGAACTTTTTGCTGTCAGGTAAATGGCTTAAAGCAAACCACAGCCACCGTTTTTGCTCAGGTAGATACAGGTATGAATCACTTGATTCGTCCTATGTTTTACGATGCCTACCATCATATAGAGAATATTAGCAATCCCAAGGCTGATCCGCGAGTTTATACCGTTGTTGGCTATATCTGCGAAACCGACACCTTCGCCAATGATCGCCAGATCGCTGAGGTACGTCAGGGTGATATTTTAGCCTTCCGCAATGCCGGAGCCTATTGCTTTACCATGGCCAATAATTACAACAGTCGCTATAAACCAGCCGAGGTATTGGTGCATAAAGGCAAGGCGCATTTGATTACTCGTCGTCAGAATTTAGAGGACCTCCTGCATAACCAAGTGGAAATGGAATGGCCACAGAAGTAGAAATTATTCGAGGCTGTGCAGAGGATATCTCTGATTTACTGCGCCTGATCAAGGCTTTGGCCGATTTCGAGAAGGCGCCGCAGGAAGTGATTACCACCGAGGCGGAGCTTTTGGAAGACTGGGAAATGGGCCGTTTCGAGTACTTAGTGCTAAAGCATGCTCAGGACGGTATTATCGGCATTTCATTGTTTTATCCTCGCTATTCGACTTGGAAAGGAGCCTGTTATTACCTTGAAGATTTAATCGTTGAACCTGAACATCGCGGTAAAGGCTACGGCAAAATGCTACTAGAAGCTACCGCCGATTATGCGAAAGAAGCTGGTGCAAAGCGATTGGATTGGCAGGTACTGGATTGGAATGAATCCGCCGTGCGCTTTTATGAGAAAATGGGCGCAGGCATTGAAACCGAATGGTGGAATTGCAAGTGGTGGCTCAATAAACAGGAGTGAAAAAGCGAATTGCAGTAATTGGTGGGGGAGCGGCCGGTTTCTTTGCGGCTATTCATGCTGCCAGCCCCGATACTGAAGTAGTCCTTTTTGAGAAATCCAATAAACTACTTTCCAAGGTTCGGGTAAGTGGTGGTGGACGTTGCAATGTGCTACACCACTGTCCCTACACTTCAGAATTGGTGAAGGCCTATCCCCGTGGGGGGCGCTCCTTGAAAAAGGCCTTTGGTCGTTTTGGATATCCAGAGGCCCGCGCATGGTTTGAGGAACAGGGCCTGGAATTAAAGGTGGAGGCTGATGGTCGGGTTTTTCCCAAAAGCGACTCTAGTGAATCGGTAATTCAGGTATTGGAAAAGGCGGCACAAAAAGCCGGGGTGCGTATCCAAATGCAAAAGGATTTAATCCAGCTCGAGACCAAAGAAGGTGGCTATCGATTAGAGTTTCGTGATCGTTCCACATATGATTGTGAGGCGGTAATTCTCGCTCTGGGCGGACAGCCTAAGGAAAGTGGCTATGCTTTTTTAAAGAGCTTTGATTTGAATTGGGTTCAGCCTTGTCCTTCCTTATTCACCTTTAATGTACCACAGTCACCACTCAAAGATTTGATGGGCCTGTCGGTGCCTAACGCCTGGGTGCAAATTCCCGCTACCAAGTGGAAAGAACAAGGACCTTTATTAATTACTCATTGGGGATTTTCGGGGCCAGCAGTATTAAAGCTGAGTGCTTGGTATGCCCCGGATTTGAAGGAGCGCAATTATCAGTTTCCCATTTTAATTAATTGGCTGGGACTTTCGGAAGAAGAAGCGAGAACGCAATTGCAGGAATATTTTTTCGCCCATCCCGCCAAGGGAGTAGCAAACAGCAGGGCCTTTGATATGCCATCCCGTTTGTGGAAGGCCATTTTGCATTTGGCCGAGGTGCCGGAGGGTAAATCCAATCGAGATTTGTCGAAAAAGGAGTTTAATCGTTTGCTTGAGAATTTGCTACGCAGTCCTTTCGGCGTAAGCGGAAAAACCACCTTTAAGGAAGAGTTTGTTACTGCCGGAGGCCTCGACCTACGAGACTTGGATATGCAGACTTATGAAGTGAAGAAGTACCCAGGCCTCTATGCGATTGGCGAATTTGTGAATGTGGACGCCATTACCGGGGGTTATAATTTCCAGCATGCCTGGACCAGTGCTTATCTAGCGGGGAGCAAAGCCTCCAAATTGGATTGATCCTTTAAAATCTTAAAGCCGTTCCTGGACGGTATTTTGTGGAATATCGGCAAAGCCTAATTAGTATTTTTGCCGCTTAATAATTTAACATGCGAATCTTTAAATTCGGTGGAGCCAGTGTGAAAGACGCGGCAGGAGTGCAGCGCGTGGCATCCATCGTTCAACACTTTACAGCAGATGATATCCTTATTGTGGTTTCGGCCATGGGGAAAACTACCAATGCCCTTGAGGATTTGGTGAAATCTTTCTTGAATGGAAAGAAGGAGGACTGCAGTAAACAGTTGAAGGATTTGAAGAATTCGCATCAGCAGATTATTGATGAGCTTTTCCCTCAATCCAATGAGCGCCTGACTAATGAGGTAGGTGAACTATTCCTTCAGTTAGAAACCATTGTAGAGTCGCCAGCAGTGGGAAGCTTCAATCAGGTTTATGATCAGATCGTTGGTTTTGGAGAGTTGATATCCACCAAAATTGTATCAGCTTATTTAAATTTTGAAGGTTTTGAAAACCGTTGGTTGGATGCTCGAAAATTGATCCGTACCGATCAAAATTATCGTGCCGCCCGAGTAAACTGGAATTTAACCCGTCGTTTGGTTCTGGATAATGTGAAGAGCGGTAATTCCTATATCACTCAGGGTTTTATTGGCTCGGATGATAATTTCAATCCAACTACCTTAGGTCGTGAGGGATCCGATTATACCGCATCGGTAATTGCCTATGTTTTGCAAGCCGAGGAAGTGACTATCTGGAAAGATGTGCCCGGAGTTTTGAATGGAGACCCCAAGGTATTTCAGGGCACGGAATTATTGAAGAAGATCAGTTTCCGGGAAGCGATCGAATTAGCTTTTTATGGAGCATCGGTAATTCACCCTAAGACTATTCAGCCCCTGCAGGAACGCGGCGTGCCATTGCGTGTACGTTCATTTAGTGATCTGGACCAGGAGGGAACTACCATTTCGGAGGGAGTTAACTTGGAGCCCTTCTTACCATGTTTTATCCGCAAGAGCAATCAGCAATTAATCAGCTTGGCAACCCGAGATCTGGCTTTCATTGCGGAAGATCACCTTTCCAAAATTTATAAATTATTTCATGAGTATGGCTTGCGCGTGAATTTATCTCAGCATGCCGCTACCAGTTCATCCTTCTGTGTAAACGATGATCCTATTGCAACACCCGCTCTTTTGGAGCAACTTAAGCAGAGTTTCGATGTGTCGGTAATTGGTGATTTGGAGCTTTATACTGTTAGACATTATGATAACAGTGCGGTAGCAGACATTCAAAGCAGAGGACGTAAATTGCTCGAGCAAGTAAGTACCGACACTTATCAAATTGTAATCAGAATCTGATCGCATGGCCCGACTTGGTTCCGGAGAAATGTTTCGCACGGTAAAACTCCCTAAAATTGGCAGGGAGGCTTTACTCAAGACCCTATTACACCTGGCAAAGGTGAAGAGTGTGGAGGAGTTGTTTTCTGGAACGGATAGCCGGGAGGAAAATCTTTTTGTGGATGATGTTATTCGCGAATTAGATCTCAGCTTTCAATATTTTGAAGAAGAATTAAAACGCATTCCAACTTCTGGCCCGGTGGTATTGATTTGTAATCATCCCCTGGCCGGAATTGATGCACTTTTACTTATAAAATTAGTTGCGTCTATTCGTCCTGATCTACGAATAGTGGGCTCTGATCTTTGGCAGCGATTAAAGCCAATTGCCCATTATTGGGATTTAGATGAAAGTGGGGTGAGCTCTGGCGCTAGCTTAAGTGAATCCCTAAAAGAAGGAAAGGCCCTGGCAATTTTCCCGGCAGGCTCTGTGAGTACCAATTATCGTATTTCAAAACGTCAATTGGAAGATGGAGAATGGGATGTGAATATGATTCGTGAAATCGCTGATGCTCAGGTGCCGGTAACCCCAGTTTTCTTTAAAGCGAATCAAACATTTTTATACCACCTTTTACAGCGATTAGGACCCATCTTTCAGGATTTAAAGGTGCCTTCGGAATTGCGTAGCTACCGATCACGACCGGTAACCATTCGAATTGGACGTACCATTTATCCCAAGGAATTGGCCCTGTACCCGCGAGAGCATCAGCTTACAGCCTTATTGCGCCAAAGAGTGTATCTCCTTAGCAATGCATTGCATCCGGAGTTTAAGCTTTTTAGTCCTAAAAGACCTGCGGAGCCTAAACCAATAGCCGATCCGGTAGATGCAGATTTGATCCAGGAAGAATATGAGTTTTTGCTGGAGAAGGAGGCCTTGATTGAAGAAAAACGGAGCTATCAGGTATTTCTGTGCAAAGCAGCCCAGGTGCCTAATATGATTCGTGAGATTGGTCGCTTACGTGAAATTACCTTTCGGGCCATTGGTGAGGGCTCAAACCTGGCTTTAGATCTGGATACCTTTGACTATCACTACCATCATTTGGTGCTTTGGGATAAGGAAGAAATGCGAATAGTGGGCGCTTACCGACTGGCGATTGGTACTGAGGTCTACCCTAAATATGGCTTTAATGGTTTTTACCTAAGCACCCTTTTCAAGTTTAAGAAGCGTATTCAACCTATGTTAGGGCGTTCTTTGGAAATGGGAAGAGCCTTTATTATTCCGGCCCATCAGCAAAAGCCTTTACCTCTGTTTGTGATGTGGAATGGCATCAGGGAGGTAATGCGACGACATGAAGAACTGGAATTTATAGTGGGATGCGCTAGTATCAGCAATAGCTTTTCCATCTTTAGTCGCAATCTAATGGTGGCTTTCTTATTAAAGAATTTTGGCGATGCCAGTTTAGCCCAAGAGATTAGGCCCCGAAAGCCTTTTAAACTAAAATTAAAGGCAGAAGCTAGGGATATGGTTATGAATTCCAGTCCTGAGGATTTAGTGCAATTCGATCGTAGAATTGATGAAATAGAGCCCGGTGATCTGCGTATACCTCCTTTGATTAAAAAGTATTTACAGCAAAATGCATTGATTGTTTGCTTTAATGTAGATCCGCTATTTAATAATTCTTTAGATGGATTTATGTATATCCATCGTCAGAATCTTGAACTTTAATTACCTTAGAGCGGCTTAAAATTTAGCATCAATGGCTGCTCCCCGGTCTTCGGCATTTCAAGAAATATCTTCCGATAATCAATTACTTATTGCCTTGGAGCAGGAAGCTCCCTTTGGCTATTGGATTTGCCATGTTCCCAGTGGTGAAGTCTTTGTGAATAATGCCCTGGCGGTTTCTATTGGTATTGATCGCCATGCTTCTGAAGATTTTAAAGCTCATACACTAGGGGCAAAACAATTTAATTATTGCCTGGAGATATACCATAAAGGAGAGTCGAATCACTTCCAATTAAACTACGCTTCCAATAAAGACTTTCTAAACTTTGAAGTAGAACAAAGGCTCTTGGAAAACTATCCGGATTATTTCGTGGCATTGCATTTATATGCTCCGCAAAATCCATGGCATGATGATCAACTCTATTATCCTTATTTAATTAAAATAGATCGGGAAGGAAGATATCTCTTCCATAATACTCTGTATGTCGAACATTTTTTTGCCGAAAAAGCTTCTCGAATTGGGGAAAACTCCATGGCCGATGTAGCTGAACAAAGCAGAGAAATCGGTCGGGAAACGGCCCATTATTGCCTCGAGCATCCGGGATTAATTTGTAATGTACGGATCGAGAAAAAGAATCCGCGTGGAGCAGGATTTGTAAGTACGCATTGGCAGTTTATTTCCTTTCCGGATTGTTATGGAGATGTAGATGTGATCTATGCCCGAGGCTTTGATATCTCTGCTTTGCAAGCAGCAGAAGAACAGCTGGATGCCCGACAAAGGGAACTGAATTTCTTTTTCGAAAATCAGATGATCGGAGTATTTTTCATGATGCTGCCAGAACCTCAGGAGTGGAATGAGGATACTGATAAGGATGCAGTGGTAAAATATGCCTTTGAGAATCAGGTGATCACCCGCTGTAATAAAATGATCCTCGATCAATATGGCTTTCAGAGCGAAGATGAATTCTTAAATCTTAGTCCGCGAGATTTCTTTTTGCATGATATAGAATCCGGACTTAATGTGTGGAAAAACTTTTTCGAGAAAGGTCATTTACACAATTTAACCGAGGAACGGCGAACCGATGGAAGCCTGATTAAAATTGAAGGTGATTATCTGCTTTTACGCGATGATAAAAATCGAATTGTAGGTCATTTAGGCTTACAGCAAGATGTTACAGACAGGGAAGCCGAAAGAGCAAAGTCCAGGGCCCATCGCGAACAATTGGAAAAACTAACGGAAAGCATTCCGGGAGTAGTTTTTCAGGTAGATTATGAGCCTAACAAAAATTTGTCGCTAAGCTTTTTAAGCAAGGCTTTTGAAGAGGTGAACTTTGGGATTCAACGGCAAAACTTGGTCGATGACCCTAGTAGTATAATGCAAGTAATTAGTCCCAAGGATTACTCTACCCTTTTGGGATCTGTGGTTTATTCGGCACGTAATTTTAAGGATTTAGATACCGAATTTCGAATTGAGAATAAGTTGGGAGAGGAGCGCTGGTTTCGCATTCGGGTGCGTCCGGAATCGAAGTCAGCTGAACGCAGCTCCTGGTATGGTATCCTCACCGCCATTGATGATCAAAAGGCCTTTGAGAAAGAACAGCATAAATTAGCTTTAATCGCCAGGAATACCTCCGACTTAATTATGATAATCAGTCCGGAGGGGAAGGTAGATTGGCTGAACACCGCCTGTATGGAATTTTTCGGCTGGAAGCCGGATTTCGCGCTCAATAAAGAACCAGAGCAGCTTTTCAAAAGTCAGGAGAATCGCAAGCAAAAGGAAGATCTACTCATTGCCATTTATGCCCAGCGCAGCATTGAACTGAAGGTTTTACTGGATGCCGAAGAAGGAGCACGTTGGCTACATGTTCGCAATAAACCGATTTGGAATGCCAATGGTGAATTCCTCTATAGCCTTTTAGTAATGCAGGATATTCATGAGGAGGAAGTGAAGAACAAGGAAATGGAAGCCTTGCTCAACATTACTTCTGAACAGAATAAACGCCTGCAGAGCTTTACCTATATCGTTTCCCATAATATTCGCTCTCATTCTGCTAATCTTCAAGGCTTAATAGAAGCGGTGGATTTGGCAAAAAGTGAAGATGAAAAGCAAGAACTATGGGATTATTTGCGCAAGGTTAGTGATGGCTTAGAGTCTACCATTAAGCATTTGAATGAGATCATAGCCATCAATCAAAGCTTAAATCGTAGCAAGGCTAATTTGCGACTCAGTGATGAAGTACAGCGGATTCTGGATATTCTTGGGGCTGAATTAAAGGCTCTAAATGCTAAGGTAGAACTCGACTTTAATACAGAAGCGGAAGTGTACTCCGTAAGAGCTTATTTGGAAAGTATCTTGCTCAATTTATTAAGCAATACCCTGCGTTATCGCCATCCAGATCGAGAACCTCGTGTACATATACGACTCGGTGAAAATCGTGAATTCCATATTCTGGAAGTTCAAGATAATGGGTTGGGAATAGATTTGAAGCGCTATAAAGATCGTCTCTTTCAATTGTATCAAACCTTTCATCAACATCCGAAGGCTCGGGGTTTAGGTTTGTACATTATGAAGAATCAAGTGGAAGCCATGGGTGGTAAGGTGGAGTTGAAGAGTATCGTTAATCAGGGAACCACCTTTAAGATTTACCTTCCTAAGGAGATTTAGAAATACATGGTCTGCGCCAAGCGATAGGTATTGGCATGGGCTTCCACAATATCGGCCAGTCGTTCGCTATAGCCCCCACCCATACTGCAAACTACTGGAATCTGCCTCTTTTGAGCTTCTTCAAAAACAAAGCGGTCCCTCTCTTTACAACCTGCTATGCTCATGCCCAGGCGTCCTAATTTATCCGTGGCCAAAACATCCACTCCCGATTGGTAGAAAATGAAATCGGCATTTAGGCGATCCAAGAGTCTTGGAAGTTCTTCTCTAAGTCGACTTAGATATTCCAGATCATTGGTGTCATCTGCCAGGGCAATATCCAGATCACTCTTTTCCTTATGTAGAGGGTAGTTTTTTTCGCCATGCATCGAAAAGGTGAATACCCGATTTTCGCCAGCCATTATTTCGGCCGTTCCATTTCCCTGATGTACATCCAGATCTACAACCAGTATTTGTTGAGCAAGATTATGATCCAGTAGATAATGCGCCGCAACGCCAATGTCATTTAGCAGGCAAAATCCTTCACCACGATTGGTATAGGCATGATGGGTGCCTCCGGCGATATTGAGGGAAACACCATATTCCAGTGCATGAAAACAGCAGTCAATGGTACCTTGAGCAATGCGCCTTTCCCTTTCTACCAATTGAGCAGATAGTGGAAAGCCGGTGCGACGTTCTTCGGCGCGACTTAATTTTAAGTCCTTAAGTTTTTGCCAGTATTCCGGGCAATGGGTACGTAAAATCTGTTCCTCCTTAAGGAGCTCAGGTCGAAAGAAATTGTCTTCCGTACAAGTACCTTCATAGAGTAATTGCTCCGGCAACAGACTGTACTTTGCCATCGGGAAACGATGTCCCTCGGGCAAAGGATGATGGTAAATAGGATCGAAGGCGATCTTCAGCATGCCGCTTCTAACGCAGGCTGGCTCCGAATTGTTTCTCTAGGCTGGCCAGAATCTTAGACATGATTTGCTCTACTGCTTTATCATTAAGGGTCTTTTCCTCATGAGCCAGGGTGAAACTTAAGGCGTAGGATTTCTTTCCTTCCGGTAAGTTTTTGCCTTCGTACACATCAAAGAGGTTCACTGCCTTTAGGAGCTTGCCACCTGCTTTGGCTGCTGCTTGCGCTAAGTCACCGTATTTCACGTTGCTGTCCACCAATAAAGCTAAGTCGCGACGTACTTCTGGGAACTTAGGCAGGTCGCTCATTACAATGCTGTTTTTACGAGCAGCATCCACTAAAGCTTCCCAATTTAGTTCGGCATAGAAAACGGCGGTTTTCAGATCAAAGCTTTTAAGTAGGCCAGGGTTTACCTTACCAATTTCGGCTAAAACCTTTTTGCCACGATGCCATTTTAATCCTTCACTAAAGATGGCGGCATCCGAAGCTGATTCTTGATAGCCACTTAATCCGATGCGTTCAAAAAGCAATAGAACCGCATTTTTCAATTGGTAAAAGTCGCTGGCTTGGGAACCTTGCTTCCAGTTTTCATCTTCGGCTAAACCGGTTAACCACAGGGCTAGGTCTTCGCGTTCTTCAAAACCAGCTTCCTTTTTACGGTAGCAACGACCAAATTCAAAAAACTTAAGATTTGCTCTTTGGCGTTTACTATTGTATTCAACCGCTTCCAATCCACCGAATAGCATAGATTGGCGCATTACGGCCAAATCCTGACTCAGTGGGTTGAGCATTGCCACACTCGCTTCGGGCTCAAAGCCGTACTTCTCGTAATAAGAAGCTTTGGTGAGTGAGTTGTTCATCATTTCATGATAGCCCAGGCTACTTAATAAGCTGCTGATCATATCTCTTTCACGAGCATCATCATCGGCACTTTTTTGAGCTACTGAAATACGCATGGGACCATCGTAGGGTACTGCATTGAAACCATAGATACGCAGTACTTCTTCTACTACATCGGCTTCACGTTCTACATCACGACGGTAAGCTGGTACTTCGAGGTGCCAGTTTTTACCGGACTCCGCCTTGATGCGGATATCCAAGGAAGCTAAAATATCGCGAACCATTTCGGTGGGGATGGCCTCACCAATCAGGCTATTCATGCGATCTAAATTTAAAGTGAGCTCCTGATTTTGAATCTTCACCGGATGCTCATCGGCAATAGCCATAGCAACTTCGCCACCCGCAATTTCCTGAATTAAGGTTACCGCTCGTTTTAAGGCGTATTCGGTCATTTCTGGATCCACACCTCGCTCATAGCGGAAAGAGGAATCGGTATTCAGAGCATGACGCTTAGCACTTTTCCGAATGTGTACCGGATCGAAATAAGCTACTTCCAGAAATACATTTTCAGTGCTGCTGCTTACGCCTGAGTTCTGACCACCGTAAACACCGGCTAAAACCAAGGGGCGTTCGGCATCCCAGATCATTAAATCCTGATCGCTTAATTCCAATTCACTACCATCGAGGGTGATGAATTTATCGCCGGCCACAGCATTTTTAATGATGATTTCCTTTCCAGCAATTTTATCGGCATCAAAGGCATGCATTGGGTGGCCGGTCTCGTGTAGAACATAGTTACCTATATCCACAATGTTGTTTACCGGCTTTAAGCCAATGGCTCTTAAGCGGTTTTGTAACCAGGCTGGTGACTCTTCCACTTTTACTCCTTGGATGGAGATACCCATATAGCGATAACAAGCTTCTTCATTTTCGATACGCACCGAAACGGGCATATCATTGCGTTCGGTTTTAAAGGCCGAAACGGAAGGAAGCTTTAATTCGGGTTTCCCCTGATTAAATCGCAGTAAAGCAGCACGCAGATCACGAGCTACTCCGTAATGACTCATGGCGTCGGTACGGTTGGGGGTAAGTCCTATTTCAATTACATAGTCGGACTCTATTTCGAAATACTCTGCCGCAGGGCTACCCACTTTGGCGGCAGGGTCTAAGATCATAATACCATCGTGGCTCTCGCCTAATCCCAGCTCATCTTCGGCGCAAATCATGCCTTCCGAAACCTGGCCACGTAGTTTGCTTTTCTTAATGGTGAAGGAGCCGTCCTCAGTATAAATTTCGGTACCAACCGTAGCCACGGGAACTTTTTGTCCGGCAGCCACATTAGGGGCGCCACATACAATTTGTACCGGCTCATCGGCACCAATATTTACCTCTGTAACTTTAAGTTTATCGGCATCTGGATGGGGTACGCAGCTTAGTACTTCTCCAATTACAACTCCGCGCAAGCCACCTTTAATGGTGTCGATTTGCTCCAAACCTTCAACTTCTAATCCGGTGTCGGTTAAATATTCCGCTGCTTTTTCTGGACTGAGGTCGGTGTTCAAATACTCCTTAAGCCAATTGTATGAGATCTTCATGCTGAGATTTTGAAAAGCGCAAAGTTAAGGTAATTGCCGCGCTCTTACCTAGCTTTCCCAGCCTGAAATCTTGAGCTTTCTATTTGAGAGAATAGACCAATTCGTAGTTCATTTTGTACTGGTCGAAAGGCTGTTCTTTATAATGATTTCCAGCTAAATAGGTGATAACCTGCTCAAATGATTTCGGGTCCATATATCCGGGTACCGGTTGGATTACATTGAGTTCCTCATCCAAATACACGATCGTGGGATAGGAAAGACGACCATTGGCCAAGGTGGCGGCCAGTTCATTATAGCCTCTACGGCCTTGAGCCACATATTTAAAAGTATGCCCCTTAAAATAGATGGAGTCCTTGCTTTCAGCATTGAACTTCACGGCATAGTAATTTGCATTTACATACTCTACAATGCCTGGGTGTTGAAAGGTGGCCTTATCCATCTTATGGCACCAAGTACACCAACTGGTATATAGGTCAACAAACACTTTGCGCGGTTCCTTTGCCTGGGCTTCCTCCAACTCTTCTATGGTGAGCCAATTAATTTTAGGCGATTCCTCAGCATTTTGGGCCCAGCTGTTCAGGGCTAGACTAAGGATGAACAGAGTACTAAATAGCTTTTTCATTTTTCAATATTTTCAACTTGACTTTTGGGGACTTCGGCATATAAAGCCATTCCCAGTTTTTCAATTTCGAGCACCACCCGATGCTTGTTTTGGCGAACTACCGTTCCGTATTCATCTTCCAGTTCGCCGTGTTTAATGCGTAGTTTTTGTCCCGCTTCAAAATCAATTTGTTCTATGCTAACTCCTTGGTAAGCTTGCAAAAACTCTTGGATAGCTTCAATTTCTTCGGCCCGAATTTCTGCCGCTTTTCCCAACCAGGTTACCTGAGCAACCACTCCTGGGGTGTTCAAGATTTCAAATTTATCCTTAAGCTCAAATTGAACAAAGACATAACTTTTAAAGAACGGTTCTTCGATCTTCTTCTTGCGATCGCTCCATTGCTTAATTACAGTCTGGGTGGGGGCATAAACCTGACAACCTTTTGCTTTAAGTCGCTCGGCAACTTTTTTTTCGGCGCGGGGCTTGGTGTAAAGAGCGAACCAATTAATTGGGGTGCTTGGGGTTTTGGACATCACACAGGTTTATTCGGCTGGTGCTAATTTACAAATCCCAGCGAGCCAATCTTCATAGAATCCCTAAAGCAGTATATCTTGCTGACCGTGAACTGGGAATTATATTTCACCTTTTTAAGTGCTGCCATAGCCCTCACTTTTATGCCGGGGCCAGATAATATTTTTGTCTTGACCGAAAGCCTGAGTCGGGGTTCTCGCAGGGGCATAAGTCTATCGGCCGGATTAGCCTCCGGGGTATTGGTACATACGCTACTGGCGGCGAGTGGCTTGGCTTTATTGCTTTTGGAGTTTCCACAGATTTCCGTGGCCTTACGATTGGCTGGAACCCTGTATTTAGTGTACTTGGCCTATGGTGCCTGGAGGGAAGAACCGCAAGCCATTCATCTGGAAAAGTCTAAAGGAACTTCGCTTATTCCCGGATTTTGGTCTTCTTGGGCCAAGGGCTTTTTAATGAATGTTCTCAACCCCAAGGTGACTTTATTCTTCCTGGCACTTTTACCTCAATTTGTGGATTCTGATGCTCCTTGGCCGGCTTTTCAGCAAATGAGTTTTATGGGCCTAAGCTTTATGCTGCAGGCTTTTTTAATCTTCAGCCTGATGGCCATTTTAGCGGGACAGTTTAAGCGCTATTTAGCCAAAGCGGCTTTCGGTCATTTTATGAAGTGGCTGCAAGTTGTGGTCCTTCTTCTTATCGCCTTAGGCCTTTGGTTTCTCTGATCAGTCTTCAATAAAATAACTGATTTGCAATCCGGCGCCCCAGCCAGAAATGCTTTCCCAATTAGTGCCGCTGTTTAAATTATAAGCGAAATAAACTCCCAGTCGAGTGGTCTCCCAAACAAAGGTGGGGGCTATTTGAGCTTGGAAAATACTGAGTTCCCCCAAAGAATAGCGGTCAAAATCATTGATATCGGTATTATTCTGAGCGGCATCCAAACTCAAGGAATAGGCATTGATTGGAAGTTTTATGCTCAAGCTGCTTTCCAGGTCAAAATCGAAACCGCTGCTTTCTGCTAAGCGAAAAGCATAGATTGGGGTGAAGTTGAAATAGATGCGACGCGTACTTTGAGGACGGTAAATTTGGGTGTCGCCATTGCCATCCACATAATCGCTGCCGGTATAGCTAAAGGCCATGCGCGAAATTCCAAGTTTTAATCCCCATTGCTGATTTCGACCCGCATTTTGCCGAAAGGCTGCTCCGGCTCCCGCTTCAAAGGCAATGCCCGTCCAGGCTTTGATGCCTTGATAATCATATTTGCTACCAAAGGCGTTCTGCACGCTGAAGCTGCCGCCAAACATTTCCAGGCTAAAGCCATCTTTATTTTGAGCCCAGCTATTTAGGCTAATCAGGCTTAAGAGCAGAAGAGATAATTTCATTTTCATAAACAGGTAGGATTAAGAGATTTCAGGGAGAGGAACATAACTGCTGTCGCCATCAACTTTAGGCCAATCGTGCTGTTGCCATTTTTCTTTGGCCTCTTCAATTAATTGGGTTTCGCTCGAAACAAAATTCCAATAAATGTTGCGAGATTCAGGGAAGGCTTCACCACCGAAGAATAATATATGGCTATTTGCAGCAATCTTCAATTTGCATGCATTTTCATCTTTTGAAACTAAAAGATTACCTGCTTCCACCTCTTGGTCGCAAGCCCATACTTTACCTTCTACCACGCAAATTCCAATTTCACCCTTTAGCTGACCTTGCAGGTCGATTTCGGAATCTGTTTCACAGTTTAACTCCAGCATAAAAAGCGGGGAGTGCACTGGGACTGGTGATTTGCGACCAAAGGCTTCGCCAGCGACTAATTTCCATTGATTAGGGCCATCTTGCCACTGGGGTAAATCATCACTATCGAAATGATGAAAAGAGGGTTCTACTTTTTCTAGATCCTTAGGCAAAGCCACCCATATTTGATAGCCATGCACCGTGAAGATATTTCCATTGCGCAAATGTGCTGGGGTTCTTTCGGTGTGGCTTACCCCGGATCCGGCTACCATCCAGTTTACGGAGCCCGGGCGAATTATTTGCTGAGTCCCCAAGCTGTCGCGATGTTCTACCTCGCCCTCCAATAAAAAGGTTAAAGTTGCCAATCCAATATGGGGATGCTGATCCACATCCATATAATGATTAGGTCCTAATTGGGTGGGGCCCATATGGTCAATGAAGATAAATGGGCCTACCATTCGTTTCTTGCGAAAAGGTAAAAGTCTGCCAACCAGGAAGTCGCCAATATCACGACTCCTTTCAGGAATAATTAGGTCTGTATTCGACATTCGATATTTGGGTATTATAGCTAGCGCTCCTGAGGAGATTTGCTACTTTGGCGTTCAATTTACTAAGATGCCTCAGTTAATTTTAGTTCTAATTAGTCTTTGTCTGCCGCGCCATGATTTTCATGTGAGTATTGCTCAAGTGGAGTATAAGGATCAAGAAATGCAATGCACCCTTCGGCTTTTTCGGGAAGACCTGGAAAATCACCTCGAAAAGGATCTTGCCTATTCTTTGAAATTGGGTGAGGCCGATGAGCATCCCAGTGCGGATAGCTTGGTGGCGGCTTATATTTCACAAGAATTTAATCTGAAGATTGGCCCTAAGTCCTTAAAACAGAACTACCTTGGAAAAGAAGTTGAGGTGGAAATGATTTATTTGTACTTTTTCTACCCTTGCCCTGAAAAGCCAGCAGAATTGGTAGTTCGCAATAGCGTCTTTTTTGATAGCTTTGATGATCAGAGCAATATTGTGAATGTTCGAATTGGAGATGAACTTCGATCGGCCTACCTCACTTCTGCGGAATCTGAAAAGAAATTAGTCTTTTAGTATGCAAACATTTTCGACTTATCTGCGCCTGGGTTATGAGCATATCATGAGTATTCAGGCTATGGACCACATCTTGTTTGTAGTGGTGCTAATGGCAGTGTATCAAAGTCGAAATTGGTTACGAGTAGTAGCCGCTGTAACCTTCTTTACAATCGGGCATTCCCTGACCCTTAGCTTGGGGGCCTTGGATGTGATTAAGATTGATAAAGGAATCATCGAATTTCTGATTCCATTAACCATTCTGCTTACGGCCCTTTATAATTTAACCAAGTCCGGACAAAATCAGAATAATAAATCCAAAGTCTGGATTGCCGGGGTCTTTGGCTTAATTCACGGATTGGGCTTTTCCAATTACTACGATATGCTAGTAATGGGCGATAGCAATTACTGGCAAGCTCTATTACCCTTTAATCTGGGTATTGAATTGGCGCAGCTCTTATTAGTGGCTATTACACTTTTGCTAATGGGAGTTTATAGCTTTATGCTCAATCGGAAAATTCGCGATTGGAACCTTTTTGTGTCGGGTGCTGGCTTTGGTTTAGCCTTAATTATGTGCCTGGAAAACTGGCCTTTTTAATCCTCGTTAATCGGATAAATTACCAAACCACTTCTCAGTTTAGGTTCGATATAGGTGCTTTTAGGAGGCATAATTTTACCTTCATCACTTACCTGTTTAATCTGCTCGATGCTTACAGGGAATAAGCTAAAGGCCAGGTGGTAAGCTCCTTTGTCTACCGCCTTCTTCAAATAATCCAAACCATAGGTGCCGGGAACAAAATCGACCCGATCATCCGATTTCAGATCTTTAATGTGGAATACCGGATCCAGAATGCTGCGACTTAATATCTCCGCATCCAAGTGACCCACCGCATCATTGGGGTCGAAGCTGCCAATCTTGGGGTTCAGTTTAAACCACTCCCCATCCATGTACATTCCAATTTCATGGATTTTTTGAGGGTGGAAGGTTTCCTGATGCTTGGGTTCGATATTAAAACCATGTTCCAATTCGGCCAGGACCTGAGCTTTGGTCTTGCCACTATCATTAATGACCAGGCGGTTGAAGTCGTAAATTTTCATTTGCTCTTCCCCAATCAGGAAGGCCATGAAATATTGATGTGCCCCTACTGTTTTGCCTTTTTCCTGCATGCGCTTTGCCAAACGAGCAGAACTGGCACTACGATGATGACCATCTGCAATATAAAGGCAGTTTTGACGCTCAAACGCGGCCGTAATTAGTTCCAGATCTTTGGAGTCTGTTATGGGCCAAAGGCGATGAAAAACCCGATCAGTAGAGGTGAATTCATATTCGGCCCTGGTTTCGATATAGCGCGCGAAGAGGCGGTTTAGTTCAAAATCATCATGATAGATGAGCAATACTGGTTCAGCATTAAAGCCGGTTTCTTCCAGGTAATCGGTAAACATTTCCTCACGGGCACTGAGGGTGTTTTCATGTTTTTTGATGCGCCCTTCTAAATAATCTTCAACGCTTACAGCTGCAATCAGGCCAATGTATTCATTGCCATCCTTAACCTGGCTGTATAAATAATAGGAGGCCTGCTCATCCTTAAGGAAAATCTCCTCCTCACACCAAAGCTCAAAACCTTCACGAACCATGTCGTACTTGGCTTTTCCTGGGGCCAATGCACGTCCAGCTTTCGGATTTATGACATGCATAAAACTGAAAGGGTTATTATTCAGTTTATCGTCCAGTTCCTCTTCTGTATAAGTCAGGTAGGAACGGGTAGCAACTAAATAAGCCTTATCCCGCGGTGGGCGATAAGCGCGAAAAGGTTTGAGGGTGATCATGGAGGCGAAATTAGGGAATCGCCGCACTTAATAGCTACTTTTGATGCAATTCTGATTTATGCATTTTCTCGATCCCAAACTAGAAGACTACCTCAGTGCGCATCACGATGCAGAGCCTGAGCTCTTAGCCCAATTAAATCGCGAAACCCATTTGAAAATCCTGCAGCCACGCATGCTTAGTGGGGCTTTGCAAGGACGGTATTTAGCGATGATATCGAAATTGGCCCGACCGAAATACATTTTGGAAATAGGTACTTATACGGGCTATTCAGCCTTATGCCTGGCCGAAGGTCTGCAGGAAGGAGGGGAGCTGCATACCCTTGAGATCAATGATGAACTGGAGACTATGTGTAAGAAGTATTTCACTGAGGCTGGCAAGGCCGAGCAAATTCACTTACATATTGGTGATGCTCTGGATACACTCCAAAACCTGAAACGAGATTGGGATTTGATCTTTATTGATGCGGATAAACCTCGCTATTTAGATTATTACAAGCTCCTAATTCCGAGCTTGAAGTCCGGGGCCTTTATCCTGGCAGACAATGTGTTGTGGAGTGGGAAGGTGATTGAGGATTTACAGCCCAATGATGAAAGTACCCTCGCCTTATTGGAATTCAATACCTTCGTGCAAGAGGATGATCGGGTAGAAAATCTGCTTTTACCCCTGCGCGATGGACTCATGTGTATTCGTGTAAAATGAAGAAAGTAATTCTTAGTTCATTGATAGGTCTTTGTGGCTTATCCCTCTCAGCTCAAAATGTCTTAATCGGCGAAGGAAGCTTGCTTCGAGGTCGGGGTTATTGTGAGCCTAGTATTTCCATTAATCCTCGAAACCCAGATAATATTGTCGCCGGAGCAGTGCTTGATGCGGTATTTTACAGTACCGATGGTGGTGAAACTTGGACTGGAGATACCATGGTTTCTTCCTTTGGCGTATGGGGGGATCCGGTTTTAATTACGGATACGGCTGGTCATCATTATTATTTGCATTTGTCGGATCCTACCGGTGAGAACTGGTCTAGCGAAGAGATTCTGGATCGGATAGTTATTCAGAAAAGTACTGATGGTGGTCAAACCTGGTCTAATGGAAGCTTTACCGGAATGGCGCATCCCAAAGATCAGGATAAGCATTGGGCGGTAGTTGATACTAATACAAATGCGATATACATTACCTGGACTCAGTTTGATAATTATGGCAGCGAAGATCCCAAGGATGAGAGCAATATTTTATTCTCCAAATCTTTGGATGGCGGAGAAACCTGGTCAGAAGCAATTCAAGTAAATACCATTCCCGGGAACTGTTTGGATAATGACAGTACCACCGAAGGAGCCGTGCCCGCCGTTGGGCCAGATGGTACCATCTATGTAACCTGGGGTAATCGTGGGAATTTATATTTCTCCAAGAGCAGCGATGCGGGAGAAAGCTGGACCGAGGATCGGGTAATTGCTCAGCAATCCGGAGGTTGGGATATTGATGTGCCAGGCGTGCAAAGGGCCAATGGAATGCCGGTTACTATTTGCGATACCACTGGAAGCCTATATGTAAACTGGGTGGATGATCGCGAAGGCAATTACGATGTTTGGGTAATGCGCTCCGACGATCGTGGCGATACTTGGACGGATGCTATTCGGGTAAATGATGATACCGGATCAGCAGATCAATTTTTCACCTGGATGTGCGTAGATCCTGTAAGCAATATTCTGTATGCTGTTTTTTATGATCGTCGTGATTTGGAAGGCAATCATACCCACGTGTATTTAGCCCGCAGCACCGATCAAGGTGAGACCTGGATCAATCTGCAAATCAGTGAAGATTCCTTCCGCACTAATCCTTTGGCCTTCTTCGGAGATTACAATCATATTTCTGCCTATGGGGGTAGAGTTCGCCCGATTTGGACTCGGATCGAGGGTCTGAAAATGGGCGTGTGGACTACACTTTGGGAGGAGTCTAAGTATCAGGCGGAAAAGGATTAAGGACCTTTTTTCTAGGTATGAAATGATACCTTTGCCGCAAAGTACCTAGCATGAAAGCCTATCACTCCGATTCTTCCAAAGTTTTAATGATCTCTACCAGTAAAATACATGGCTCAGATTACATGGAATATCTGCTGGATGAGGTGGAGGGATTTTTGGGAGAGGCCAAGGAATTGTTATTCATTCCTTATGCTCGTCCCGGAGGAATCAGCTTTGATGAATATACCAAGTATCCCACCAAGGCTTTAGCCGCAAAGGGGATTGAGGTTAAGGGTATTCATGAGTTTGCGGATCCCAAAGAAGCCATTGCGAAAGCCCAAGCCATTTTTGTGGGCGGTGGTAATACATTCCTCCTTACTAAAACTCTATATGAATTAGAGCTTATCGAAGCCTTAAGAGCAGCGGTGGTTAAAGGGATTCCTTATATGGGAAGTAGCGCCGGAAGTAATTTAACAGGACTTAGCATTGGTACCACGAATGATATGCCGATCGTATATCCACCTAGCTTTGAAGCCCTGGCTTTAGTGCCCTTTAATATCAATCCACATTATTTAGATCCGGATCCGAACTCTAAACATCAGGGGGAAACCCGAGCCACTCGGATCAATGAGTTTCATTTTCAGAACTCTCAAGCAGTAATTGGCCTCCGTGAAGGATCTTGGTTGCGTTTGGAGAAAGGTAAGCTAGAGCTGAAGGGACCTCATTCGGCGGTCTTGTTTGAAGCGCAAAAGGAAATGCGCGAAATTCCGCAAGGTGATGTAAGCTTCTTATTAGGCTAAGATGGATGTTCTTCATTTTATTGAAGGTCTCCAAGATTTAAGCGATGAAGGATATCGCATTAAGTTAGCCGGATTCGGGATTCCAAATGAGCATGCACTGGGAGTGCGTATGCCTGATATTCGGGAATACATCAAGCCATTTAAAGGAAATGCTGAATTGGCCTTGGAACTCTTTGAAACGGACTACCATGAAGCGAAACTAGCCGCTGGACTAATCTTTCCTGCCAAGGAATTAAGCCGAGAGCAGGCTGATCGATTTATGGAAGACCTCTATAGCTGGGATCTGGTGGATCAATTTTGTGGATCATTATTTCAAAAGACAAGCTTTGCCCGCGAGCTACCTTGGTTGTGGGCTCCATTGCCGGGCGAGTTTCAAAGGAGAGCAGGACTGGTAATGATCGCCTCTATCAGCATGCATCATAAAAAAATGCCTGATTCGGACTTGCTCGAATATCTTCCTTTGGTGAAAGAGTTTATTGAAGATGATCGAAATTTTGTGCGAAAGGCAAACTCTTGGGTACTCAGAACATTAGGAAAGCGCAGTTTGTGGCTCAATGCCCAAATTCAGGATTACATTCAAAAGGAATGGCAATTGGGGGATTCTAAATATAAATTTTGGGCGGCCAAAGACGCCATTAAAGAATTGCAGGATCCCATAATACTGGCTCGCTTAGCAAAGAAGAGCTTGTCTAAATAGCCGTTATTAACAGCCTCTTATTTACTCTTTTGTTCCTGATGGTTTGAGAGGACTTAGCAATTCTCTAATTTGCTGTCCAAACAGAAACTATGAAGATAGGCGTACTCTTGCATGGCTCTGGAGTTTACGATGGAACTGAAATACATGAAGCAGTTCTTAGTCTCCTGGCCATAGCCGAAGCAGGGCATGAATACCAATGTATTGCCCCAAATGTAAAGCAACATCATGTGGTCAATCATCTCGATGGTTCCGAAATGGACCAAGAACGAAATGTATTGATTGAGTCGGCTCGAATTGCCAGAGGGGAAGTAATGGATCTGGCTGACTTTGATCCTTCTGAGATAGATGCCTTATTTATGCCCGGTGGCTTTGGTACAGCTAAAAATCTCACTAAATGGGCTTTTGAAGGCCCGGAGGGAAGTATCCTACCAGAGGTCAAAGCCTTAGTGCTCAATATGATTGAAAACCAGAAGCCAATCGCGGCTTTGTGTATGAGTCCTACTACCCTAGCCAAGGCCTTGGAGGGCACACATTATCATGCTCATCTCAGTGTGGGAAGCACTGTAGAGGCTTCTCCCTATGATATAGCGGCCATTTCCGGTGGCATGGAAAGCATTGGAGTGGAGGCGCAGTCAAAAACAGTAGACGAAGTAAGTGTAGATACTGAGCTTAAAATTGTTTGTGCGCCATGCTATATGATGGAAGCCAGTATCCTCGAAGTTCGTGCGAATATCCAGCAAGCCCTGGCGGCTCTTATAGAACTGGCTTAATTGAGCGCTTAGCCTTTGCCTTTCAGGGATTAATCCTTTAGATCGAAGGTCTTTCGAAAGGCAATGTCTAATTTTGCAGCTTAAAATTGAATCATGAGCAATTCGCCAAAAGCGGCACTGATCATTTTAGATGGTTGGGGCATCGCTAAGAATCTTGAGGTATCCGCCATTGATAAGGCTCAAACTCCTTTTGTGGACTCACTTTACCATCAATATCCGAACACGCGTTTGCAGGCTTCCGGCTTGGCCGTTGGTTTACCAGATGGGCAAATGGGAAATAGTGAAGTTGGCCACATGAACCTGGGAGCCGGCCGCGTGGTGTATCAAGATTTGGTGAAAATTAATATGGCTGTTGAAGATGGCAGTTTAGCTAAGGAGCCCGTATTGGTGGAAGCTTTGGACTATGCTCTGAACCAGAAGAAAAAAGTGCATTTCATCGGTTTACTTTCAGATGGAGGGGTGCACTCCCATATCCAACATCTTAAAGGTTTGATAACCGCTGCGGCCGATCGCGGTTTGCAAGACATTTTTGTTCACACCTTTACAGATGGACGCGATACTGATCCGAAGGGAGGATTGGGCTATATGGCCGATTTGGAGCAGCATTTAGCCAAACATGGTGGGGCTGTGGCCTCAGTGGTTGGTCGTTATTTTGCCATGGACCGTGATAAAAGATGGGAGCGGGTGCGTAAGGCTTATGACCTTATGGTGAAAGGTGAAGGAGAATCTTTTGCCTCAGCTAAGGCCTGCTTGGAAAGCAATTATGAGCGTGGAATTACCGATGAGTTTATTGAGCCTGGAATCATCAATAGCAATGGCTTAATTGCTGAGGATGATGTGGTGATTTGCTTCAACTTCCGAACGGATCGCGGTCGACAAATTACCATGGCTTTAAATCAGCAAGATTTTCCGGAGCAGGAGATGAAAAAGCTGAATCTCTATTATGTGACCATGACCCGCTATGATGATACCTTCAAAGGGGTAAAGGTGATTTATGAAAAAGATAATTTAAGCGATACACTAGGTGAGGTGATTAGCAAAGCTGGGAAGACTCAGGTACGTATTGCTGAAACCGAAAAATATCCACACGTTACCTTCTTCTTTTCCGGAGGACGGGAAGCCGAATACGAAGGTGAGCACCGTTTGCTTATTTCATCGCCCAAGGTGGCAACCTATGACCTGCAGCCAGAGATGAGTGCCTTTGAGGTACGTGATGCGATCATTGAAGATATTGAAAGTAAGAGCCCTGATTTTATCTGCCTAAACTTTGCAAACCCCGATATGGTGGGGCATACCGGAGTGATGGAGGCGGCTATTAAGGCTTGTGAAACAGTAGATCAATGTGCTCAAGCGGTGGTTGAAGCCGGACTAAAGAAAGGCTATCGTTTCATCATATTGGCCGACCATGGTAATGCCGATTGCATGCGTAACGAAGATGGAAGTCCAAATACAGCGCATACCACACAGCCGGTACCATGCTTCCTGATTGGGAATGATGTAGAAAAGATTAAATTGCACGAAGGTGTTTTAGGCGATGTAGCGCCAACCCTTTTGGAACTGTTGAATATTGAGAAGCCGCAAGCAATGAGCGGTAAATCCTTAATTGTATGATTACTGACGAATCGAAGATTTTAGCCATCGATTTTGATGGGACTATTGTAGATGATGCATATCCGGCCATTGGGAAGGCCAAACCCTTTGCATTTGAAACTTTAAAGATGCTACAGAAAGATGGGCATCGCCTTATTTTATGGACCTATCGATATGGTCGCAAGCTTCAGGAAGCGGTGGACTTTTGCAAAGAAAATGGGGTAGAGTTTTACGCCGTAAACAAGAGTTATCCCGAAGAGGCCTACGATGAGAAGGAGGCTAGTCGTAAGATTCATGCAGATTTGTTTGTGGATGATCGCAATTTGCAAGGATTCCCTGGATGGGGGGTGGTTTATCAAATTATTAGCGGGAATGAGGAGGAACCAGCTAATAACCGTCCACGTAAGAACTCCAAGAAAAGATTTTTCAGATTTTAGATATTAATGATTCATTTAAGAACTCCGGCCGAAATTGAAAAACTGCGTGCAGCAGCTTTAGTGGTAAGTCGAACCTTAGGAATGCTGGCCAAAGAAGTAGGGCCTGGTGTTAAACCTTCAGACCTCGATCGTAAGGCCGAAGAATATATTTTATCTCAAGGCGCCAAGCCCGGTTTTAAAGGGCTTTATGGTTGCCCGAGTACGCTGTTAATTTCCAAAAATGAAACCGTGGTTCATGGTTTACCAACCGATATTCCTTTGGAAGATGGAGATGTGGTAAGCATAGATTGTGGAGCATTGTTAGATGGATATTATGGCGATCATGCCTACACCTTTGAGGTAGGGGATGTGGCTCCTGATATCAAGAAGCTCTTAGATGTTACTCGCGAAAGCTTGTATTTGGGAATTGATGAATTTAGACCCGGCCGCAGAGTTGGGGATATTGGATTTGCTATTCAAAAGCATGCCGAAGACCACGGATTTGGGGTGGTTCGCGATTTAGTAGGACATGGTATCGGAACGAAGCTTCATGAAGATCCCCAAGTGCCAAACTTTGGCAAGCGCGGGAGGGGCAAGGCCCTGAAGAATGGAATGGTTCTGGCTATTGAGCCGATGATCACCATGGGTACTTTTCGCGTAAAGCAATTGCCCGACGGTTGGACCATTAATACCGTAGATGGCAAGCCAGCAGCTCACTTCGAGCATGATGTGGCTTTGGTGGATGGAGAGCCCCAAATTTTATCGACTTTTGATTACATCTATGAGGTGCTGGGCATAAACCCTGAACTATGATTAAATCGCTTTTTAAGTTCGCCCTGAACACAATTCCGCGACCGATGCTAATCCGTTTGAGCTATGCGGCCGCTCCGATCTTAGCTCTGTTTTATAAGGGCGATCGCTTTGAAGACCCTATCGATGGTCGCAAGTATCGCAAGCTTTTACCTTATGGTTATAAAGGTCGTCAGCGAGAAAATGCCTTGGCTCCAGCTTCATTGTCATTGGAACGCCATCGTTTACTTTGGTTGTACTTACAGCGCGAAAGCAAGTTTTTTGATTCCAAGCAAAGCATGTTGCATGTTGCGCCAGAACAGTGTTTCTATGGTCGCTTTCGCAAGATGAAGAACCTGGATTACCTAACGGCTGATTTAGATTCTCCTATCGCAGATGTGAAGATGGATATTCATGATATCCAATATGAGGATAATCATTTTGATGTGATTTTCTGTAACCATGTTTTAGAGCATGTAACCGATGATCGTCAATGTATGCGCGAGCTTTGTCGGGTATTGAAGCCTGGTGGCTTGGCGATCATGCAAGTGCCTTTCAAAGCAGGTCAGGAAGTGACGGATGAAGATCCTACAATTACCGATCCTGAGGAAAGAATCCGTCGTTTTGGTCAATATGATCACGTACGTCAATATGGAGCCGATTATCCTAAGCGATTAGCTGAGGAAGGTTTTAAGGTGGAGGCCTATAAAGTTCGTGAAGCCTTTAGTCCGGAAGAAATTAAGCGCTTTGCCCTTATGGACGGGGAGGTACTTTACGTTTGTTCGAAGTAAATTCGTCCAAACTTTTCTACTTTATTTCTTGAAATGCTGGAAGCGTGTATTTCGACTACTGGTGGGCTTTGATCTGAATTTGCGGAGGGAAAGCCAAACTAGAATGAGGCCTACTATTCCTGCTTGATAGTAATCGAAGAAAACCATCACCATCAGAGCTAGTAGGCCAAAGAGCACCAGCATGGGGAAGAAAACCCTCTGCTTAGGAGCTTGGGGTGGATTTTTCCGAATATCCGATAAATAGAGGTGATCTGATTTCCGGATAATCTCAGAACATTCTAATTCACTTAGGCCTTGTTCGCTTAGGAATCTTTTTAAACCTTGACTTTCAGAACCTTCATGACGCTTTTGTAAGCAGGCTTCTATTAATTGATTTTTCTTAATAGGGTCCATTTCAACTTATCTGGGTTTAAAGATAAGCTTATGATTTAGGGGAACGGCTGGCTAAGGTCTTAGTTGATTGGTTCCCAAAGCTCAATGCTATGACCTTCTGGATCGAGTAGATGCACGAATTTACCGTAATCATATGTGGCAATTTCGTCGATTAATTCTACCCCATCTTTCTTGAGTTCCGCCACCAGGGCTTCCAGATCGTCCACTCTGAAGTTGATCATGAAATCTTTCTGAGAGGGTTTAAAGTAATCGGTAGTTTCAGGGAAGGGACTCCATAGGGTATAGCCGTTTTCAGCTTCACTATCATCTTTCCAGTCGAATTTAACTCCGTATGGATCGGTACTGAAGCCTAAATGTTTCTGATACCAAGCCTTTAAACTTTCGGGATCTTTACTTTTAAAGAAGATGCCGCCAATGCCAGTTACTTTTTTCATAAGGGAAATATTAGGTTGAATAGTGAATTAAGGAGGTTAAAGGTAGTTTTTCAGAGAATCACTGTACTATTAAAAGTGCTATTTGAATTTTGCTAAAAAAAAAACACCCCCGTGAAATTCAAGGAGGTGTTTAGATAAATAGGTTTGGGGATTTTTATTCCACCCAATCGGCTATAAACAGATTGGTATTTCGGGTACCACCATTATTGCGGTTCGAGGAGAAGATCAATTTGCTTCCATCAGGGCTGAACATTGGGAAAGCATCAAATTGTTCGTCAAAAGTGATTTGCTCTAAGCCACTTCCATCCACATTAACCATGAAAAGGTTAAAGGGAAAGCCTCGCTTGGTTTTGTGATTGGAACTGAAAATAATTTTTTCACCGCTGGGGTGGAAGAAAGGCGCCCAATTGGCATTTCCTAATTTGGTTACTTGCTGTAAATCACTTCCATCCACATTACAAACATAGAGCTCCATATTAGAAGGTTTTACCAATCCGCGATCTAATAGGCCTTTGTATTCTGCTTCGGCCTCTTCACCTTGTGGGCGAGATGCACGGAAAACCAATTTTGTTCCATCTGGTGAGAAAAAGGCACCGCCATCATAGCCTAAGCCGCTGGTTACTTGCTTTTTATCAGAGCCATCTAATTTCATGGTCCATAGTTCTAAGTCGCCAGTACGAGTAGATGTAAAAACAATGCGATCACCTTTGGGGCTCACAGTAGGTTCGGCATCGTAGCCTGGAGAGCTAGTTAAGGTATCTAGGATATTGCCTTTTAAATCCGCCACGAAGATGTCGTAATCGGCATAAATGGGCCATACATAACCTTCTTCATGACCGGGTTCTGGAGGACAGGCCTCAGCACCTAAGTGGGTTGAAGCATAAACAATAGTGCTGTCTCCTGGCAGGAAATACGAGCAAGTAGTTCGGCCCATTCCGGTGCTAATCATTGGTGGACGTTTGCTCATCAAATCATCACCCTCAATATTGAAGTAAAAGATTTGGTCGCAGTTTATATCCCAATCTTTAAAATTGCTTTGGAAAACAGCCATTTTTCCATCAAAACTGAAATAGGCTTCAGCATTGTCACCACCATCCGTGAGTTGGCGGATGTTTGCTAAATGACCTTCTCCTTCATAAAGAAGGGTAGTGGTACTGTCTTTAGTTTGAGTGCTGTCGCTTTCATGATCATGGTCATGTTCGGTAGGGGTAGTAGGACCCTGACAAGCACTGAGGATTATGCCGCTCAAAAAGGCACTAGTCCAGATTTTTACTTTCATTCTTTTTTTTCTTTCTGGGGAACCGGGTCGTAGCCCGAAGTGCCCCAAGGGTGACATTTTGCTATTCTTTTTATTCCCAGCCAGCTACCTTTAATTGGCCCCCAAATTCGAATTGCTTGAACGGCATATTCTGAACAAGTGGGAGTATGGCGGCAGGCGCCGGGAGTAAGCGGCGAAATTAGGTATTGATAGATTCGTACCAAAAGGATAAATGGCAAGCTGATTATCTTTTTGATAAAATCGATCACATTAAGATTTAAGGCTAAAGGTACTACCGTCTTTTCCGTCCTTCACTTCAATTCCAACTGATGCCAATTGGTCTCGAATGGTATCGCTTAAGCTGAAATTACGGTCGGCACGGGCTTGAGTGCGGAGGTCTAATAAAATTTGCACTACTTCATCGAGCTTGTCGCCAGAACCTTGATTGCTATGGGTGATGTCTTCTAAACCTAGCACATCAAAAACAAAGATGCTAAAGGTGTTTTTGAGTAATGCCAGATCATCTGCGCTCAAGCCACTATTTTCTTCCCCACGACTATTAATGAAGCGAGCTGCTTCAAATAATTGGGAAATTAGAATGGGCGAGTTGAAGTCATCATTCATAGCAGCATAACAAGACTCTCGCCATGCTTTAACCTTGAAGTCAGATCCTTCACCCGGACTGAGCTTTTGTAAATTATTCCAGGCTCCCATTAATCGGAAATAGCCCTTTTCAGCCGCTTCCAATGCATCGCTGCTAAAGTCGAGTTGCGATCCATAATGAGCCTGCATCATAAAGAAGCGGGCTACAGTAGGATGAAAGCCTTTCTCCAATTTATCGGTATCGCCACTGAACAGCTCGCTCGGACTCAAAGTGTTTCCGGTGCTTTTGCTCATTTTTTGCCCATTAAGGGTGAGCATATTGCCGTGCATCCAGTAGCGTGGTCCTTTATGGCCGGTGCTGGCTTGGTTCTGAGCAATCTCACACTCGTGGTGTGGGAATTTTAAATCCATACCACCACCATGAATGTCGAATTCTTCGCCCAGGTATTTAGTGCTCATTACGGAACATTCTAAATGCCAACCAGGGAAACCGGCACTCCAGGGAGAGTTCCAGCGCATGATATGGCTGGGGCTGGCTTTTTTCCAAATGGCAAAATCCAACGGACTATCTTTTTCGCTTTGAGCATCGAGTTCACGAGTGCCGCTGATTAATTCTTCAATCTTGCGACCACTGAGTTCTCCGTAGTTATTGCTTTCATTGTACTTAGCCACATTGAAGTAAACGGATCCGTTTTTTTCATAGGCTAAACCAGCATCAATGATTTTTTGAATCATATCGATTTGTTCAACGATATGACCGGTAGCAGTTGGCTCAATGGATGGAGGAATATTGTTGAATTGCTCCAAAACCTTATGGAAATTCAGCGTGTAGTTCTGAACTATTTCCATGGGTTCTAATTGCTCTAGTCGAGCACGCTGACTGATTTTGTCTTCACCTTCATCCGCATCATTTTCGAGGTGGCCGGCATCGGTGATGTTTCGAACATAGCGCACCTTATAGCCCAAATGACTTAGGTAACGGTAGACCATATCGAAGGAAATAAAGGTGCGGCAATTCCCTAAGTGAACTTCGCTATACACAGTGGGTCCACAAACGTAGAGACCCAGGTGAGGTGCATTTAGGGCATTGAACTTTTCCTTTTTTCGACTTATGGAATTGTAGAGGTATAAGTCGTTTTCCTCGTATAAGGCCATGATCTTAAATTTTAGGCTCCGAAATGTGTGTCTAAATTAATGTAGTCGAGGAAGTCACGTTTTTTCTCTTCCTCTTTAAAAGCACCACCAAATTCAGCGGTAACGGTACTGCTTTCAATATCGCGTATCCCACGTGAATTAACACAAAGGTGTTTAGCGTCAATTACACAGGCAACATCATCTGTTCCCAGTGCTTCTTGAAGGGCAGCAACAATTTGCTTGGTCATCCGCTCCTGCACTTGTGGACGTTTGGCGTAATAATCTACGATGCGGTTCATCTTACTGAGGCCAATTACACGGCCTTTGGAGATATAAGCCACATGGGCTCGTCCAACAATCGGAAGGAAATGATGCTCGCAAGTAGAATAAACAACAATGTTCTTTTCCACCAGCATTTCACCGTATTGATACTTATTTTCAAAGGTGCTGGCGCTGGGCTTTCGATCTGGATGCAGTCCTCCAAAGATTTCCTGAACAAACATTTTCGCCACCCTTTTAGGAGTTCCTTTAAGACTATCATCTTGAAGATCAAGTCCCAGGGTGTCCATGATTTTTTCAAAATGCTCTTGGATCACCTGAATTTTAGTAGCATCATCCATCTCAAAGGCATTGGCTTTAAGTGGAGTTTCAATATTGCTGTTTGAAATATGTAAATCCCCTTCTTCGTCGTGGGAATTTATTGGGTTATCAGTGTTCACCGTCAATGAATTAGAATGCGGCAGGCGCAATGAATTGAGCCGGCAAAGGTAATATAAAATAAGGGTGTAAACGGACACTGATACAAAGGATGATAAGGGGAAACTATAACCACTTGATTAAATTATGGTGTTTTAGTCTTATATAAGATTATACACCTATATGGGTTGAAAAGAATTGGCGTCAATCAAGCCTGAAGAAATAGCAAATCTGACTCTTGATTAGAAAAACAGGTAACTGTAATACAGTCCATAACTATAGTAAGTATAAGGCTCAGTATAAGATTCGATTATCCAAGGCAAGGTGAAGCTAATCCCGATTTCATAACCACTTTTGGCTTTACTGCTATGGGCCAAACCTAATTCAAATAGGTTTCCTATGCTTAGCAATTCCTCGATACTCGAACTGTAATCTGTTACATTATTTAATGTGACATAAGAGTCGAGGAAAGCTATACCTAAAGAGGCTCCAAGGTTTGCAGAGCAGCTTAAAGTCCAGTTTTTGTTTAAAGGAATTAAGGTGCAGAGCCCTGCGTAAACAGAAGGAGTGAAAAAGTTGCCTGTTGCAGATATTGAATAGTTACTGGTGCTCCAAAACAAGTCTATTGTACCAGCTTCCTCCATGGAAATATTCCCAGCATCTAAGGAGAATTGAATGTTAAAACCGGTATTAGCATTGTTAAAGGGGGCAAATGCGCTAATGGATATCCCTCCATATGTGAACTGATTAGTGACATCCGGAAACTTGGGGCTGTAGGAGGAAAGTGGCCTGAAGCTAAGTCTATGATGCGAGGAGTCCAAGAGTTGCCCTTTGGCACTTTGAAATAAAAGAGGACTAAGCAAAAGCGAAAGGAATAAGGTTTTCATTTGGTCAGGTTTAGGTTAATCTAAATTGGGGACTTTGACGCAGAAGGCTTCGCGACCATTGTGAAAATACATAACAGGGCGTATAGGGTCGAATACGATTCTGCTTCGAATGGTTTTAAACTGATGGCTTAAATCTTCGTTGTAGAGTACTTCTCCGATTTCTGGATCAAAAACTACAAATTGGTAACCGCCAGTGAAAAATAGTTTGCCATTGTAAACGCTAAATCGATCTTCGAAACCCCAGGTAACATCTTGGCGGATGTATCTAAGTGCTCCATTAGATTGGTTTACGGCAATAATTTCATCACTATCTCCTTTAAATACAACAGCATCTGAAGTGAGATGGAGGTCTCCAGCAAAAAAGCCAAAATCCAAGGTTGGTTTTACAATTTCTCTTGCATCCCGAATCCAAATCATATCCCCAGAGTTTAAGTTCATACAGAAAACATGATTCTTTACTAAGCCAAATACTCTCTGATCTTTGACTTTAAGAGGGATGATCCCAGAATTTATTTCCATATCCATATTCCTCCAGAGTAAGGTATCCGCTGTTAAATTGTAAGCGAATATGTCGGTTCGATCCGCAGAACCAGTGTAACTGCGATTTTTCCATACTACCACTTCATCGCCGTTAGCCAATTCACCAAATCCCATAGAGTCAAAACTTGGATCAAAACGATCAGTGCGTTTAAATGCGTAAATAGTATTCCATTCAAGGTGGTCGGTGGGGGATCTAAGTATAGCAGCACCTTTATTTCCATCGTAGTCAATGGCGGTGTATAAATAGCCCTTGTTGGTGTAAATGTGAGGGCCATTCCCTGAAACCTTAGCTTGCCATTGTGTATTATGATTCTCAAGGTTTACACAATCAATTGAATGATGTGTGCTCAGAAAAAGAAATTGGCCATCATTTGCACTTGTTTCTCCAACATATAAGTCGTTCCCATCTAAATAATCTGACCAGTAATTTTCAAGGCTACCATTTGAGGTGTCAAGAAAGAGGATAGGTGCAGATTGGTTATATAGAAAATATTCCGTTCCGAAAACGACAGTGTTTTCATAGAGTATTGGGTTAATCGCGATAGTGAAGTCTATACTTGGGTTTGGAACAATTGATTTTCGCCATTTAATTTCCAAATTAGCTTTAAAGGAAGGGCTGGATCTGATTTGCTTGTCTTTATGACAACTCAATAAAACAGCAATTAGCAGTATAATTAGGGGTCTAAATCGGATCATTTTTTATCAAGTTTAAATTTATCTCCATAGTCACCATTGAATAGAAGCTTTAACATTTTCTTGGTTTCTCCACAATTTCTTTCCTGCATATGATTAGTGTTTTCCATTAGGAAAGAATTAAATCGATTCGGATACCCAATTTGCGAGGAAACTGGAACTACCCCGTCATTAGGTTCTTCAATCACCGTATGTACGATTTTAGGATTTGCCTGGCAATTGACGGCCAATGAGTCATTGCAATCACCAGGATTTTGAACATGCTGATAGGTGAACTGATAACCATCTGTTCCTCCAAGATTTACCAAGCATTCACAATGGTAACCATCGATATAAGTAGTGTCTTTCCGAGCGCCAATGAATCGCTTCCAATTGAGATTTGCGTAGGCTAACCAATCATGGGCATCTCGATAGATTTCCGCTTTCTCCTTTTCATCTTTACTATGCCAAGTGATTTGATACCATAATTGATTTGATCTTGAATTATGGCTTGACCATTTTGCGTGATAGCTCGATATTTTATGATTTACAAATATTGGGAGCTCATCATCTTCATTTAGTCCAAAAGGATCTGTCGAAAGAGGATTGCCCGCAATGGACGAGTCTTTGGTATAGGTCATACTATGGATAGTTCGCCATAGCACGGGTTCCTGCTCTACACCATAAAAAGTGACTACTTTCATGGTGTCTAAATAAGCCATACTATCCAGTTTCGCTAGGTTACTTGCTCCTACAGCATAGTCAGCACCAACCGGTTTCCTTATGGCATTGATTAATATTGGCAGGGCCATTTTGTTGAGCCCATTGCAGGTGAGATTGGAGAAGGATACTACGGCATCATTACTAATAATTAGATCCAGCCACCAACGCGTACCTACGAATGTTTGAATTTCGCCCCTTGATATTTTTTTGCAGCCATCATCAATCCAGGTTTGGACAAGCCCTCCTGTCTGAGTGGAATTAATGATTTGGGCTCCTCCGTGCGGACTGCCAAATGTTGCTATGGCTCCAAATTGCCAATGGTAATTTGAGGAATCTATTAGATTCATGTAGCGAATAGCGCGAGCAACTATGCCACCTTGACTATGGGCGATAACAAAATTGTTTCGAACATCAAGGGTATCGCGCCGGGGGATTGAAACTCGCCAGGTTTCCATCAAACCATTATTTACATGGCCGCCTAATTGAAAGATATTTAAGTTTTCACTTCCCTCATAACTAAGGGCGTAACCCTCTACATTTCGTTCTGGGTAATTGGGAATAGGATTGCCTGTTTGGTTTTCTGTGGATGCTTGAATGCGATTCCAAGAATGTTCATTGCCTGCTAAGCCATGAATCCAGAAGACTAGTTTCCTGCCCACTAAACTGCTGTCCGAATTGAGAAGTGTCGATCCGCCAATTAGACCACCAGAGCTTCCTCCTTCTGGATCAGTATCAATAACTCGTAAGGAATCGGTTGAGATAACTTCGATCTGAGCAAAAATCGAAGAGGCTAGAAATAGATTGAGAAGCGAAGAATAAAGCAATTTCATGACTTAGATTTTGGTTAGGGTTTCAGTGAAAATGCCTTCCTGGGTATAGACTAAGAGGATTAGTACGCCAGAGGGATAAGTAGATCCATCCAAATGAATAATGTTCTGATCAACCGAGGGATTTGAATAGCTGAATAGAATATTTCCAAAATGGTCCCGAATCTGGATCAGACTTACCTGAGCTTCTGGAAGGCCACGTAGTATTATTTCAAATTCTGAAACTACCGGGTTCGGATAGACTTGTAAATAAGCTTTATCAGTATACTTTTCGATCTTATCATAAAGGTCCTCAATCACATGGTTGCGAAAGGTCCTTTGATTAATCAGGCTTATTGGATGATCTAAATCCAAACGCTGCCTGCTTTCCTTCTCCCAAATCGGGACATAACCGTATGGAGAAAGTAGCGTGTAAGCAGTAGTGACTTCATATTGAGTGTTTTCGATCCGATAGCGATTTTGTATCGTTTTTGTTTCAGGTTCAATCCGAACTTCTGATTCCCCCAGGATTAAAGTGAAGGCATTATCCTCGTGATTAAGCATCGTAGCCCCTTGGTCTAGTGCTTCCTGCACAAAATCATCTCTTTTGGTTGGAAAGAACATCATAATGGGTTGAAAGCCATCTGACTGAATCTGATTGACTTGATCCTGCATGTCGAGATTCTCAATTGGATTATTAGGGAAGTAGTAAACTTCATTTCCCAAAGAATCGAAACCATAACTACCAGCTGGAGTAAGAAGCTGTCGATAGGGTTTTGAAAGCCAGTTCTCTATGGAACTATTCCGAACATTTTGGATTTCATAATAAGGCTCGTTGGAGGAATTTATTCCGGAGCTTATTTTTTGAATATCCCATAGAGGTTTCAACAATTCCTTTTCTAATGGATCTAAATCATTAATAGAGGTGCCACCCGGTATGGTAGCGTATTGATGGCTTTCGAGATCATAGCGATAGCGGGCTGATGTGCTGTCATTAAAGTAATTGCCAGAATTTTGTGCAGAAAGCGAAAGCGAAGCCAGGAATATTCCTAGGCTTCGCATCAGAATTAATCGATAGGTCATCGGTTTTGTTTGGTTAAGGTTGGTTTTGATGACCTCAATTTTGCTTTATCCCATAGAAATGTTTGTGCAGGTTTTGCCTGTGGAAAGCGATTGGAAAGGCAAGTTTTGCAAATTCAATTGGTAACCAACAGATTGCCAGTGCTTAATAAATAAAAAAGCCACCCTAAAAAAGGTGGCTTTCTTTACAATAAAATAGGCTTTTAGTCCATTTCGCCATCTAGATAGGGCGCGCCACTGTTTAAAAGTATGCTGTAGAAATTCTTCAATTCCTTTTCAATGCGTTTGATTTCAGTCTCCAAGGGCAAGCGCTCTTGATTAAGGATTCGCAAGTTTTTACGTTGCTCTCCAGTAGGAGCTGAACTGGTAGCATAGGAATTCCAAACGGCTGAGCTTAAGCGTTGCATTAATCCCGGAGCTGTTTCAAAATTGTATTTCTCCCGAATTTGATCTCCGCCTAATTTCACCGTCAATACATCAAGGTCCTGTTCGATCTTTTGTAAATCATTCAGGATAGTTAAGGGCGCTCCTGGCGTGTTTCGTGCTAAAGCCTTCAATTCTTTAGTGCGTTTTTCCAGTTTGCTGTGCAATTGATTTAAAGCAACAATTTCTCTTCGAATAGTTTCCAGGCTATCCTGAAATTCATGGAGCTTATTATAGTCTGAAGCTTTGAAGGTATTGTTATTGAGCCATTCGATTTGGAAGCTCTGCTTTACATTCAAAGGTCTTAGTGTTCCATTTTCTGAGATAAATACCTCCACCTGATAGGTTCCGGGAGCCGCTAAATTTGCGGATCCTGCTGAGGTGAAAGGCTCGCCCCTTGAATTGGCATAAGCACGATTTCCTAAAGTGCCATCCCAATAGTATCGATTGATACCTTTGGAAGGACGGCTGGTGAATCGACGAATTTCTTTATCCTCATTATCCATTATTACAAATAATAGATAAGTGGATTCTTCATCGTTTTCTGCCTTTAACCGTTCCAGGCTTGGGTATACAATGTCCTTACCTTCCTTATTGGCTTTCGATTCAATGTCCTTTCGCTTAGCTTTTAATCCTTTCTTCAAATCTTTGATATAGAGATTGAAGCAAACTTCCCTCTTTGGATTTGGAGCTGTATAATAGCTGGCACCCATAAATCCTTTCTGGCCATAGCCCAGCGGACTGGCTTCGAAAAACAGCTTCGTTGTTTTAGTAGGGAAGAGGTGTGCTTCGTTTTGAAGATTGCTTTCACTTAATTCTCTCAAAGCACTGTAATCATCCAAGATGTAAAATCCTCGTCCGAAGCTTGCCAATACCAAATCGTTTTCCCGACGTTGAATATCCAAGTCACGGATTGCGATGGTAGGTAATCCAGCACTTAGAGCGCGCCAGCTTTTACCGCCATTAATGCTAAACTGTACGCCAAACTCAGTTCCGATAAAAAGCAAGTCCTTGTTAATATGATCCTGGCGCATTGCGTATACAGAACCTCGCTCTGGTAAATTAGCATTGATTTTAGTCCAAGTAGCGCCTTTGTCGGTACTCTTTAATACATAAGGTTTAAAATCGCCATTCTTATGATTGTTGAAGAGAGCATAAACGGTGTTCTCATCAAATAAATCTGCTAATACCTGATTGACATAAGTGTTCTTAGGAACGCCTGGAAATTCGCTAATCTTTCGCCAGTTTTTACCTCCATCTTCGCTCACCTGAATTAAGCCATCATCAGTTCCTATGTAGAGTAGCCCTTCCTTGAGAGGCGATTCATCCAAAGCCACAATATTGCCATATACGGAGGTGGATTTATCATAGGCAATTGCATCAACTGATTGTACTTTGCCCATTACTTTTAAGCTGTGTCGATCAATTTGCTGACTTAAATCGGGTGAAATTACCGTCCAATTATCACCGCGATCATCACTACGGAAAACTTTATTGGCGGCGAAATACAGGCGTTTGTGATTGTGTGGGCTGATTAATAGAGGCGCATCCCAATTCCAGCGGTAGGCCTTTTCGCCTTTATTCGGGCTAGGTTTAATTCCTACTGATTCGCCACTGCGACGATCATAGCGAACTAACCAACCATATTGTGCCTGGGCATAAACAATATCTGGGTTCTTGGGGTCAATCTGACTTTCGAATCCATCGCCGGTATTGGTAACATACCAATCGGAATTTACTACTCCTCTTGAGTTTATGGTTTGTGAAGGTCCACCCAAACTAAAATTATCCTGGGTGCCACCGTATACATTATAAAATGGTTCGGCATTATCTACCGCAACCCGGTAAAATTGGGTAACTGGTAAATTGGGTTTGAAATGCCAATTTTGACCGCTATCCCAAGTTTCATATAATCCGCCGTCACAACCGGCAATCATTTGCTTTGTGTCCTTAGGGTTGATCCAAAGACAATGATTATCCACATGTTTGTTGTTTTCAGGAACAGGATTCCAGCTTTGGCCTCCGTCGCGACTAACATGCATATAGGTATCCATGGAATATACTACTTCAGGATTCTTTGGATCCACCACCAATTCTACATAGTAGTTTCCGCTGGTATTGTAGTCATTTACCTTTCGGAAGGAAGCTCCACGGTCATCACTACGATAGAATCCATGTTCTTCCACCATGGCATAAAGTAAATCTGGATTGTGCTTACTCAGGCCCAAGCTAATTCGACCTTTTTCCGATGGCAATCCTTTCTTTAATTCTTTCCAGCTTTTACCGCCATCAGTACTCTTGTAGATGCCACTTTCCGGTCCACCGCTTACGTAGGTCCAAACATGGCGACGACGTTGATGGGCGGCTGCATAGAGCACCATGGGATTATTTGGGTCGAAGTGTACCTCATTAAAGCCGGTGTTTTCTGAAACCTCAAGTACCTTCTCCCAACTTGCACCTCCATCGGTAGTGCGGTAAATACCTCGATCACCACCGGCGCTCCATAAAGGGCCATAGGCTGCCACAAAAACTTTATTAGGGTCATCAGGATGAATGGCAATCATGCCAATATGCTCCGAATTTTCAAGACCTACCTTTTTCCAGGAGCTTCCTCCGTCGGTGCTTTTATACAAGCCATCTCCATAAGGCACAGATCGTTGGTTGTTGTTTTCGCCACTACCCACCCAAACAATATTGGGGTTCTTAGGGTCAATGGCCACGCATCCAATCGAGTAGGAGCTTTGTGAATCAAATACCGGGCTGTAGGTAGTACCGTGATTGCTGGTTTTCCAAAGACCTCCGCTGGCTACACCAACATAATATTCACTGCTGTTTTTAGGGTTTACAGCTATATCTGCAATACGCCCAGAAGTTAGGGCAGGGCCTATATTTCGAAAACTGAGTCCACCTAAGGAAACCTTGTCTACCAATGAATCCTGAGCTTGAAGCCCAAATGCCAATAAGGTGCTGAGCAGGAGGTGTTTATTTCGGAGCATACTCTTAATTTTTGTTTGCTTTAAAGAGAGGCCCGAATTTAAGACAATTTCAAGGATGCTCATATTTCAAAGCATCGATGCTTCTTTACCTTTTCCAAGCGAGCTTAGAAACAAAAAAGCCGGCATTAGCCGGCTTAATTTTAAAACTTGAGGGTAACCCCTGCGACTATATTGTTGGAGACTTCAGTCATGTCCAAATCCTGAAGCACTTCAAAACTTTGATTGCTCTGATCAATACCGCGGTAAAGGGCATAAGTGCGATCACGGCTGCTATTAATCCAAGCAAGGTCAAAACTCCAAGGACCACTTTTATAGCCTAATCCACAGCTTAAGGATTGCATGGCCCCAACAGTGTTATCTTGATAATCATCACCGTATATAGATTCATCATAACGGTAACCACCGCGAAGGAAAATCTTTTTGATTCGCACCTCCGCTCCAGCGGAAATGGTTTGACGACCATTGCGATAGAGTTGATCGATACCAGGCTGATAATCTGTTTGCAGCAAGCTTTCGCTGATATTAAAGCTGTTGTTATTGGTGTACAATTGGGTATTACCTTGATTTTGGTAGTAATAGTCTACACTTAAGATGAGGAACTTTCCGATAACACTTGCCACACCAGCACGGTAAATGGCAGGAGTTCTGAGTCGATAGGCATATTGTCCTGTTTCCAGAATATCACTTTGAGTAGCGGTACCAACTCCGGAATAAGGCTCCTGGTTGAAATTTGCCTCTACATCAGATTCATAGAATTGATTAACCGTATACCAGCTAGGGCTTTGATAGGATGCACCAATCCTTAATTCAGGGATGGGGCGGTAAATAAAGCCAAACTTCATATTGAAACCATTCGCATAAATATCATTTAAGCGACGGTAGGTGTACTGATTAGCACTGTAGGGAGGATTTGCGGTATTGAGATTGTATTCGGTGATAAACTCTTCCCGGCGGAAACTCAAGGTAGGGAAGGCAAAGGATAAGCCATAATAGACTTTTCCACCTTGGTCCAATCCCATCACAATATTGGTCTCATTAAAAGAACCATCCTGATTAAAGGTATAACGCAGGGTGCTGTTTGCGATAATATTACCGTTACCATCATCTTGTCCGTAGGCATATCCATCAGGGTCGATGGTGTCATTGGTAGAAACCAGGAGGTAAGCTTGCCAAGCGGCATAAGCATCCCAGCTGATATTATCTACATGCTGTCCAGCTGAACTTTCGGCCCAATACTGACCTAAAGTGTAAGTGTTGTTTAGTCCATCCAGATTGAAGCTGCGATCAAAATCAGCAAGCTTAGTGGTGCTAAAGGCTAATGAAAAGCGATTGGCGTCATCTGGATTGAGGATAAGGTTCAGACCTACGTTTTCGAAGTTGAGGTCGAAATTATTTTCAGAACCATTTTGCCCATAGAAATTGGAATAATTTCCATTGCGATTATTGAATCCTAGCGTGAAACCTAGGTCGCTGTAACGATTTACTGCCGCTGAAGCAGGGTTGATGCTATAAGCACTAAAATCGTTGCCGAGGGCTGTAAAAGCACCCCCCATTGCAGTATAGCGAGGGGTGCCGTGTAAATTTCTCAGTTGAAAGAGTTCTATGTCATCTGCTGTTTGAGCACTAAGTAATCCAGAGCAGAGACCCAGAATCAAGAGACTTAGCTTTTTCATGATATTCAATGTTTTCGTTTTTATCAATTTGACTAACGTCCGCGGCCAGAGCGGCTAGAGCTTGAAGAGCGACTTGAGCCGGATGAACGGCTGCTACCACTACTGCTGCGTGAGGAGCCAGATGATGATCTACCTGCAGAGCCTGAACTACGTGAAGAACCGGAAGAACGATTGTAGCTGGAGTTACTGCGACTAGAGCTGGAAGGCGTATAACTACGACTGCTACTGTTACTGCGGCTATTGCTTGAAGGGGTATAGCTGCGGTTATTGCTGTTAGTTCTGGAGCTGCCAGATTGATAGTTATTTGATGAATTGCTATTATTCTGTCTTTGGAAAGTCTGAGTTCTCTGACTACGACTTTGGTAATTGCTATTCGAACGACTGGTGTTTCCTGAACTTTGAGTACGGCTGCTGCCTTCACTTTGGTTGCTACGAGTTACAGTGCTAGTTCGGGTTGTACTACGACCTTGATTGCTGTAGTTAGAACCACGGGTACTGGTATTAGTTCTGGTGCTGGTCCGAGTAGTGCTGGCACTTGAGCTTCTGCCGCTAGGAGTAGCGGTGTAACCATTACTACGACTTACATTACTAGTGTATCTGCTGGTGCGTACGGGGTTGCTGCTAGAAGCGGTGCTTCTTCCGGTAGTACTTACACGAGATGTAGTGCTGGCCGAACGAGTATTGATGTTATTGGTACTAAAACGACTGCTGCGAACTTCGGAGCGGTTTACCCGGCCAGAAGTAGTTGCATTGGTTTTACCACGAGTGGTTCTGCCGGTAGTGGCATAAGCGGTTCTGCGACTGGTTACACCACTTCTTGATGCAACATTGTAAGATCCGGCGCGGCCATAGCTTCCGCGAGGTCCAGTATAAAGACGGTTGCGTCCGTAAGAATCATAGGCTCCATTGTAGTAGCCATTATAATATCCATTGTTGTAACCGGCCCAGTAGGAATTATATCCATACCATCCACCGCCGTAGTAACCAGGTCCCCATCCGGCGTTCCATCCCCATCTGGATCTCCATCCCCAAGAGCTGTATCCCCACCGGAATCCCCAGGAAGGTCCCCAGGCACTGCAATAGTATGGGTCAAAGAAAGGATCGTAATAGTAGTTGTTAAAAGCCCAGTTATTCCATCCGTAACCATTCCAGTAATAGTTGTTATTCCATCCTGGATTGCGGTAAGAAGGAGAATAGTAGTTATTGATAACGGTAGTGCCATTGCCAGCTAAAGACTGGTTAGTGCTTGAATTATCATTAGGATCATAATAATCCAATTCTTCGGCTGATTTAGAATCGGGATCAACATCCTCCAGGCTGAAGTCATTTTGCTGGCTAGCTGGAGTGTTTTCTGCGTAGCCTGGCTCGGAGTACAGACCGTCGTCGTAATAGTTATTTACGGTTTGAGTTTTGGAGCCGCAAGCACTCAATGCGAAGACGCTTGCAAAGGCGTAGGTAACTAGCTTTTTCATGACTTTCATTTTAGGGATTCGTTAAATACTTAGTTTTGCCGTATAGGAATAAAACAAACTCCATACCATTTACAAAATTCATGGCTCAGAAGTTAACGAAAAGATCGGAAGACTATTCTAAATGGTACAATGAACTGGTGGTTCGTGCGGATCTCGCAGAGAACAGCGCCGTTCGTGGTTCCATGGTGATAAAGCCCTACGGCTATGCGATTTGGGAAAAAATGCAAGCCGAACTCGACCGCATGTTTAAAGAAACCGGACACGAAAATGCGTATTTCCCGCTTTTCATTCCGAAGTCCTTTTTCTCTCGCGAGGCGAGCCACGTTGAAGGCTTTGCTAAAGAATGTGCTGTGGTTACGCATTATCGTTTAAAGAATGATGATGAAGGTAAAGGTGTGGTGGTTGACCCTGATGCTCGTTTAGAGGAAGAACTTATTGTTCGCCCTACTTCCGAGACTATTATCTGGGATACCTATAAAAACTGGATTCAAAGTTACCGAGATTTACCTTTAAAGATAAATCAGTGGGCAAATGTTGTGCGCTGGGAAATGCGTACTCGATTATTCCTGCGTACGGCTGAGTTCCTATGGCAAGAAGGTCATACTGCTCACGCAAGTCGTGAAGAAGCGATTGAAGAAGCGGAAACCATGTTAGGTATCTACTCCGAATTCGCGGAAAATTTCATGGCGATTCCTGTAATCAAAGGTTTGAAAACGGAAAGCGAACGTTTTGCGGGTGCGGAAGAAACCTATTGTATCGAGGCAATGATGCAAGATGGTAAAGCACTGCAAGCTGGTACCAGCCACTTCTTAGGGCAGAATTTTGCTAAAGCCTTTGATGTGAAATATGCATCCAAAGAAGGTAAAGAGGAATATGTTTGGGCTACCTCCTGGGGGGTAAGTACTCGCTTGATGGGAGCCTTGGTAATGACCCATTCCGATGACCAAGGATTGGTCTTGCCTCCAAACTTAGCCCCTTATCAAGTGGTGATTGTTCCTATCTACAAAGGACAGGAGCAATTAGATCAAATCTCCGAAAAGGTAAATGAGATCCAAAGCCGATTGAGAGCAAAAGGGATACGGGTAAAATTTGATAACCGCGATACCCATAAGCCCGGTTGGAAATTTGCAGAATACGAATTGAAAGGAGTGCCTTTACGCATCGCTATGGGGCCTCGTGATATGGAGAACAATACCGTGGAGCTGGCGCGTCGTGATACCCTCAGTAAAGAAGTGGTGTCTGTAGATGGCTTAGAGGACCAAGTAGCTGCCTTATTGGAGGAAATTCAAAGCAACCTCTTAAACAAGGCCAAGGACTTCCGCGAAAGCCACAGCTATACTTCGGATGATTGGGAAGATTTTAAAGCCAAGATCGAAGCCGGTGGTTTCGTATGGGCCCATTGGGATGGAAGCTCAGAAACCGAAGAGAAAATTAAGGCCGAAACCAAGGCTACCATCCGCTGTATTCCATTGGATCAGCAGGCAGAAGAGGGTAAATGTGTGTATACCGGTGCTCCTAGCAAAGGCAGAGTGATTTTCGCGAAGGCTTACTGATAAAATAATTGAACTGGATTTCAGCTATTTGAGAAAAAATGCAGAAAAAAGGTCAAAAATTTCTAGCAGACCCTTTGCGGAATTCTAAAATGCACTTACATTTGCACTCCCAAAATTAAACGGGACACCCAAGGCCCCTTCGTCTATCGGTTAGGACGCCAGGTTTTCATCCTGGAAAGAGGAGTTCGATTCTCCTAGGGGCTGCAATTAAAAAGTTATGGCAAATCACAAGTCCGCATTAAAAAGAATTCGCGCTAATGAAAAAAAGCGTGTGTTGAATCGCTACCAGCATAAAACTGCTCGTAATGCTGTTCGTGCCTTACGTGAAGAAACCGATAAGGGTGCTGCTGCAAAACGTCTTCCAGAAGTAATTGCTATGGTAGATAAATTAGCGAAGAAAAACATCATTCATGATAAGAAAGCTTCTAACTTGAAGTCTAGCTTAACTTTATACGTGAACGGCTTGTAGTTACAAGTTCACAAAATTTAAAGCCCTTCAGCCTTGAGTTGAAGGGCTTTTTTTATTTAAAATTGCCCCATGTCGATAGCAGAGAATTTAGTTCAAATCAAAGCCGGATTGGCGGCAGATGTTCAATTAGTAGCGGTTTCTAAAACCAAACCAAACTCAGCCATCCAGGAGGCCTATGAGGCCGGTCAGCGCGTTTTTGGAGAGAATCGTATCCAGGAGATGAGCGATAAGGCTGAAGCTCTTCCTAAGGACATTGAGTGGCATATGATTGGCCATGTTCAGGACAATAAGATCAAGTATATGGCTCCCTTTGTTTCCATGGTCCATGGTATGGATAAGGAGAAGCGCATTAAAACCTTAAATAAGGAAGCTTCCAAAGTAGATCGCCGCATTGATTGCCTGGTGCAAATTCACATCGCAGAGGAAGACAGCAAATTTGGTTTCGATTATGATGAGGCCAAAGCATTGTTCAGTAAAGACCTCGAAAGTCTTTATCCAAATGTTCGTATTTGTGGCTTGATGGGGATGGCGACATTCACCGATAATGAGGACCAGGTACGAAAAGAGTTCCGTGGCCTAAGCCAATTTTTTCATCAGCTTAAGCAGGAACTCTTTGAGAAGGACTATTTTAAAGTGCTCAGTATGGGAATGAGCGGAGATTATAAAATCGCAATGGAAGAGGGTTCTACCATGGTGCGTATTGGCTCCAGTATTTTCGGAGCGCGGAATTAATAAGGATCAGTTAAACCTATTACCAGTCCCATTACCGGGCGAATGCTGCTATTGTATTCATAGCCCGGCCCGAAGTAATCCAAGCTGAAATCTTCACCCTTATATTCAATAGCTTTAAGATCAGAAGCATTGTTTATGAACTCGTAGCTCAGGCCGAAATAGATTTCGAAATACAAGCTTTTGAAGTTGTTCTGCCAGCCCGCCATTATCTCATAACCCAGGCTAATGGGTTGATCGCTATAGCTTACATCCCGATATTCTAAATAGGTATTGCCATTGTTTTGATAAGGGTCCCAAACCGTGGCTTCGAATTCCAATTCAGAAATTCCGAAGCGAACTCCGTGGCGAAAGGTGAACATATCATATTCATCCAAAGGCATAAAAATCTTATGATAGATACCTCCTTTAAAGGCCCAATTGCTACGTTGGTATAGATCATAGTCGGAGAAGGACTGATACTGCGGACTGGCCAAGCGAATACCAATATGATTTCGAGGGGCCACTTCAATACTGGCATCCAGCGTTAATGAAGGTATAACTATATCCGTAACCACCAGGCCAATCTGCCATTCGGGGATTGGGATATCTTTCTGGTCTTTGCCAGACCCATCATTCTTTGCCATTATGGGATAGCCAAACGATAAGGTTAAAAGGATAGCAGTGAGTCGTTTCATTAGAGTCGGCTTAAAAGGTTAAGCTTGCCTTTGTGGTAGCGATATTGACTTAAACCATCCTCAGCCACTGCAATAATTAAATTGCCGTAGGGGATAAGGTCAATAGCCTTGAAGTCTTCATCAACATCGATCAATTTTATCGCATTGGGATCTGCAACATTGAGCACCTTCAATCCCTCATCACAAACCATAAGCGTATCGCCATAAAGGCCAAGGCCACGAGGACTAACCATTGGGAAGCTGCTTACCAATTGAGGATTGCTTAAATCGCGGATATCTACAATATCCAATTGATTTACCCCGCGCCAACAGAAGTTATTAGTTTGATCAGATCGTAAGGTAACATAGGCATAGTCCTCATTGGCTACCACCGGATCGCAGGAAACAATATGTTGATAGGTGCTTAATCGTTGAATGCTGGGAGCGCTGCTCACATCATAAATAAACATCCCAGAAGTAGAGCCAATAAAAATGGTGTTACTATCACGGGTAAAGATTGTTTCAACGGTGGTAAACAATTCTTGCTTACTCAGGTAGATGGCATTGGCATTATTGGAAATGTCAAAGACATTGAGGCTCTGGTTATGCACTGCATAGAGATGGTCTCCGGCAATGGTAAATCGAGCTAAGCTTCCACCTTGACCAGCGCCTCCACCATTAGAAGTGTCGCTACTGGAGTCGGATTGACATGACCATAAGAATGCGATGGCCAGAATACTGATATACTTTTTCATTTCTCTTTCCATTTTACGATTATGGTATTCTCAGGTCTTTCAGAGAGATCACTACTGTAGTAGCCATCCGGAGCGGGAAGCTCAGGGAACACCTCGCGGTTTCGATCTACCACTTGTACATTTTGTCCGTCGTAGGCGATTACAATCAGGTCCACCGCATTATCCGCGTAGATATAGTCATTCTTAATAGCGATATCAATATTACCGGGGATAGTGATGAAGCCAATATTTACCGGGTTTGCAGGATCTGCATTATTAATGATATGCACGCCTTCATAAACCTCATTTATAAAAAGCAGGTCATTGTAGCGGTAGATTTTGCCAAAGTTTTTAATGGCTTGCGGGTCCACTAATTTCACGGAGCTCTCAAGTGAACTGCGCTCCATTAAGATGGGTTTGTAGTTTGATTCCGGATACCCATAATCTCCCCAAGGGTCAGTTAAGCAACTGCTCAAGAATAGCAGAGACAGGGCGGCAATCATTGCCTTGTACTTCATAGTCTTGTTTTCCCTAAAGATGGCTCCTGAGCCAAAAGGGTTGGAACAAGCTAGCGTCGATTTTTTTGATAATAGTCGTAACGGAAGTCGAAGCCCACGCGCAGTGAGGGTCTTAGGCGATTGAAGTTATCTAGACCTCCGGCCAATTCTACCCGAAGGACCTTGAAAATATTATCAAAGCCAAAGAAGACTTCAATAAAGGCTTTCTCATTTAAGAGATGCAAGGAATTGAATCCGGCCAGGCTATGGATTTTATAGCGGCGCAAGAAGTTATTATTGGAGAGTAAGGCTCCATCAAAATTGTGCTCGTAGTGGAGTTCAAAGTAAGCGTCGGTTGTACTGTAGCTGTAATAGGGTAGGGTGCTGAATTGTTTGATGCGCGCCGATCGACTGGTGCTGGGTTGCAAAAAGAAAATTTGCACTCCATCAAAATGTCGGTAATCAATAAAGGGAACATTGCGATTGCGCAGAAAATGACCACCACTAACGTCGAATTGCGATAAGCCAATATTCCCCCATCTAAATTGATGTTGAACACCTAGGCTTTGAAAGATGAAATCGGTTTCTGCCGCAAAGGTGGGGACCCCAATTTTAAGGTCGTAATAGATTTTTGGTGAGCGCACTTTTAAGCTGCGTCTTCCTTTTAAAACATCCTGAAAGCGTTGATTATAGCGGCGCTCATATCGGTCGCCAAATTGAAAGCTTAAACTCAAATCGAAGCGCATGGAATTATGAGCCTTGAAACCTCCCGGGTTGATATTTGGGGCGAATCCCTGATTATTGCTCACATAGTCAGCATCCGCATCCACCAAGCTAAAATTGCTGCGATTAAAGAGGGGATAGCGCCATGCGTATTCGGTGTCTAATCCCATGGTAAGGCCACTTAATGATTCACTCTGGTACTTAAGCTTGAAGTAGTCTTTACCATAAAGACTAATATAATTTCGGGCTAGCACCAAGTTGTAAATAGTGCTTAAAACCGGCAAAATGGGTTCTTCTTCATTAAACTGTCGGTAGTCGGAGCCCGCCTCCAAGCTTAATTGGATAGGATTGCTCAAATCTCCCTGCCAGCTTAATTCGGCCATGGGTTTAACCCTTTGGTCTGCGGTACCCGTACGTGCTTGTAATCGCAGGCTGATTTCGTGATCCGAATTCGCATAACCAATGCGGCTTTGTCCTTTCCAATACAAACCTTCAACCGGATTAAAGCCCAAGCCTTTGTATAGCGGGGGTAAGTCCCAGAAGAAGTTCCCATTACGACGGGTATAGCCCCTAAAGATATTCTTGTAAAAGCGATAAGGTCCCGGGTCTAGTCGACTGCGCCCAAAGCTGCGGAATTGCTGTTTTCGACTAGGTGAAATTTGCAGGGAATCCAGATACTTACTCAATTGCGGACTTCGTTTCCAGCTTTGCCAATAGCTGCTATCGGTATTGAATTCGCTGGATTTTAAATCAAAAACCAAATCATCGAACTCGCTTTTTTGCCAGATTTCCCGATAGCGAAATTGTTCATAATCCAGGCGAACCTGATAGTATCCACGAAAGTGAAATAAGTTAAGATAGATTTCTATTTGTTGATTTTCGGCTCGATAGACCCCCTTCTCCCATTTGAAGTTTTGTACCACCGCAATGCTATCCAATAATTCCAATTGGTTATTAGCCGAAATATTGAATTGGGCATGCAGAGGTAGGCCAGAGGCTAAGTGCAGATCAATAAATCCGGTCATAGCCGGGAACTTCTCTTTACGAGGAGCGAAGGCAATGCGGGCGACCTGCTGTTCATGGTTTAGGCTTGTAAGCTCAAAAAGGTAGATGCCTGCACCTTCCTCGCTTAAGGGGCTCACAAATCCACGGTCGAAAGCTTCATTGAGGTAAATCCTTTTCTGAAGGAGGTTAAAATCGTAAGCAGGTAATTGCTGCCAATTAGGAATAGGAACCTTTCCGGCTTCACGTTTTATCAATACATCCTGAAAATAATGTTGCGGTCCTCCATAGCGGGCATCAATTAATGCCTCACTGTAATATGCCAGCCCGGTATCCTTTTGAGCAGGTATTAAAACTCCCGAAACAGGCCATATCTCGAAAGGAACTTCCTGAACATGAGCCTTACATCTTTCTTTAAATCTACTTTTGTAGCTGTAATATTTTTTAAGATTTTGAGGCCTGAGGGTACGCGCTTTATGAAGAATGCTATCCAGTGGAATATCTTGCGCTTCCAGCGGAGCAGAAAAAAACAGAATTGTCGCTAAGAGAGCGATAGAGCCGATATGCCGCCGAAAGTGGATTTCCATTCGCACACAAAGTAAATACATAAGCTTTGCTCGTGCCGCAATTTTTTGAATAATAAATATCTTCGCCTTATGTATTGTGTTGTGGACATTGAATCCAGTGGAGGTCCTTTTGGAAAGGAGTCAATGATTGAGATTGCAGCATTCCGCTACGATGGTGAGGAAATTGTCGATCAATTGATCAGTCTCGTTCATCCACATCGTAAGGTGCAGCCCTACGTTCAGAAGATTACCGGGATTACCGATAAGATGCTTTTGCGTGCTCCGCGATTCCATGAAATTGCCAAGCGTTTAATTGATATCACTCAAGATGCCGTAATTGTAGGGCATAATGTGGAGTTCGATTATCGTATGATCCGTCAGGAATTTGATCGCTTAGGTTATCAATTTGAAAGATCTACTCTTGATACTATTTCCCTAGCCGAGTCTTTAATCCCTGGATTGAAAAGTTATGGACTGGATTCCCTATGTGAGGAATTGGGTTTAACGCGTCCCGCCAAGCATCGCGCTGAGCATGATGCCCGCGCTACCTTGGAATTATTTGAGATTCTTCGTGATAAAGACCAAAGCAAAGGGATCAATTCCTTTGAGCAAAGCATTTTGGAAGGGGATTACCACAAGGATAAGATTCGTGACCTTTTACGATCTGTAAAACACAATCGTGGTATTTATTATTTACATGATCGCCACGGTAAGTTAATTTACCTCGGTGCTTCGGATAATATTAAAGCCGCTATCAATCGTTTGTTTATAGGAGATAGCGAGCGTATAGTTGCTTTAAAGGATCAAACCCATAGCTTAAAAGTGGAGCCAACCGGCAATTGGCTTATTGCCCGAATCAAGAAACAGGAGGAATTGAATTTATCGCATCCTCCCTTTAATCGTATTCAAGCTAGCAATTTACAAGTAGGGATATTTGTAGATAAACGCCAAAATCCACCCGCCTTAAGTGTTAATGATTTGGCCAAGACTGGTAAGAAAAAGCCGGTATTAAAGGCTTCTAATCTTCAGGCGGCTAACCGTGCTTTGCGGATGTATCAAAGAGGTTTGAAAGGTCGCAATGGTAAAGATCCCTTGCCTTTTTTAATGGATATGCCAGAGAAAGCCTTGGTTCAGGCCAAAGGACGCCAAAGTGCAGAACGTTCCGTTTTTGTGATTGAAGAAGGCCAATTAAAGGGCTATCTCTTTTACAAATTGAACGATAAGCTAAAAAGTTGGGAAAGGGTGCATCATCTGATGACGCCCATCAGCAATGAGCCCAGCTATATGGAGTTCCTTAAATTAGGAATTTTATCGGGCGAATTTACCTTAATGTCCCTTCCGGCGGAAGCCGAATAAATCTAGAAAAGTTCGAAACCTAAGCAGACCAGAATTTGACTGGTGCGAAGGTCTACCTGATATTCAGTTTGATCTACAATCAAATTGGAAGCCCAAGGTGAGAAGGCACCTTCATAGCGCACATCAATCAGTAATTTTTTGATTTCGAAACCGAGGCCTAATTGATAGCCGAAGGTTCCTGATTTAAGATCAGAATCGATATTACCACTTAAATCGCTGATATTGGCACTGTAAACAGGTCCAGCCATTAATCGCAAGGGGCCAAATTGTTTGCCAATTAAAAGGGGGATGTCTACCCGGCTCATATCCAATTCCAAACTGCGTTTTGCAGTGGTACCAGACTGTTGGGCATTCACGCTTTGACTTACTTGAGAGAAGATAACTTCGGGTTGAATAAAAAGGACCGGTGTTTTAATTTTAAAGTAAATCCCGGCATGGTAGCTTAGCTCGCGCTCTGCATCTTCAATATCCTCAATGGCCTGTTGGGCACTGTTGAAATCACTGATTCCTGCTTTGGCTAAACCTACTCCGGCTCTTAAACCGAAATCCAATTGGGCTTGTAAGCTGCCTAAGCTAAAGGTGAGAACGAGGGCTAAAATCCACTTTTTCATGCTAGTTGTTTTAGATGCTTTACTATGTTTTCTTCCATCCTTTGCATAGGATCGGAACTGTTGTCAGCATTAAATTCCTGTCCGGTAATTTTTTCGAAAAGCTCAGCATAGCGCTCCGAAACTTCCTGAACAAAGGCCTCAGTCATTTCGGGTACAGTTTGTCCTTCTTTACCTTGGAAGCCATTGGCCATTAACCATTCTCGAACGAATTCTTTACTCAATTGTCTTTGAGCCTCTCCTTTGCTTAAACGCTCTTCGTAACCTTTGGCATAGAAGTAACGAGAGGAGTCAGGGGTGTGAATTTCGTCGATCAAAATGATTTCACCGTCTGCATTCTTGCCGAATTCGTATTTGGTGTCAACAAGAATTAAACCTCTTTCACGAGCCATTTCTTGTCCACGTTGAAATAAGGCACGGGTATATTTTTCCAATTGGAGGTAATCGCTTTCCGAAACAATTCCTTGTGCTAAAATCGCTTCACGACTAATATCCTCATCATGTAAACCTTGATCTGCCTTAGTGGTAGGAGTGATAATCGCTTCGGCGAAAGCCTGATTCTCCACCATGCCTTCAGCTAAAGCTACACCACATAATTCCCGACCCCCACTTTTATAAGTTCGCCAGGCATGCCCGGTTAAATAACCGCGAATTACCATTTCTACTTTGAATGGTTCTGCTTTTTGGCCAATAGTCACCATTGGATCGGCCATTACGGTTTTCCAGTTGGGAACGATATCTGAAGTGGCATCTAAAAAGAAATTGGCAATCTGATTTAATACCTGTCCTTTTCCAGGAATGCCCTTCGGAAGAACCACATCGAAAGCAGAAATACGATCCGAAGCCACCATCACCAAGAGGTTGTTGCTTAGGCTATAAACGTCCCGAACTTTTCCCTGATAAAAAGAAGTTTGACCGGGGAACTGAAAATTAGTCTTTGTGATTGCTTTCATCTTTTTCCTGCTTGTCGTAAGCGCGAATTATGTTTTTAACTAATTGGTGACGAATTACGTCGTTTTCTTCAAGGTAAATGGTGTCGATGCCTTCGATGTTCTGAAGGATGCGCAGGGCTTCCTTTAAGCCTGAAATTTGTTTACGAGGCAAGTCTATCTGGCTGGCATCTCCGGTTACGATAAACTTAGCCGACGCCCCCATACGGGTAAGAAACATCTTCATTTGGGCATGCGTGGTGTTCTGGGCTTCATCGAGAATTACAAAGGCCCGATCCAAGGTTCGCCCACGCATAAAGGCCAAAGGTGCAATTTGGATGGTTCCGCTCTCCAAATAATAAGCGAGCTTTTCTGGCGGAATCATATCGCGCAAAGCATCGTATAAAGGCTGTAAATAGGGATCGAGCTTTTCTTTAAGGTCGCCCGGTAAAAATCCCAGGTTCTCGCCAGCCTCCACCGCAGGGCGGGTAAGGATAATGCGTTTTACCTCTTTGTTTTTTAAGGCGCGAACCGCCAAGGCCACCGCTGTATAGGTTTTACCAGTTCCGGCAGGGCCCACCGCAAAAATCACATCATTATGATTAATGGATTTTATCATGCGGCGCTGGTTCAGGGTACGCGCTTTAATGGGCTGTCCATTGGTGCCGTACAATATGATGTCGGTATTAGGAGCATCTTTAGCGTCCAAAACCATTTCGTCTTTCAGAATGCGATCCACCTGATTTACGCTTAAGGAATTAAAGCGGTGTAAGTAGTTTACAATCTCTTCTACCTTTTCCTCGAATTTCAAAATTTGGCTTTCTTCGCCATTCACTTTGATTTGCTCACCACGAGCGGTGATTTTCAATTCGGGGAAATAACTTTTAATAAGATTGAGATACTTATTGTTAGCCCCATAAATTTCTAATGGGTCTACTGAGGCCACGCTTAGTGTTTTTTCACTCAAATTACTAGTGATTCTTTGATTAAAGCTTGCGCTTGTTTTAAATACTTTTGCTTTACAAAATAACAACAAAAAGGCCGATTGCCTCCTATCGGATAAAGTCTATGGCATTGATAACATTAAGCTCTGATTACGGATTTAAAGATCCCTACCGCGCCATGGTGCATGGGGTCTTGGCGACCTTAGCCCCGGAGCTTAAAGTTTTGGATTTAAGCCATTCCCTAGGCCCCGGTAATTTAATTGAGGCAGCCTTTGTAATCGGGCAGGCATACAGCGCCTTTCCCCCGGCTACGGTGCACCTCATTTTATGTGGAGAATTGGCGGGCGATGGTAGGTGGTTAGCCATGGAGCTTGATGGGCAATACTTTATCGCGGCAGATAATGGGGTGCTGAGCCTTTTGCAAGGCGCGCGTAGAGCTAAAGCCATACATCGAGTAGAAATAGGGGAGCAGGCGGGAACCATGTTTCCGGGGCGAGATTTCTTATCCAAGGCAGCCGTGCATTTAGCACAAGGTGGCGCCCTAAGTTTATTGGGCAAAGCTGTGGATCGCATTAAAAGCCTGAGCATGCCCAAGCCTAATTTGGATGGCGGTCGCAGGCGAATTCAAGGTCATGTTATTTATGTAGATAATTACGGAAACCTTATTACTAATCTAAAGGCCCAGGATTTAAGCGAAGCTTTGCATGCTCGCAGTCTGGAAGTACATTTGCCCCGTAATCGCTCTCTATCGCGCATAGCTTGGTCCTATCAGGATAATCCTCAAGATGGGGTTCTGGCCCTGATTAATTCTTTAGGTTTGCTGGAAATTGCTTATCGCGATGCGCGCAGCCAGGAGGTGAACGGCGCAAGTAGCCTCTTAGGCCTGGGTATAATGAGTGAAATCAGTATCAGTTACGAATGATTGTACGGATAGTAAAAATGACCTTCCGCGAAGAAGCGGTTCCTGATTTTTTGGAAAACTTTCATCAGCATAAAGCACAAATCCGGTCCTTTCCGGGATGTGAAAGACTCTTACTCCTAAACGATGTGAATCAAAGCAACGTTTACTTCACCTACAGTTGGTGGCAAGGAGAAGAGGATTTGGAAGCCTATCGACATTCGGATCTCTTTAAAGGGGTTTGGGCTTTTACCAAGCAGCTCTTTGCAGATAAGCCACAAGCCTGGAGTACTCAAGAAATTGAAGCCCTGCGATGATAGCATTGATTCAGAAAGAAATACGATCCTTCTTCGGAAGTATAATTGGTTACCTGGTAATCCTGGTATACCTATTAATTAATGGAGTCTTCCTCTGGCTCTTCCCTGGTAACTTTAATATCCTAGATGGTGGTTATGCCTCTTTGGGGAATTTATTTACCATTTCACCCTGGGTATTTTTGTTCTTGATTCCAGCCCTGAGCATGCGGCTTTTCGCCGATGAAAAAAAGGCGGGGACCCTCGAGATTTTACTTACCAAGCCCTTATCGGATTTACAGATTATCCTCGCTAAATATGTGGCGGGATTATTCCTTTTGCTCTTGGCTCTATTACCAACTTTACTCTACTATTATTCGGTTTACCAATTAGGCAACCCAGCCGGTAATTTAGATAGTGGCGGAACTTTTGGATCCTATATTGGCTTACTCTTTTTAGGAGGGGCCTTTTTGAGTATTGGCTTATTCGCTTCATCCTTAACTGATAATCAGATTGTAGCCTTCTTGTTGGCTATGTTCCTCTGCTTTTTCGTCTTTTATGGATTTGATCAAATAGCAGGCTTCGACCTCTTTGGCAGTGCAGATTTAATAATCCTGAAATTGGGAATTAATGAGCACTATGTTTCCATGAGTCGTGGGGTTCTGGATAGCCGAGATCTCCTCTATTTTGTAAGCGTGATAGCCCTCTTTATTGGGGCAACTCGAGTGGTAATTCAAAGTCGGAAATGGTAATGAAGAAAAGAAGAGATATAGTCCGCTTCCTTTTATTCATCGGGATCGTTTTCCTCGTGAACTTTATTGGCAGCCTTAAATTTTTCCGCCTCGATTTAACCGCCGAAAAGCGCTACAGCCTATCCGACGCTACCATTCAATTATTGGAAAGCTTTGACGATGTAATGCTGGTTAAGGTGTACCTGGATGGTGATTTCCCAGCCGGCTTCCAACGCTTGCAATTGGAGACCCGTCAAATGTTGGATGAGTTCCGGGCCTATAATCCCAATTTGCAATACAGCTTTATTGATCCTACTGAAAACGCGAGTGAGGAAGAAACCAATGATGTATTCCAACAACTGCAGTTTAAGGGCTTAAAACCCTATCAGTTATCGATGAACAAGGATGGGGGCTCATCGGTGAAAACCATATTCCCTGGCGCCTTATTGAACTATGGTGAATCGGAAGCTCCGGCCTTATTACTTCAGGATCAATTAGGAGCATCTCCCGAATCGCAGATCAATAGTAGCATTGAAAATTTGGAGTTTAGCCTAGCCAATACCATTCGGGCCTTAACACAATCGGATAAGCCCTTGGTGGGATTCCTGCAGGGGCATGATGAATTAGGACCCCGTGAGGTAGCCGACTTTGCTCGGGAGTTGAGCAATAACTATCAGGTTAACCTCTTTAATATTCGCGAGTTTAAGAGTGATTCTACCAATGAAGATATTAGCATTGCCGGTCAGCAGCGACGTTTAAATCGCTTCGATGCCATGGTGATTGCGAAGCCCCGTAAAGCCTTCAATGATCTGGATAAATATTTGCTCGACCAATATGTAATGAATGGTGGTCGTACCATCTGGTTATTGGATGGGATTGAAGCATCTATGGACAGCTTGAGCGAGAAATCGCAGTTTATGAGTTTGCCACTTTTCGATCGTTTGCAGTTGAATGATCTGCTCTTTAAATATGGTGTTCGGGTAAATACGGATATAGTAGGAGATATGGTGGCTGCGGGGGTGAATGATCAACGTCAGATCCGCCCCTGGATTTACTTCCCAATGGTAATGCCGCAGAGTAAGCATCCTATAGCCAAGGACCTCAATGCCATTTGGTTGCAGTTTGCCTCAAGTTTGGATACGGTAATTGCCGAAGGAGTAAAGAAGACCATTCTTTTACGTTCCTCACCCTATAGTGTGCGCAGAGCCAGCCCGGCCATTGTTAGTCTGGCCGATTTATATCAACCACCTCCCCGTGAGCGTTTCCGTGAAAGTGGTATTCCTTTGGCTATTTTATTAGAAGGAAAGTTTCAATCGCTGTATCAAAATCGGGTTCGTCCCAAAGAAGGAGGGGAGCCCTTAAAGCTCAAGGCTGAAAGCGTGGGAAACCAAATGCTGGTAGTTGGGGATGGCGATATTATCCGCAATCAGATGAATGTGGTGAATAGCGATATGCCAAAAGGGGCGCCTCTGCCATTGGGCTACGATCAATATACCGGTACCCAATATGGGAATAAAGATTTTCTGGTGAATGCGATCGACTATATGTTGGATGATAGCGGATTGATCGATATCCGTTCACGGGAATTAAAGATTCGTTTGTTGGATTTAAATCGGGTTAAGAAGCAACGCCTTAGCTGGCAATTGGTCAATACCCTGATTCCTTCCCTGTCGATCATTTTACTGGGAATCCTTAATTATTACTGGCGTCGACGTAAATATTTGAAATAGAATGAAAAAGAATCTACTCTACCTTATTGTATTTATTGTACTTCTGGCTGTAGCCGGATATCTCTTAAGTGAAGATAAGGGCAATAGTAGTTTGGAGGGCCCCCAGAATTACGACTTTGCAATTAAGGATACGGCTGCTATCACCAAGATTGTACTCAGTGATAAAACGCCGAATAAATCTACGATCCAGCGTACCAGTGAGGGCTGGATTTTAGATAATGAGTATCCGGTACGTCGTGATGCCATTGAAGTATTAATGGAAACCTTGTATCGAATGGAGTTGAAAAATTTCGTTCCACAACGCATGGTTCCGGAAGTTGAAAAGCATATCGCTGTATATGGTAAGCGCGTAGAGATTTACAAAGGCGATCAATTAGCGAAGGTTATTTATGTAGGCCTCCAAACCTCCAATGATATGGCTACTTATATGAAGCTGGAGGATGGTGATTTACCTTATGCAGTGCATATCCCCGGCTTCAATGGCTTTTTAAATACCCGCTTTATCACCGAACCTTATTTGTGGCGGGCTCGAAATGCCGTACGCATAAATGCCGCTAATATTAAAGAGGTAGAAATGATTTATCCGGATTCCCTAGAGGCTAGTTTTAAAATTCGGGTGTTCTCGCCGGATAGTATCTACATGGTTTCGCTGGAAAATCAGGAAGTGGATCGTAAATTCTCCACCTTGAAAGGGAAATTGTATCTAGCAGCTTGCGCACAGCTAAAATATGAGGGAGAGATTATTCCTTCCGATCCCATTTTTGCTCGACGTGACTCCCTCTTGGCCTCTACGCCAGTGTTTAGGCTAACCGTTACCAGCACCAATGGAAAAGTGAATAAGGTAAGTGGATATAAGATTAAGGCGGCCCCCGAAACCATTGATTACGATGATCCTAGGTCTTTTTATGACCCCGATCGCCTACACGGTTTTATCAATGATAATCGAATGATCCTTTTACAATACTATGGTCTGCGTAATGTTCTTAAGAGCAAAGAAGAACTGGAGCAGGATTAAAGGGATTACTAAAAATTTTTCAGCCATGGATTAGAGGCCATTAAGTGGCTATATTTGTGGCTTAAAATTTTACAAAAGCGGATTTATGAAATTCATCGTATCCAGCGGAGCGCTTTTAAAACAACTGCAAATTGTGGGTGGAGTGCTCAATAACAACAATACACTCCCCATCCTCGATAACTTCTTATTGCAGCTCGAAGGTTCTCAATTGAGTATCTCGGCTTCTGATTTGGAATCTACCATTAAGTCTACCTTGGAAGTTCAAGGAGATGAAGACGGTGTTGCAGCAGTGCCAGCTCGTTTATTGCTGGATGGTTTGAAAGCCTTACCAGAGCAGCCGGTAACTTTTACCACCGACGAGTCTAGTATGACAGTTGAGATCTCTTCTGACTACGGTCGTTATAGCTTGGCCTTTGTAGAAGGAGATGAATTTCCACAGCTTCCTGAAATGGAGGATGTGAGTACTACTACTATTCCTTCCGAAATTTTGGCAACGGCCATTAATAAGACTCTCTTTGCTGCGGGTAACGATGATTTACGTCCGGTGATGTCGGGAGTATTCTTCCAGTTTAGCTCTGAGAATCTAACTTTCGTAGCCACTGATGCCCATAAATTAGTGCGTTACCGTCGTACTGATATTCAAGCTGATCATACAGCTGAGTTTATCATGCCACGTAAACCGCTTACCATTTTAAAATCTACTTTGGCCAGTGTTGGTGATGAGGTGAAAATCCACTACAACGAAACCAATGCTCGCTTTGAGTTTGAAAACATCGTTTTAAGCAGCCGCTTAATTGATGGTAAATACCCTAACTACGAGGCGGTAATTCCTAAGGAAAACCCCAATGTATTGGAGATTGAGCGTAGTAAGTTCTTAAGCTCAGCCAAAAGGGTAGCCATTTTCTCTAATAAAACTACCCATCAAGTACGCCTTAAAATGGCCGGAAGCGAGCTTCAGATCATGGCGGAAGATGTGGATTTTTCAAATAAGGCCCACGAGCGCTTAAGCTGTAACTATCAAGGTGAGGACATGGAAATTGGTTTCAATTCTCGTTTCCTTACAGAGATGCTTACCAATCTTGAGTCGGATAATATTCACCTCGAAATGTCGGCTCCTAACCGTGCCGGTATTATCCTTCCGGCAGATGCTTTGGAAGATGGAGAGAATATTCTGATGCTGGTGATGCCAGTGATGCTGAATTCCTAAAATTTCATCCATGGGAGTGCTCATCCTTGGTGATGTGCATGGTTGTTACCACACTTTAAAAGCCTTAATCCGGGAGCGCTGGCAACCGGAGGAGGATAACTTGGTGCTGGTGGGAGATCTTATTAATAAAGGTCCTCATTCGGTTAAGGCTTTTAAATACTGGCTTAAATTAAAAGCCCTGCATCCCCAAAAGGTGATCTTGATTCGCGGTAACCATGAGCAATGGTTTTTAGAGAACTACCGCCATAATGCTCGAACTCGCAGTTTTCAAAATCTATGTACGGCATTTGTGGAGGCTGGATTAAGTCCGCGTGAGGTGGCTCGTGAAATCAGTCGATTACCCCTGCATTGGGAGTCGGAGCAATTGTTTGTGAGTCATGCCGGATTATCAGAAACAGCTTTAGATCCCTTTGATCCATCCGACCTAAATGGATTATTGAAAAATCGCAAGACCTTAAAACGATTAGCAAAGTTGCAGGTGATAGGGCATAATATCATTAGTGCGGGCAAGCCCATGTTTAAGCCTAATGAGAATGCCTGGTATATCGATACCGGAGCTTGGTGCAATCAATTTTTAAGTGCGCTCTATTTTAGTGAAGGCTCTTCCATTCCTAAGGTGTATCAAATGGCCCGCAAGCCTAAAGATGAGCTGCCTGTTTCAGTTAAATGAAATAAATTCGGGCTCTCATTTAAAAATCAACCATGTATAAAAAACAAATTTGGCTAGCCTTTATAGCCATGATGCTTTGCGGAAGCTTTGCAAAAGCTCAATTCAAAACCGGCGAAATGCTGGGTTCAGCAGGATTTGGAATTGGAGCCCAAGTAACGGGAACTTCCTTAATTCCTCCGGTAAGTATAATGGGCGAGTACGCTATTACCGAAAATATATTAGGCGGTATTTATGCTGGATATACCAGCGCCAGAGTGGAGGACCCTGCTTGGGGGCTGATCTGGAATAATAACCTGGTAATCCTCGGAGTACGCGGTTCCTATAATTTGGAGTTGACGGATAATTTTGATGTTTATGGAGGGGCTTTTTTCGGCTACACTTTTACTTCATCCAGAATTATAGAAGGTACCCTGCCTGTATTTGGAAATATCACTGCATTTGGAGTTAATGAAAGCCGTTTGGCCGGATTTGTTGGCGGTCGTTATCTCTTTGATAATAAGTTTGGTGTCTTTGGAGAGATCGGCTATGGGATCAGTTTTGTAAATGTTGGATTGACTATCAATTTAGGTCGACATGAGCTGCCATTCATGTAAATAGCAGCGAGCGCTTTAGGTGACCCTTCTCTTTTTTTAGCCCAAGCATAAGGTGTACCTTTGGGAACCTTTTTTAACCTCTTAAAAACAGTAAAATGGAAAAAGGCTTTTATCACGTGCCTCAGGCCATCAACGAGCCGATTCAAGGATATGCCCCCGGCTCTGCTGAGCGTGCAGAAGTACAAGCAGCTTACGATAAAATGTGGAATGAAACCCTTAATATCCCTATGGTTATTAATGGTAAGCGTATCGAAACCGGCAAAACCATGCGGGTTTTACCTCCACATGATCATCAACATAATGTAGGTTCTTTTCATTTCGGAGAAGCTAAGCATGTGCACGAAGCTATTCAGGCTTCCTTGGATGCTAAAGAAGCTTGGGAAAATATGTCTTGGGCCAATCGCTCCGCCATTTTCTTAAAAGCCGCTGATTTGGTAGCCGGTCCTTACCGCGCCCGAATTAATGCTGCTACCATGATTCAGCAGTCGAAAACCATTTTCCAGGCCGAGATTGATTCCGCTTGTGAGTTGGCAGACTTCCTGCGTTTCAATGTGCAGTATGCGACTGAGATTTATGCAGAGCAACCTTATACCCACTCACATTCGGGATTATGGAACCGTGTGGATTACCGTCCATTGGAGGGATTCACCTTCGCCATTACTCCGTTCAACTTTACCGCAATTGCCGGTAATTTGCCTACCAGCATGGCGATGATGGGGAATACTGTAGTTTGGAAACCCTCTTTAAGTCAGCTTTATTCCGCTCATCTCTTAATGGAGATATTTGAGGAAGCAGGTATTCCTCCTGGAGTGATTAATATGATTATTACCGATCCTCAGGAAACGGCTGATATCGTATTTGGCCATCCTGATTTTGCCGGATTGCATTATACTGGATCTACTACCGTATTCCAGAACATTTGGAAAACTATCGGGAATAATATCACTAAGTACCGCACCTATCCTCGTATCGTTGGGGAAACCGGTGGTAAGGACTTTGTGATGGTGCACCGCACCGCTAAAGTTCAGCAGGTAGTTACTGCTTTGATTCGTGGTGCTTTTGAATTCCAAGGGCAAAAATGTAGTGCCGCTTCACGGGCCTATATTCCTTCTAATCTTTGGCAAGCGGTTAAAACAGGCTTGGTGAATACCATGGCTGAACTTAATATGGGGAGTCCTCGTGATTTTGAAAACTTCATTACTGCGGTTATTCATGAGGGAGCCTTTGATAAGTTGGCCAAGTATATCGATCAGGCGAAAGCTGATTCTAACGCTGAAATTATAGCCGGTGGTAATTACGATAAATCGAAAGGTTATTTCATTGAGCCTACGGTTATCGTAGCTAGTGATCCGAAGTATGTTACTATGGAAGAGGAGTTATTCGGACCGGTACTTACAATTTATGTATACCCGGAAGATCAGTACGAGGAAACCCTGAAATTGGTTGACGAAACTTCTCCCTATGCCCTTACCGGTGCTTTATTCTCAGAAGATCGCTATGCTCTGGAAGTAGGAGAGCGTGCTCTGAGAAATGCGGCAGGTAACTTCTATATTAATGATAAGCCTACAGGAGCCGTAGTAGGACAGCAACCTTTTGGTGGTGCTCGAGCTTCTGGTACTAATGATAAGGCAGGTTCTAAGCAAAACTTATATCGTTGGGTAAGCCCTCGATTGATTAAGGAAACCTTGCTTACACCTGAGCACTATGGCTATCCTTTCCTGGCAAAGGACTAGTTTAGTCTTATATAGAATTAAAAAGGTCGGCTTTTATGCCGGCCTTTTTTTGTTTTAGGACCTCTTGCCGGCCTTGGTTAACATTAAATTTACCTGAGCTTAACAATTTAAGTGACTGAAAATCAGCTGCAAATGACTATTTGCGATGTTTTATGTTAACCCAATGTTAACTCAGTGTAAATATATTTTGTATCTTTGTAGGGTTGAAACCTTAAAAAAACTGTAGTCATGAAAAAGTTAATCGGAATTTTGGTGATAGGCTTTATGATGGCGGCTACAGCATATGCTCAGAGCCCCACTTACGAGCGCGTTGGAAAGCAAGTCAAAGTAACAAAGTACTTTGATGGGACTGATATAGTGAAAGAAGTGGGCTTCTTTAAAGATGGTAAATCACATGGTCAATGGACCGAATATACACGTGATGGACAAGTTCGGATTGAAGCTACTTATGTAGATGGCAAGAAAGAAGGCGTTTGGTTTGTGTGGTCTCAAGATCGCAATACATTGTATGAGGTGAATTACCTTGATAACCGAGTAAGCAATATTCGCTCTTGGTCAGTAGACGAGCGTAACTTGCATGTAGAACGCTAAGAATAAAGACAAAACACAAGAAGGCGTGATGTTTAAACATCACGCCTTTTTTTGTGCCATTCCCACTGAAATCACCAAGCAAATATTTTTGCCGAATTATATTTGAGCCATGAAAACATTGCTTTCTCCCGCCAAGACCTTAGACTTTAATTCTGAGCAGAAAATTGGCTCCGGTGTGGAACCCTATTTTCCGGATGCCTCCCAAAAAGTTGGGAATAAAATGGCCAAACTCAGCGTTCCTAAATTGATGGCTCTGCAAAAAATCAGCAAAGACCTGGCAAAAGTGAATCGTCAAAGGAATTTGGATTGGACGATTGAAAGTAATGCGCAAGCTCGTCAGGCGGTACTAGCCTTTAAAGGTGATGTGTACTTGGGATTGGAAGCCTGGAATTGGTCGGAACCTGATATGGATTTTGCCCGGGAAGTCCTCTGGATTTTGTCAGGCTGGTACGGCATATTGCGGCCTGATACCCTAATTCAACCTTACCGATTAGAAATGGGGACGGCATTACCCATCGGGCGTAAGCCAAATTTATACGCCCATTGGGAGCCTGTGTTGAAAGATTTTTTTGCGCAGAATTTAGCGGAGGATGAAACCATTGTAAATCTGGCCAGTAAGGAGTATGCTCAGGTAGTTAAACAATTGGAACTGAAGAACCCCATGATTGATGTAGACTTCCTCGATTATTCGAAAGGAGAGTATAAAGTGTTATCCTTTTTTGCGAAAAAAGCTAGGGGCTTAATGGCAAATTTTATCGTGCAACATCGCATCAGTGATTGGCGAGACCTAAAAGATTTTAACTTAGCGGGATACTATTTCGACGCCAGCCGCTCTGAGCCACAAAAACTGGTGTTTTTAAGAGATCAAAAATGAAGAACTGCATTCGATTCGGAATTCTCTGCTTAGCCCTCGGTTTAAGCTTTAACTCCAATGCTCAAACCAAGCGTACCAAATACTATGAATTTGGTGGTGGATTGGGAACCATGAATATGAGCAATGAAATTGCGAATTCCTCCAATGTAAATGCGGTTCTGGCTGAAATGGCTCCTTCCATTTCAGTGTTTGCTAAGTACCATGTGAATGATTGGTTCGGAATTGGCTTTGATGTAAATTATGCCAACCTTAAGGCTGCTGATCAAAACCATAATAACTTCAATCGTGGTTTATCCGTTCGCACCAGCTTATTAAATAGCAATGCCTTTACTGAGATTCACTTCATCCGCTTTGGCAAATACCACTTGGAAGATAAGTGGACGGTTTTTATTAAAGGTGGAGTAGGGGTTACCGGTTGGAATCCTGAGCTTAGTTTTAATAAGTTAATTCCCGAGGATATTGATGTGGAAACCAATGCCTATTCGGGCTTTAGTTATTTCTATGGCTTAGGAGCCAAGTATCGTTTGGCTTATCAAAGTATCCTCACTTTTGAGCTGCGTTTTTCCAATAGCGGTGGTGATACCATGGATGGTTTCTTGGAAACCAAGGAAGGCGTAATCAGCACCAATGATACCTATTGGGGCATGCTCTTTTCGTATTCCTACGCTATTTTCTAGTACTGTCTTTCGAAGGCACCCAGATCGGGTAGGCCATTGAAATTTCGAATTTCACCCAGAATATCAGTGGGAACCACAAAACCATCATTGGTATTGCCTTGGTCAATTAATTGCGACAGGCTGTCTAACTGGTATATGTTTTCCTGGCGGTTCACAAAATCACTTACCAGGTTAACATAAACGGAATTAAAGCCAGGATCATTAATGGAGAAGCCTCGATCTTCAGGATCATTATCCAGCTTCAGCATTACATCATTAAAGCTGAAATTAAAAAGCGCAGCTTCATCTTGAGCTAAAGTAAGCTCTTGTTCATTGTTCCCGTCAATCACACAATTCCCGAAATAGGCATTACCTAAATCACGCACTACCCGGCGAATCGCTCCCGTTTCATCTTGATATTCCAGGAAATTAGTAAGCTGCACACAGGCTTCTTGTCGGGTAGATTGATTCCAGAAATTCGCAAAGGTGCAATGGCGGAATTCATAATTCCCTCCAAAGGCATAAAAGCCATACAAACCTTGATTGGCGATCACCAAATTTTGAGCATCAACACTGCTATATCCAGCATAAAATGCTGTTCGCGAAGAATTTAAAATATAGGAATTGCGGATGATAAGCTGATCAGAATAAACAGCACTATCGGTTCGTAGACCATTTACCGCGTTCTTGAGTACCAGATTATTAATATTGGCTTTTCCGCCTTGACCGATGTAAAGACCTCCCAATGCGCCACCCCATTGGCCGGGAACATCTTCGTAGAAAGGCTCGAGTCGATCACTGCTAAAGGTTACTGAATCGCCCTGGCCAGGCTGACTGCCGGGGGCAACTATCAATTGACCTTCATTAAATACCCAAAGGCCGCTGTTATTGTGGAAGTGAACATCGAGTCCCGGGTCCATAGTAAGGGTGCAGCCACTGTCCACAACGGCATATCCATACACCACATGAGGTAAGCTCGCGTCCCAGCTTTCATTGCAATTAATAACCGAATAGGGGATCACTACCGCGCCCGGTCCACTGCCAATCACGATAAAACGATTGGGGAAATGGAATATGGCTTGCTTTGCCAGGGTGACCAGCTCAACCGATTGAGAGAGTCCTTTTAACTCAAAGAGAATTTGATCTTCAACCACAATGTCTGGTTGATTTTGAACTTCACCGGCATTGACTTCGACAAAAATGTAAATACTGTCTTCTGGTAAAATTTCCACATTATCCAGCTGATTAGTGGCTGTGCCATTAATGTTTAAGCGATAGGGGCTGGCCGGATCTGCCAGGCGAATGCGGGGAATGGAAATAGATTCCTTGCTGTCATTATACACCTTCAGTTCGTAGGTGCTGGAGCCGATGGTCTCAAAAACCGTATCTAAATAAACGGTGTCGGTAGAAAAACGCAGCTCGGTAGATGCAGTGACAATCGCGTCTTCCTTGCGACAGGAGGCGAAGAATATCAAGACTAAACCTAAGAAGAGTAAAATTTTCTTTAGCATGTGCTAGTAACGATTCGAAGGCTTCAAAAGTACTTCCTATCTTTGAAATCGCTTGAGGGACTGATCTTCAATTTTTTCCAAATAAAAGGCTTGTTCACTTCTTGAACTTTAACTAGCTTTGCAGTCCTTTTTTGGCTTGGGCAAAATCCTAACCACTATAAAATTAGTTATGCAAAAAGAAATTCATCCCGAAAACTACCGTCCTTGTGTATTTAAGGACATGGGTACCGAAGATTACTTTATTACCCGCTCTTGTGCAGATACCCGCGATACTATCGAAGTAGATGGTGTTGAGTATCCATTAATCAAAATGGAAATTTCTGCGGCTTCTCACCCATTCTACACTGGTAAAGTGAAATTGGTTGATACCGCTGGACGTGTGGATAAATTCCGCAACCGTTACGCCAACCGCAACAAGAAATAAGATTTTTCTTAATCATATTTTAAACCCCTTTTCCGCTTGGAGAAGGGGTTTTTTTGTGGACCTCAATTATCTTGCAGCTCTAATTTTCCAACCATGAATATCATCTTCTTCGACGATAGCCAACGCGATCATTTATTACCCCTCACTTTTACTCGTCCCACTGCAAAACTGCGTTGTGGAATATTGACCTTAGAAGAAAAGTGGTTAAAGCGTTTGGATGAGTCGAATACTTATTCTTACCTCACCGAAGATTATTTGAGTACCAAGTTTCCCTTGCGGGAGGAAGGTGAGGATCTATTTATTAATCCTGCCGTTTGCCCAGATGCAGATTTGGTGGAAGCAGTATTAGCTCTCGAAGAAAATGAAAGTCTAATGCAAGGGGATATTCTCATCGCTACTCGTACCCGTGAAGCCTTGATGGAGGAAGCTGAGCAAGACACTGAGGTATTGGATTATGAAGGCAGCTTCAACTATATCTCCCGTCCTTATCACCTATTTTCCAATAATGCAGCGGAATTAGAAAAGGACTTTGCATTGATTACAGCCGGTCGTCAATCTGCCCCTATTTCGAAAACCAATACCTTAATTGGTGAACGGATTTTTTTAGAAGAAGGAGCCAAGGTGGAAGCAGCAGTTTTAAATAGTACCAGCGGTCCAATCTATTTGGGGAAAGATTCCGAAATAATGGAAGGCTCGGTAATTCGCGGTGGACTGGCCCTCTGTGAGCACGCTACTTTGAAATTGGCGACTAAGATTTACGGTGCAACTACGGTTGGCCCACATAGTAAAGTTGGAGGCGAGGTAAATAACTCGGTGATCATCGGATATTCAAACAAGGGTCATGATGGCTTTTTGGGGAATTCCGTTTTAGGAGAGTGGTGTAATATTGGTGCCGACAGCAATAATTCGAACCTCAAGAATAATTACGAGGAGGTGAAAATTTGGGATTATGTGGCCGGTAGATTCGCGCCCACAGGCTTGCAGTTTTGCGGCCTTATCATGGGTGATCATTCTAAATGTGGTATCAATACCATGTTTAATACCGGTACCGTGGTGGGCGTTAGTGCCAATATCTATGGTGGTGGATTCCCTCGTAATTTTATTCCTTCTTACAGCTGGGGTGGTTCCGGTGGTTTTATGGAATACCGCTTTGATAAAGCCATGAAAACCGCTGCCCTAGTAATGGAGCGTCGATCGATAGAATTAGATTCGGTGGAGCGTGACATTTTGCAGGTAGTTTTTGACAAAACGGCTACTTCCCGCGGCTAATCTTCCTTTGGCATAAGGATTGACTTTTTAGATGTTGCCTCCATCGAGGCGATCAAATTTGCTATTGAATGAGTTTTACCGACTTTAAAGATATTGACCAGTTTCATTTTGGTGTGATGCGCGAAGAAGGGGAGTATATCCCTTTGATGAGCAAAGAAGACGAAGAGTCTCTTAAGAATCAAGATTTACCAGAGGAACTGCCCATTTTACCCCTTCGAAATACCGTTCTTTTTCCAGGGGTGGTAATCCCAATTACTGCCGGCCGCGATAAATCGATTAGCCTCCTAAATCAGGTAAGTAAAAATCAGGGCCTCTTAGGGGTAGTAAGCCAGAAGAATGGCGATACTGAGGAGCCAGGAACCGAAGATTTGTACCGGGTAGGAACGGTGGCTAAAGTTATTCGCCAGTTCAAATTACCCAATGGACATACCGCGGTTATTTTACAAGGCTTAAGACGATTTGTCATAGAAGACTTTAATCGCACGGAGCCTCATATTTACGCTCGGGTGCACAAGTCTGATGAGCGCATGCCGGCCCCGGATGATGGTCAGTTTAAATTGATGATGGAGTCCATTAAAGATGTGGCACTTGATATCATTGATAAGTCTCAAGAAATCCCGAATGAGGCAGCTCTAACCATTCGCAGTATCGATAGCGATACCTTCTTACTCAATTTCGTGAGTAATAATATGAATGCGGAAGTGGATAAGAAGCAACACCTTTTGGAAGTTGATGACCTTGGGGATCGCGCCACGGAAGTGCTGAAATTGCTGAATCTGGAAGCTCAGATGCTGGAAATGAAGAACGAGATTCAGGACAAGGTTCGTTTGGATTTTGATAAGCAACAAAGGGAGTATTTCCTGCAACAGCAATTGCGTCAGATTCAGGAAGAATTAGGCGGTAGCAGCACTGAGACGGAAATTGAAGAAATGCGAGCTAAAGGCCGCAAGAAAGATTGGCCTGAAAAAATTAAGGAGCTTTTCGAAAAAGAACTTGGCAAGCTTCAAAGGGTAAATCCTCAGGTACCTGAATTCAGTATTCAGCGGAACTATTTGGAGTTTATGCTGGATCTTCCCTGGAATGAAACTTCCAAGGATAACTTCAACCTCAAACGTGCAGAGCGCATCCTAAACCGAGATCATTATGGTTTGGAAAAGGTAAAAGAGCGCTTACTAGAATACCTAGCCGTATTGAAATTGAAGGGCGATATGAAAGCGCCTATCCTTTGTTTATATGGACCTCCCGGAGTGGGTAAAACCAGCTTAGGTAAAAGTGTAGCGGAGGCTTTAGGCCGATCTTATATCCGCATGTCTTTAGGTGGTTTAGGTGATGAGGCGGAAATTCGAGGTCACCGTAAAACCTATATCGGCGCCATGCCCGGGCGTTTGATGCAAAATATTAAGAAAGCTGAAGCCAGTAATCCGGTATTTGTGCTGGATGAGATTGATAAGCTTTCTAGCGGAAGGGGTCATGGTGATCCAGCTTCTGCCATGTTAGAGGTTTTAGATCCTGAGCAAAATAGCAGCTTTTACGATAATTACCTGGAGGTAGGATATGATCTGAGCAAGGTCCTCTTTATCGCCACAGCCAATAATTTAGGCGCCATTCACCCAGCCTTAAGGGACCGGATGGAGATCATTGAAATTAACGGCTACACTGTAGAGGAGAAAGTACAAATTGCCGCTAAACACCTTCTGCCTAAGCAGCTTAAAGAGCATGGTTTAGATAAGACGCATTTGAGCTTGAGCAAAAAAGTTCTTGAGTATGTAATTGAACACTATACCCGTGAATCGGGGGTGCGTGGTTTAGATAAGGTGATTGCTAAAATGGTTCGATATGCAGCCAAGAGCATCGCCATGGAGCAAGAGTACCACATTAAACCAGCCCTTAAAGATGTGCCCGAGATATTAGGCTCAGAGCGTTTTTCCAAGGATCGCTATGAAGATCGATCGATTGCCGGATTGGTTACAGGCTTAGCCTGGACTCCCGTTGGCGGTGATATTCTTTATATCGAATCCTCCATTGCCAGAGGTCGTGGAAGATTGAGTATTACCGGTAATCTGGGGGATGTGATGAAAGAATCGGCCTCTATTGCGATGGCTTATTTAAAAGCGCATTCCGATGAATTTGGGGTAGATTATCGACTCTTTGATCAATACGATGTGCATATCCACTTCCCGGAAGGTGCCGTTCCAAAAGATGGACCTTCGGCGGGGATTAGCATCCTAACTTCATTGGCCTCACTCTTTTCTCAAAGGGAAGTGAAACCTCGATTGGCCATGACTGGTGAAATTACCCTTCGTGGGGAAGTGTTACCGGTTGGCGGAATTAAAGAGAAAATCCTCGCTGCAAAACGGGCGGATATCAAGGAGATCATTTTGTCCAAGCGCAATGAGAAGGATATCAAAGAAATTCGTGAAGACTATCTGGAAGGATTAACTTTCCACTATGTTGAGCGAATGATGGAAGTAATAGACATTGCCCTTTCGGATAAATTGGTGGAGAACGCTAAAAATCTGAAAGCGGAAAACAAGGCTATTGGTTTTGGAACCAAGTCTTAAGCATTTTAATATAGATTGGAACCCGGAGCTTAGCTTCGGGTTTTTTTATTGCAGCAAATAAAGCTCCGCCATCGACGTTCTTTTCATAACTTTCGCCCTTTATGAGAAAACTGTTCATATTCCTCTGCCTGGTACCCCTTTTTGCCCAAGCTCAGTTGGGAGGCCGTACTACTTATCAGTTTTTAAATAATATCGCCTCTGCCAGAGTTGCTGGTCAGGGGAGTAATGCCATCGCCAATACGGTGGAGGATCTCAACTTTGCCCTCTATAATCCATCCCTCTTACGCAAGGAGATGAGTGGTCAGATCACCAGTTCCTTTGTTGATTATGTAGCAGATATTCGTTTTGCAGATATTGCCTATGCTCAGAATTTTGATAGTGTAGGTACATTTTTTCTGCAATTACAGTATTTCGATTATGGCGAATTCGATCGCGCCAATGTAATTGGGATTCGCCAAGGAACCTTCACTGGTAACGATATGGCGGTGAATATTGGATATTCCTATCGCTTGGATTCTACCTGGTCATTTGGGGCTACCATGAAGGTGATTAACTCTGTGTATGATACTTGGAGTTCTTGGGGTTTGGCTTGGGATGCCGGGGTAACCTACCAAATTCCAAAACGTAGAATTGCCGTGGCTTTGGTGATGAAAAATGCCGGTTTTCAGCTAAATCCCTATGCCGACGTAAAAGAGGACTTACCCTTCGAATTGCAATTAGGTTTTTCCAATCGTTTTGAACATATGCCCTTGCGCTGGCAGATTACCCTGGAGCATTTAGAATCTTTTGATTTACGCTATACCGATCCTACTGCATTTACGGTAAATCAATTTACTGGGGAGGTGGAAGAGAATTTCCCATCGATTTGGAATAACCTCTTACGCCATGTGGTGATTGGGGCAGAATTTGCTCCTTCAGAATCTTTTAACCTCCAATTTGGATATAGTTTCCGTCGTCGACAAGAACTGAATTTGGATAGCCGCAGAACGGTAGCCGGATTTTCAGTTGGGGGCGGGATCCGAATCTCCAAATTCTATCTGCATTACAGTCGTAATATGTACCACATCGCTGGTGGTGCCAATCAACTTACCCTCCGAACTAGTTTAGACGAGTTCCGAAAAAAGAAAAATGAAGGGGATTAGAATTGCAGTAGACGGTTATTCGTCTACCGGTAAAAGTACCATGGCCCGTCAATTGGCCGCAGCCTTAAATTTTCGCTATATCGATACCGGAGCCATGTACCGAGCCGTAACATATTGGGCATTGGAGCAGGGCTATTTCCAATCTGGAAGCTTGGATAAGGCAAAGCTTATTACCTCATTATCGCGATTGAATCTGGATTTCCAATTCAGCGAAAGCGAAGGCAAGCCGGTGATCCATGTAAATGGAAGGGCAGTTGAAAGGGAAATTCGCGGAGCAGAAGTAGCTTCCAAGGTGAGTATAGTGGCTCAGATTTCAGAGGTTCGTCGCTTTTTGGTAAAGCAACAGCAAGCTATTGCTGAGGCAGGATCTGTAGTGATGGATGGTCGGGATATTGCATCGGTGGTAATGCCAGATGCGGAGTTAAAGATCTTTATGACGGCCGATCCTAAGGTAAGAGCTCAAAGGCGCTTTGCTGAACTGCAGAGCAAAGGCATGGAAATGACTTTAGAGGAAGTAGCTAAAAACCTGGAAGAGCGGGATTATCTGGATACGCATCGAGAAGATTCGCCTCTTATCCAAACCGAAGATGCCTTGGTTTTAGACAATACAAACCTCGGCATGGAGGAGCAATTGAATCTGGCCCTGGGCTGGGCTAAAGAACGACAGGCCTAAGCCTTTGGTTTTTTAAGTCGAGCTTCTAGTTCAATAATGGTTTGGATGTAGCGCTTCTTGGCTTCTTCCATGGGCATGCCTTCCAATCGACGCCAAGCATCGAATTTAAAGGTTTGCACCACATTACTGGATTCAGTTGGTCGATCTCCTTGCACATCTCCTACAGTAGCCTGTTTGTAAAAAGCATATGCTATTAGCATATCGTCTGCAGCCTGAGGCGGCATATCATTGCCAATTTTCACATACTTCTCAAATTCTATGTCCAGATCGCTGTGCATGACTATCATCACTTTAATTCAGCTAAAATTTGTTCTCCGCCGCGGGCTTTATCACCAACTTTAACTAAAATGTTGGCATCCAATGGCAGAACGATATCTACCCTTGATCCAAAGCGAATAAAACCACAGTCGGCCCCTTGAATGGCCTTGGAACCCACTTTGGCATAATTAATAATTCGTCGGGCTACCGCTCCGGCAATTTGTTTGTGCATTACCTCAACACCGGAAGGGTTTTCTACCACCACTGCTGTACGCTCATTTAAGGTACTGGATTTTGGGTGCCAAGCCACCAAATAGGCTCCGGCATGGTATTGAGAGTATTTAACCGTTCCTGGAACCGGATAGCGATTCACATGAACGTTTAAGGGCGACATGAAAATGCTGATCTGCAGCATTTTCTTTTTGAAGTATTCAGGTTCTTCGATTTCCTCGATGGCTACAATCTTTCCATCGGCAGGAGCAATAACAATATCATCACCTTGAGGAGGAAAGCGCTTCGGATTGCGGAAGAATTGCAGTACCAGGATATATACCACCAGGCTTAAAAAGAGTACGCTATTTTCCAACCACTCCATATCACTTAACCAGATCACCAAAAAGTTGATCAGACCTAAAATGACCAGAGTTTGGAGGAGGATTCGAAATCCTTCGTGGTGGATGCGTATCATAGTTTGTTGGTGGCTATTAAATTCAAAAATAAGAAGGTCACGGGCATGGCAAAGAGCAAACTGTCAATTCGATCTAAAATTCCTCCATGGCCAGGCATCATTTTTCCGCTGTCTTTCAGATTATGCTTGCGTTTCAGCGCTGATTCAAAAAGATCACCAAAGGTAGCACTCAATACCACCAGAAAGGACAAGCTGAGCCAATGCCAAAGTTTTAGGAATTCTACACCGGAATAGTTCCAAAGTAGCGCCGCTGCCAAAGCTGAAAAGAGGGAGCCACCAATGAAACCTTCCCAGGTTTTATTGGGAGAGATACGCGGCATTAATTTATGAGAGCCTAAATATTTACCCACCAAATAGGCAAAGGAGTCGAAGCACCAAATCATAATGAATACGCCGGCCAACACCCAGCTATGCTCCCCAAGGAAGGCCAAGCTCAAAAGGGCAGGTACTATATAGAAAAGGCCAAATACATTACGGAACAAGCTATCCAGAGCCTTTTGAGAGTTCTCTACAAAAATGTTTTGCAAGACCATCATCAGAATCAAAACCAAGCTTATTAAGGCCATGGCTGCTTTGGAAATAGCACTTATTTCGGGGCTGAAATAAGCTAGGCTCATTAAGAGGATAAGGACCGAGAAAACGGAATGTCCACGCTTATGGGCTTCCGGTTTAAAATTGTGCCATTCGATTAAGGCGAGGCTACCCAGAATACCTGCTAATAAAAAGGAACCTTGAGGAATGTAGAAGGTACTCATCAAAATGAGCAGAACGTAGACAATCCCACTTAAGCTTCGGGTAATAAGGTTGTTCATTTAAAGCTGATCTTCCAGGAGTAGCAGGTAAATCTCCTTATTACAAATTTTCCCCTGGTCGTTTTCTTCCAGGTTCTCGACCTTTTTGGGTCCTTTTATCGTAGTAATCTGTGAGGGTAAATTGTTCTTATAACGAACTCTAATGCCTGCCAGGGCAGAACGAAGATTATCTGTGATCTGACTGGTACGTCCGATGGTAATAAAGGTTTCGGGCAGGTCTTCTAATTTCTTGCCGTGAAGCTGATTGGCTGAGATCATTATCCCACCATTAAAGCTCACTAAATATTCGCAAGAGGTGCAAAAAGCATCGCTATTGGTCCAGTCATTCTCATGAACATTAACCTCTGCTTTGCGCAGGATGGATATCAAATTGGGGTCGGTGCAATAGACCTGACCCAATCCGGATTCATCCATTATCTGACGTAAAAAATGAAAGGCTTCCCCTTCATCTTCACAATAAAGAAACTTACCGCCCGAAGCGGTAAATTTCTTTACAAATCCTAAATCTGTGGGATCCGACTCTTCGGCGGAGAATTCAATAACAGGCTTGTCCAGCTCTTCAGTCTGGGAATTTTCTGTTGGTCTTCCGGATAAGATATCCATGAAACGACCGAGCAAGCCTTTTTTTGATTTTTGCTCCGCCATATAATTTTTAAGCCGGGAGATCAGTACTTTCCGCTTCTTCGGTAGAAGCTTCAGGGTCTTTGTTTAATTCTTCTTCAGGATGGTTTTCTTCATGCAGCACTTCATCTCTGCTCTTCCATCTCCGTTTGCCAAAGATCTCCTCTAAATTTTCCTTAAAAATAACTTCTTTTTCGAGTAACAATTCAGCTAACTCGATAAGTTTTTCCTGATTGTCTGTTAATAGCTCTTTTGCTCTTAAATATTGATTTTCAATAATCTTACTGATTTCTTCATCAATAATTTGAGCAGTACGCTCGCTATAAGGCTTGGTGAATCCCATTTCATTACCATTCTGAGAATCGTAATACGTGATGTTTCCAAGCTTGGCATTCAATCCGTAAATGGTAACCATCGCTCTAGCTTGCTTGGTTACTTTCTCCAAATCGCTAAGAGCACCAGTAGAGATTTTTCCGAAAATGATTTCTTCAGCGGCTCTTCCTCCAAGGGCTGCACACATCTCATCCAAAATCTGATCGGTATTGGTAAGCTGTCTTTCTTCTGGTAAATACCAAGCTGCGCCTAAGGAGCGACCACGGGGAACAATGGTAACCTTTACCAGAGGATGGGCATGTTCCAATAACCAACTTACGGTAGCGTGACCTGCTTCATGATGGGCGATGATCTTTTTCTCTTCATGAGAAATGATTTTGCTTTTCTTCTCCAAGCCACCAATGATACGGTCAACCGCATCCAGGAAGTCTTGCTGATCAATCGCTTTTTTGTCTTTACGAGCGGCGATAAGGGCGGCTTCATTACAAACATTGGCAATATCAGCGCCGCTAAACCCTGGAGTTTGACGGGCCAAGAAATCAGAATCCACTTTGGGAGCTAATTTCAAAGGAGCCAGGTGTACCTTAAAGATTTCTTTGCGCTCGTTCAATTCGGGAAGATCCACGAAAATCTGACGATCAAAGCGACCGGCTCTTAATAGGGCTTTATCCAAAATATCAGCACGGTTGGTAGCGGCTAAAACAATAACATGTTCATTGGTGCCGAAACCGTCCATCTCAGTTAAAAGCTGGTTAAGGGTATTTTCTCTTTCGTCGTTTCCGCCCGAAAGGGCATTTTTACCACGGGCTCTACCAATGGCATCAATCTCATCAATGAAAATGATGGAAGGAGATTTTTCCTTGGCTTGCTTAAAGAGGTCACGAACCCGAGAAGCTCCAACACCCACAAACATCTCCACGAAGTCGGATCCTGAAAGGGAGAAGAAAGGAACCTTAGCTTCGCCTGCAACCGCTTTGGCTAATAAGGTTTTACCAGTTCCAGGAGGGCCTACTAATAAAGCACCTTTGGGGATTTTACCTCCTAAGGAAGTATAACGATCGGGATCTTTCAAGAAGCTTACAATTTCTTGTACCTCTTCTTTGGCGCCTTCCAAACCAGCCACATTTTTAAAGGTGATCTTAACATTGGTGTTTTGATCAAAGAGCTGAGCTTTGGATTTACCGATGTTGAAGATTTGCGCTCCGGGGCCACCGCCACCACCGCTCATACGGCGCATAATGAAGATCCAGATTCCGATTAAGAGAATAAAGGGAATTAGATAGGATAAGGTACCACCGAAATAGTCTTTCACTTCCTCGAAATGAGGAGTGATACGTTTGCCTTTTAGTTCAGGATGCTGCTCATAGAAGTAGCTCATATTTTCTTTGTAAGCCTCATAAGGCATCTCAAAGCTAAAATGAGGACCATCTACACCAGGACCCATAGGGTTGTCCTTCAGGCCTTTGTATTCTTCCAGGCCAGAATCCAGTGCATCCTTAGTTAGGTATACCTGAACAATCTTTTCATTGATGATTTTCACCTTATTCACATCACCGCGTTCGATCATGGCGGTGAAATCATCAAAATTGATTTGCTTTTGATCGCTTCCTACAGAGTGTAAGAGTTGCAGGGCGATTAGGAAAAGGGCGATAATAGCATAGATCCAATAAATATTGAACCGGCGACGAGGATCCCCACCGGGGCCGCCTTTATTATTGCCATTGGGTTTTTCTCCGGAATTACGCGAGAACTGTTCTTTCAGTTTCCGCAGTTGTTCCTTGTTATCTTTTTCGTTTTCCATTTCTGTCTTAAGTCTTATTTCTTCGCTTCAAAATGATGAAGCTCAGCATCACCCCAGAGGCTCTCTAAATCATAAAATTTGCGAGTCTCGGGCTGGAAGATATGAACTACTGTGTCAACGTAATCCATTAATACCCACTCCGCGTTTTCTAATCCTTCAACATGCCAGGGTTTATCCTTCAGATTCTCGCGCACTCTTTTTTCAACCGAATTACTGATTGCTTTGACTTGAGTATTTGAGTTTCCTTCTCCAATAACGAAAAAGGAGCAGATAGAGTTTTCAATATTTCGAAGATCGAGAATGGTAATGTTGGATGCTTTCAGATCATCCATTCCTTCTACAATTTCGTCAACCAGATTCGAAAAGTTCGTTTGCGACATTAAATCCATTTAATTTGAAGGGCAAAATTAAGCATTGTCGTTAAGGTGCCTTAGCTATTATCGAAATTAGCCTTATGAATACAGAATTGGTGGGCAGAGATTATAAAATTCTCCCTGAAGTGACTAGCACCAATACCGCAGTCAAAGAACTAAATCAAGAGCAAGAGCTACCTGAGGGTTTTTGCCTCCTTAGCGATTACCAAACTTCGGGCCGGGGACAATATGGCAAGCAATGGGATTCTGAGCCCGGTCAAAACTTGTTAATGAGCCTGTTGCTACGTCCGGTTTTTCTGTCAGCCTCCGAATCTTATCGCTTAACTATGTCAGTTTGTCTTGCCTTGCATGATCTGGGATTGGAGCTTGGCTTTGATTCTTATATCAAATGGCCAAATGATTGGTTCTATGGAGAACAGAAAATAGCTGGAGTCTTAGCCGAATCTTCACTGCGGGGATCCCGGATGGAAAACTGCATTGTGGGAATTGGCATTAATGTGCGACAAAAGAAGTTTCCACATCCTCTGGCCACCAGCCTCAGTACGATTATCGGGCAAGAATTAGAGGTTCAGGATGTATTTGAAAAATTGGCTGTTCACCTGGATAATCGCTATCAGCAATTGCGATTTGGGCAATACCAAGGTCAGCATCGCGAATTTGAATCCATTCTCTATGGCAGAGATCAATGGGTTCCGGTGCTTCGCGATGGCCAAAAATTACACTTGCGTTGTGAAGGAGTAAATCCCGGAGGCGAGCTAAAGGTTAGCTGGCAAGATGGTCGCCAGGAAACCTTACAGCATCAAAGTGTTCGCTTCGTCTTTTAACTAAAGCTCAGCGGTACTGGCACTTAAATCTTCGATGAAACGAGTTAATGGACGCTCCACCATCATTTTCATCATCGGATTAAAATTGCCTTCAAAAAGATATTTCACCTTGGCGCCAGCTTCGTTTTCTTCGAGGATGGTACTTAGAGTAAAGTCTAATTTAGAGCTTGCTGCTTTAAATTTCAGTAATCCTGGAGGATTAACCTCATCGATCAACAAACGAACGTCTGGCATACCTTTTAAACCAAAAACAAAGGTTTCGGCATCCGATTCGAAACGCTCTACCGAAGCAGGCATTACTAATTTCATATTCTTTAAATCCGACATCAGTTCGAAAAATTCTGCGGGACTTTTCGAAATCTGAACTTCTTTAGATTCTATTCTCATGGTATTATGCTTGCCAAGAGCTGGGATCTTCACGCCAGCTGATGAGGGTTTCAAATGTTTCTTTATCGAGGTCGCCACTTTGTTGCAGGGCTTCCAAAAGGTGCGGGTAGTCGCTTAAGGTGTGTAAAGCTAATTGGGCCTTATCAAAGTTCTCTTCCGCCAAACGGAAGGCATAGGTAAACAAGGCCAACATACCCATTACTTCTGCTCCAGACTCGCGTAACACATCCACCACTTTTAAGCTACTGCCGCCGGTAGAAATTAAATCCTCAACTACCACCACTTTGGAATTGGCCGGTAATTCTCCTTCAATTTGATTTTGACGGCCGTGCTTTTTAGGCTCCGGGCGAACATATACGAAGGGAAGTCCTAATTCATCTGCCACTAAGGCGCCCATGGCGATTGCACCGGTTGCCACACCGGCAATTACCTCGGCATCGGGATACAATTTCTTAAGAGCATCCGCCAAAGCGGTCTTTAAGAAATTCCGTAAGTCGGGATAACTCAGGGTGATACGATTATCACAATAGATAGGAGATTTCCATCCACTAGCCCAGGTAAAAGGGGCTTTGGGTTGCAGTTTAATTGCCTTAATTTGCATGAGCTTTTCGGCCGTCTCATGCGCGGTACGAGGGTCTAAAATCATGGCTCAAATGTATAAAGTTTTCATCAAGGATTCCCTTCTAATTATCGGTGATCAAAGCCGCGAAAAGGCAATCGACTACCTGGGAGAGGCCCAACTGATGAACCTGGTACGCACAAGGCTCGAAAGCCCCGCAGAACCAGTTTATGTCTTTGCTCGAAACCTAAAGGAGGTATGGGCTAGTTTTAAAAAGAATTTTAAAATTATTGAAGCTGCCGGAGGCGCGGTTTTAAACCCGGATCAAGATCTATTAATGATCTATCGTCTGGGGAAATGGGATTTACCCAAAGGTAAAATCGAGTTTGGAGAGCCCAAAGAATTAGCGGCTTTACGCGAAGTTGAAGAAGAAACAGGGGTGCCACGTCCGGAGATCACCGGCATTTTACCCACCACCTATCATATTTATCCTCTAGATGATCGATTGATCTTGAAGCGCACCTATTGGTTTGCTATGCGCATTGCCAAGGGCTTCGATTTCTTAGTACCCCAATTGGAAGAGGATATTTTGGATGCCAGCTGGTGTGATCCCCAACAAATTTTAGAAAACCGTAAAAACACCTACGGTAATATAGGCTTGGTGCTGGATGCTTTACAGGAAGATATTTCCTAATTAGGAACTCTTACCGCTGCTGGAACAAATTGGCTGTAATCGCCCTGATTACGAATTACATCCCTTACAATGCTGCTGCTAATCGATGACAATCCGCTGGCCGTTAAAAGGAAAACTGTATCCAGGTCATTCTTTAATTTTCGATTGGTTTGGGCGATTGCCTTTTCGAATTCAAAGTCAGCTGGATTGCGCAGTCCCCTCAGAATAAATTGCGCGCCAACTTCGGTACAATAGCGAGTTGTTAAACCGCTGTATTGTCCCACTTCAATTTTGGACTCATCCTTAAAGGTGTCTTTTATCCAAGCGATACGCTGTTCTTCAGGGAACATATAAGCCTTATTGGCATTTCGGCCAACCGCCACAATAATCTTGTCAAATAGAGGAAGGGCTCGTTTTACGATATCCACATGCCCAAGGGTGATGGGATCAAAAGAACCGGGGAATACTGCAATCTTCATAAATCCTAAGATAGGGTTTTTTCTACGCAGGCGCGGAAGAGCTCTGGCAAGGAAATACCCGCATATAAGGCTTGCTTCGGTAATAGGCTTTCTGCACTAAAACCAGGAACGGTATTTACTTCGATAAGTACGGGCTCATTGTTGGCATCTAGGATATAGTCTACCCGCGACAAACCTTTTAATTCTAAAAGTCGGTAGGCCGCCTCTGATTGTCGCATTACTTTTTCGTAGACCTCCGCCGGAATTTGAGCGGGAGTGGTTTCTTCAGACTGTCCGCTGTATTTAGATTCGTAATCAAAGAATTCACCAGCAGGTTTAATATGAGTTACCGCCAGGGCTTGAGCTTCACCGGAATGATCGCTAACACCGCAGGCCAATTCTAGTCCTGGTACCATGGCTTCAATTAAAACCTTAGTGTCGATGGATTTAGCTTTGGCAATGGCCGGACCTAATTCTGCGGCCGTTTTTACCTTGCTTACGCCGATGGAGGAACCACTACGGCAGGGCTTTACAAAGCAGGGGAGTCCCAGTCTGTCAATAATTTCAGCTTCGCTAATATTGGGTTCGGCGTGCAAAAAAACGCTCTTCGCCACCTTAAAGCCATAGCGATCGAGGAGAATATTACATTCCGCCTTATTAAAAGTTAGGGCACTGGCAAACTGTCCTGAGCTGGTATAGGCTAATCCCAACATATCAAAATAGCCAGCTAATGGTCCATCTTCACCAGGGTGACCATGAATGGCATTAAAAACAGCATCAAAGCTCACGCGGCGATCCTGAAGCATAAAGCTGAAATCATCCGTGATTATTGGATAGCGATTTCCCTCATCATCCAAAGCTTCCCATTGGTTTTTCTTCAGTTCAACGCGGAATAACTCAAAACCTTGATTTTGCAGATTTTGGTATACCACATTACCGGAGGCCATCGAAACATCGTATTCGCCCGAGTAGCCACCCATCAATACGCCAATGGTTTTCATTCGCTTTGCTCTTCTGTTTTACTAACTTGAATTAGCCTCTCCTGTAATTTAGGATCAGCCTGAATTGTTAATACAAGGTGCTGATAAAAGTCGTCGCTCCAGCCCAAGGCACTTAATTCTTTTTGCAGATTTTCCTTCAATCTTTCTTTTAAGGTGGCCCGATAGGTCATGAGCTCATTAAAGCGCTCCGCAAAATTAGAATCGAGGTCGGGGCGAAGTGCCTCCCAGGATCCCCGCTCTTTTAGAGCTGCCATGGTTTGCCCCATTTGCTCATCGCTTATTTGCAATTCGGCTTGCATGCGATGGGCATAGTCTGCCGCTTCTCTGCGTGCCTCATTAATGGCTTTGCTGAGCGCCAAATAATTCTGAAGATCTTTATCTGAATAGGCTTCGCTATTCTGAGCTTGAGCCCAAAAAGGAAGTACAAAAAGTAGTAGAAGGAAATTTCGCATTAGTCGAGCAATCCAAATACCAGAGAAAGAAGGTCATTTACGCGCGCTTTAGGATCGGTGCGGATGGCAGTTTCCTCTTCACCCATTTTGTCATAAAGTCCATCCAAAGCTTTATTGGTAGTATAGTCTGAAAGGTCTTCGACTAAGATGGGATTCAAATTAGTGAGGCTGCCTACATTGCCAAATCCAGGAATGCCGATCGCTAGCAAATCATTGTAATCGCTTACCAAATCTTCATAGGATTGAGCTACACTCACATTACCCACTTTGATGGACTTCAAGGTGCTGTCCACTTTTGGCTCATAGGCCATATATAAATCTGGTCCGGTACTGCTGCGGAGATAAGCCGTAGCTGCAGTATCGCTTCCGCTTAGTAAAATGGTACTGGCATCGATAATACTCATACCGGTTATGGCATCTGCAAAAATGGGCTTGGCAGTATTAGCAGCACTTTCAGCCGCACGGTTAATACCTTCTACCACCGCATCTTCCTGGCCTTTAATTCCGGGAATGGTAATTCCTAATACAGTTGTGCCATTGTAGAGGTCGGCTCCACTAATAGTGGTTAAACCTAAATTGATGCTTTTGGATTGCAAAGCCGTAATGGCCGCTTGAGTAGCCAGAGGAAGATCCAGTTTTACTTCGGGGTCGCCAAAATAGCCGTCGAACTTTGAGAGCTTGGTAATGGAGGTGTCGGAACTTACGTTCAAGGCCATCTTTAAACCATCGATCATTTGTGAGGTAGAAACATTACCACTTAATACGTCTGTGATGGTGTCTTTTTCGCAAGCAATGAAAAGCAATGGGCTAAAGGCGAAAATCCAAAGTAATTTCTTCATGAGGGAATCTTTATGCAAATCTAAAAATCGAGCGTTAGTTGTTGCGCTTTAGTCTCAAAATCACTGCCAAAATTCGAAAGACTTAATCCGAGCAAGCGAATGGCTTCCCCACGATATTGTTTTTGAAGCAGTTCCATGGACTCTTTAAATAGTAAGGCTCGGGAATTGCTAGCCTGCTCCAAACTCTTACTGCGCGTGAGGGTTTCGAAGTTCTGACTCTTCAGTTTTAAACTTATCGTACGTCCTTTAAGACCCGATTCTTCAATGCGTTGATACCAAATTTCGAAGATAGACTTCAGCGCATCTTCTACTTCTTGGCTACTTTTTAAATCATGATCAAAAGTGCGTTCAGCGCCTAAAGATTTGCGAGCACGGGAGGGCTTTACCTCCGATTTTTGCAATCCGCGAACAATGTTAAAATAGTGTTCGCCTGCCTTGCCAAATTCCTGTTTTAGCAGGGCAATGTCCCAGGCTTTTAAGTCTTTGCCATTGTGAATTCCCAACCTTTTCATTTTCTCGGCAGTTTTGGCACCTACGCCAAAAAACTTCTGAATGGGTAGTTCCTCCAAAAATGAAATTACCTCATCGGGCATAATGGTTTTTTGCCCGTTTGGCTTATTGATGTCGGAGGCCACTTTGGCCAAGAATTTATTGATGGAAATACCAGCCGAAGCATTGAGCTCCGTTTCTGCCTTGATCTCTTCACGGATTTTCCGGGCAATTTTGCTGGCACTGCTAATACCGGCCTTATTCTGACTTACATCGAGATAGGCCTCATCCAGCGAAAGCGGTTCAACTAAATCAGTATAGCGATGGAATATGCTTCGAATCTGTTGCGAAACGGCGCGGTATTTTTTGAAATCAGGTTTCAGGAAAATAATATCTGGACAACGTCGCCAGGCAATGGCGGAGGGCATGGCAGATCGAACTCCATATTTACGGGCTTCATAACTGGCCGCCGCTACCACACCTCTTTCTTTTGAACCTCCAACGGCAATAGGCTTTCCGCGCAATTCCGGACGATCTCTCTGTTCAACAGAGGCATAAAAAGCATCCATATCTACATGGATAATCTTTTTGATATAGTCTTCAGGAATGGGATTCACGAGGAGAGAAAAAATATGCTCTAAATTAGCAGGAATTCACACAGATACTATGCCTATTTCTATTCGATTATTTTTTGTTTCGGCTTTGGGCTTATTCTTGTCTCCACTCTCTGCGCAAGAATACAAAGCCATGATGAATGACCCCCAATATTCGATTGCGGAAGTCAAAGCAGCGGCCAATGCTTGGTTTGCTGAACACGGAACCGAGGAAGGTTCTGGCTACAAAGGTTTTCAGCGCTGGCTCTGGGCCAATGAATACAAGTATAATGAGGAGGGTAAGCGCAGTGATGTCGATCCTTACTTCGTGTCTAAAGAATGGGCGCGCATTCAATCCACTATGGAGAAAACCAGTTCTGCTGGATGGGTGGATATGGGACCTTATTCCATTGACAGTATTACCGGGCATTATTCACCAGGCCTCGGCAGGGTAGAGTGTTTTTATTTCGATCCTTCGGATCCAGACTTTTTGTATCTGGGTTCCCGAAGCGGCGGTTTTTGGAAAAGCACCAATGGTGGACAGAATTGGGCCCGTAGCAGTACCGAGTTTTTACCGGCAACTGGTGTTAATACCATGGCGGTAAATCCCAATCATCGGGATTCGGTTTTGATTAACCTCCGCAATGCGCGCAATGGTACCAGTCATGGTATTTACCGCTCGGTAGATGGTGGCCAAACCTGGACGCAAACTCCATTTAATCCCAGCAATATCGCTTGGACCGGTCTAGGGAAAAATGGCCAGGTTTATCAATTACTTTACCATCCGGATATCCCCAATAGGGTGTATGTAGGTACCAATAATGGACTTTATATTTCAAATGACGACTTGCAAAGCTGGACTCAGGTTTTAAGCAATACCGATATCACGCATATTAAGTTTCATCCTACCGACACGGCTACAATCTATGTTTATGATGATTATTACTGGGGTAATAATGGGGATGTGATTTTAGTATCTCATGATGGCGGACAGACTTTTAGCGCCTCTGCTACCTTGAGTGGTAATAATGGCGCGAATGTCGAAATCGCGGTAAGCCCAGCATGTCCGGATTGTTTGTATGCAGCTTCAGGTAATGGGGTGTGGAAGAGTACCGATGAAGGACTGAACTTCAGCTTTATGACCAATCCTTCGGGAACCTGTGATGGTTTCGCGGTAAGCGATCAGGATACATCGATAATGATTTATGGGATGTTGGATATTTTCCGGAGTACTGATGGCGGGCAAAACTTCAATCAGATTACCTGGTGGTCCATAAACAATAGCCGCCCTTTTAATAGTTCCATTTATGTGCATGCCGATTTACGGGAGATTGAAGCCCATAATGGTGAATTCTATATCGGGACGGATGGCTTTTTAGCTAAGAGTAGCAGTCAGGGTTTAAGTTGGCAGAGGCTATCCTCGGGCACGGGGATTCGTGAGAATTACTCTATAGGAATTGCTCAGAACGAGCCCTATACTACCATTGCTGGCTCTCAGGATAATGGAACCAGTATCTACCGCAAAGAAGGCTGGGTAGAGTTTTATGGTGCGGATGGAATGGAAGGTTTGGTGCATCCTTTAAACCATGATTGGATGATGGGCAGTGTGCAGTACGGAACGCGCCGCCTCACTTTTGATGGCGGTAAAAGCCAAATCGGAGCCACTCCCAATGGACAGTCCGGTGCTTGGGAAGCCCCTCTGGATCGCAATAGCCTGGATCATTTTACCCTTTACCATTTTGGCGACCAGGTTTATGAAAGCAATGATTTTGGTCAAAACTGGAATACTCTGGGTAGCCCTTTGTTTACGGGAGAAATTGATCGCGCTGCCGTAGCGCCTAATAATGGTCAAATCCTGGCTGTTGCACGCAGTGATGATTTTGAAATTTCTACCGATGGTGGGCAAACCTTCCGTCGCAAGAGCACCGGCTTACCTAATTCAACCATTACGGATATCACTTTTGCGCCTCATTCAGATTCCATAATTGTAGTGACTTATGGTAGCTATCAAAATGATGGTCAGAAAGTCTTTATTAGTTATGATCAGGGGAATAGCTGGTCTAATATCACCGGTAATCTGGGAGATATGCCTATTCGTTCGGTGGTGATTGACCATAGTCCGGATCACAATATTTATCTGGGTGCCGAAATAGGCGTTTATGTAAAAGCCTTGCAAGCCAATAACTGGTTCTTGTACAATGCAGATTTACCTAATGTTACGGTTACTGATTTGGAAATCATGTATGGAGCCAACCTCTTGCGAGCTGCCACCTGGGGAAGAGGAATGTGGCAAATTAGCTTGAAGGATCGATTGAGTTATCCACGTATTTTGAATGTAGATTTAGACTCACGTCCCAGCTTTTTAGTTCCAACCGATGCAATGGCGCAACATGTTCATGCGGTGGTGGGCTATGCCTCTTTGCCAGATACTGTATATGTGCAATGGTCGGCAGGTTCTATCGCATTGGATAGTGTGAGGGGCTTGGTACGAGTGCAGGATAGTACTTATAAAAGCCTGGAGCCTATTCCGGCTTATCCACTGGGTACCGATATGTATTTTAAAGTAATTGCAGTAGGTACTCAAAATGATACCAGCAGTACTTATCGTTTCCATTATCGAGTGCAGGATACCGGTTTCTGTAAATCCGGTAATGCCGGAGCCTTCCCACCCAGTTATATTGAGGAAGTGATTGTGTCCAATCTGCAGAACAATAGTGGCAGAACCGGTTACAGCAATTTCACACAGTACCAGGCCAGCCTCAATACCAATCAAAGTTATACCATGTCGGTAAAGGTTAATTCCTTTATTCCTGAGGATAGTGTATATGCCTGGATTGATTATAATAATGATACGGTCTTTACCGAGGATGAGCGGATTCAGATGTCGGCAATAGATCCACAAGACTATTCCTATGGCACGATAAACTTGGGGCAATTTAGTTCCACGGATACGGTTCGGATGCGGATTCGAATTCAGGATGGAGGTTTATATCCAGACCCTTGTAATTACTTTAATGGAGAAGCGGAAGATTATTCGGTAATCCTGGTAGGTAATGGCTTGAGCCAAGAAGAATGGAATGGCCCCATTCCTTATCTCTATCCCAATCCCAGTAAAGGATTATTATACATAGCTAACTTAGAAGGAACTAATTTTGAAAGCTATCGTATTCTCAACACGGCGGGGCAGATTTTGCAATCGGGAAATTTGGGGAATTATAAAGAACCTATCTCCCTACAGAATTTAAAAGCCGGTTCTTACTATTTAGAATTAAGCAATGAGGAAGGCCGTCATTGGCATGCCTCCTTTATCAAAGAATAATAATGCGAAAAATCACATTTCTTTTGATGCTGCTTGTCCTTGTGGCCTGCGGATCAAAGCAAAAACAGCTTGACCTGGATTTGAGTTTTCAGGAATATTATTTCGATCGACAGATGGGAGGAACCCAAGCAGCGGGCATTAATGAAAGCTATTATTTCAGAGTTTCGAATCCCAAAATAATCCTGGATCAACTGAAAGTGAGAGATCAGGTTTTGGAGCTGGAGCTGAAGGAAGATGGCCTGTTTTGGGCCACAACTAAAATGCTGTCCAAAGACGATTACATCTTTAGTGATTACAATAAAGTTGAATTGTTTGGTCACCTGAAAGGAGGCAATACAGAAATGCACTGGGGACTGGATTCGGTTCCTTTGCGGGAGCAGATTTTTATGCCATCTGCACCACCCCAGAATTAGGGTTTAAGAACCGCTAAAAATTTGCTCAGGTATTCGTCTAATTGTTTCCTCTTATACTGCATCACATAGCGTGGATGCTCCAGAGGGATGAGTTCTTCGAATATCTGGGCTTCTTTATTTAGGGCTTTTAGGTATTTAAAATTTTTCCCGGTGCCCCAAACTACCGCCTTGGCGGGTGATCCGCAGAGTTCAGCTTGAATGCGCAATTGCTCGATCATGAAGCCTTTTACTGCCTGATATAAATCTTCCTGATCGTAATAGTTCCAATTAATCCAATTGCCCTTTTCATTGAAATGGAGAAATCCTAAAGGACAGGCGGCACCGATAAACCAATCGCCAAAAAAGGCTTGAGCGCCACCATAAGATTCTACCACTTTATAAACGAACTCAGAGGAAGTTTCCCGAGTTTCAATTTCAGTTTCAATCTGGCAATGTTCTCGCAGGGCTGGAGTGTCAGTAAATGGAATTCCGGTTTGCCCTGCACCCAATCGACCAGGGTTGATGCCCAAGATTAGACCTCGGGGATTATTATCCGAATAAAACTGAGCATAATATTCCTTGAGGAGACGCTCTACTTCCGGATTTTCTTCCTGATAGGGATTCATCACTCTAACCTTTTCGGGCAAGAGTTTTTCATCAAGATGAAGCTTATGGTAAAACTCTAGGATCTGGTCCTTAAGCATGCTTATTAGTTTTTCAAGATGCGCAATCCACTGCCATCTGTGGTGCGTAGGATGTAATAACCTTTGGGATAGCTGCTTAAATCGAGGCTGTTGTTTTTATAATGTCCATAGAATTTACCTTCGGTATTGTAAAGGTCATATTCTACTTCCTGGCTCAATTTAATAATACTCTGCCCTGGATTAGGATAGGCTTTTAAGGTCTCAGCACTTAGCTCTTTAATGCCGATGTCTGACCCTAATTGATAAACGCTTACGGTGCCACTAATTTCATTGGAAACAATAAGCAGAGGATAGCCACTTGGGCTTTGAGTTTCGCTTACAAAGCTGAGGTATTCCGGACCCAAGTCACCAGCATCAGGATCGGAGGCTGCTTTGCTGAAATCACGATCTAAGATATAGGAGTCAAAAGTCGGTTGAGTAGGATCATCAATATTGTAAATCATAATACCGCCCATCCGCTCTAAAGCGATAAAGGCGTAATGACTGCCATTATAGGATCCGGTGCAAATGGCTTCGGGCTCTGGGCCTTTGTCGTCGCTGCGACTTTTAAAACTGCTGTTGTCGTCGTTATCTGAATTGAAATTCTGAGCATGCAATGCAGCCAGAGTTTGTTCGAACTCATCACCACTATCCCAAACCAAATTGCCAGCGGTATTCCAAACACTAAAGCTTCGAGCCCCAAAGGTGAAGAGGGAATCGTGGATAAACACATTGTTGTAATTCCCCAAGGTGGTGGTCACTTTCAATCGACCTAAAACCGAATCGCGTTGTAAATAGCTGGGATTATTGAAGGTGATGGGGCTGAGGTTTACATTGTTGATGCGTTCTTCCTCGCTATAGGCAGAATAATCTCGGCTGTCGCCTTCATTAGCGCTTAAAATATAGTCGCCATTGGCATCGCTGTAATAGCTTATGGCATCCGGTTGATACATGCCAAAGAGGTTGAAGTAATTTTCAAACTTGATGCCGCTGCTTTGATCGGAAGCATCCAATTTATAGCTGGGGTTATTCCAGCTTTTGTAGCCTAGGCCTACCACGGTGTCCAGAGTGGCGGTATAGATATCAATAATCGCCAAAGCATTGTTTTCTTGCAGGCTCACATAGGCTTTGGTACCAGCAGGATTAATACAGATGTACTCGGGTTCCACATCCTGCGAAAAGCTGGAAAGGCCGTTGTTGCCGTAGATATTAATTAAAGGGTCGTATGCGGTAGTATCATAGCGCGTAAAGCCTACAGTTTGCACATTAGCCTGACTTAAACTGCTAACCGTTCCTCCACTAATGTCGATAATGGAAACAGAACCAGCCGGATCGATGGTATAATCGTCTGTAGGTTCTCCTTCATTGGCGACCAAAATATGTTGCAGGGAGGGACTAAAGGTGATCATGTCTGGCATGGGGCCAACGATCAATTGATTGAGGTAGGTGCCATTGGTGTCGAAGAATACCACTTTACCGTCACTCTGAGGGAAGTTGTTTTGAATGGCTACGGCCAAGGTGTTGCCCTGCACCGCTAGTGAGTTTACCGTACCACCGTAATTACTAAGATCGATGCTGCCAATTTTTCCAGGTTTGGAAAGATCACCCAAACGAATAATGTCAACTTGAGAACTTCCTGAATTGGTGGAAAACAATCGTTTAGATAAGGGTTCATAGGCATGTACCTCGGCTCCGCCATTATCGAATTGCCCACTCTGGTAGGTGTAGATTTTAAAGATGGGAAGGTTTTGAGCTTGAAGCCCGAAGCCTACAAGAATCAGGCTTAACAGAGTAACAAATTGGCGCATGGCAAAATTTTTACCAAAGAACGGAATTATTGCGCAATGCCAGGACCTTGAACAAGCAGGGATATTGGCTGTTTAGTTAACGCAGCCTGCCAATCAGAAAGAGAATATTCAAGAAGCTAAGGAGGGCTGTTTGAGACAGCCTATGTTGGTTGATGAGGACCGGAGCCCCGCTTAACACGGGGCTCTGGCATTTTAGAGTAACTCTAAACTTTTCTGAGCAGCCTCAAGGCTTTGCTCAATATCTTGATCACTTAAAGCGGCATTCAAGAACCAGCTTTCATAAGCGCTGGGCGGAAGGTAAACTCCATTTTGAAGCATGCCGTGAAAGAACTTTTTGAAGTAGTCATTATCTCCGCTTTTGGCACTCTCAAAATCACGGATGGCTTGATCGCTAAAGTGCAAGCTAATCATAGATCCCTTGCGGTTGATCTGATAAGGCAGGCCTTTGGCTTTTAATAGCGGATGCAAGCCTTCTTCAATACTTGCACATTTACTTTCCAAATCTTGATAAACCTCGGGATGCTCTTTTAAATATTTTAGCAAGGTATAACCAGCGGTCATGGCAATAGGGTTGCCGGAAAGGGTTCCAGCCTGGTATACTGGACCATTAGGCGCCACATATTCCATAATATCTTCTCTACCACCATAAGCGCCTACGGGCAAACCGGCACCAATCACCTTTCCGTAGGTCACCAGATCAGCTTCAATTCCCAAGGCTTCTTGGGCGCCACCAAATCCCATGCGGAATCCAGTCATTACCTCATCAAAAATGAGGAGGATGTTTTCTTGAGTGCAGAGTTCGCGGAGGCCTTCGATAAATCCAGCTTCAGGCAGAATACAACCCATATTACCGGGAATAGGCTCCAGAATAATCGCGGCTATTTCATTGGGATTGGCTTGCACTAATGCTTTTACGCCTTCTAAATCGTTGTATTCGGCTAGGAGGGTGTCCTGTGCTGTTCCCGGGGTTACACCCGGACTACTAGGATGACCTAAGGTTACCGCTCCACTTCCGGCTTTAATGAGGAAACTGTCGCCATGACCATGGTAATTACCAGCGAATTTGATGAACTTGTTTTTACCGGTAAAGCCACGGGCTAAGCGAATAGCACTCATGGTTGCTTCGGTTCCGGAGTTCACCATGCGGATACGTTCAACATTGGGAATACTCTCCACAATCAAACGTGCTAATTCAATTTCCATCTCAGTTGGCGCTCCGAAGGAGGTAGAGCGCTCAGCTGCCTTTTGCACAGCTTCAATCACCGGTGCCCAGGCATGCCCCATGATCATCGGGCCCCAAGAGGCGATGTAGTCGATATAGCGATTGCCATCGGCATCATAGAGGTAGGCTCCCTTGGCGTGATCCATAAAGATTGGATCGCCACCCACGGATTTAAATGCCCGCACGGGAGAATTCACTCCGCCAGGGATATAGCGAGATGCTTCTTGGAAAAGGGATTTGCTTTGGGAGGTATTCATATTTTGTGTTTAACCGCAGAGGTGCAAAGAAGCAAAGTTTCGCAGAGGCTTAAAAGCCCAAAACCATCCTTTTTATACCCTTCTGCATTTGTTCTACATTAAAGTTTAAGATAAGACCCAACTTGCAATGGGTTAGCTTTAAGTACGTTAATAATTGCGTTTCATGGACAGGTAGCAATGCTTCTATAGATTTCAATTCGAGAACCAGTTCTTTCTCTATCAGAATATCAATTAAAAATGTTTTGCCAACTGCATGACCTTTATAATTGATTTCTACTGGTTTCTGCCTTTCAAATCGAATGGACCTTAAGCTTAGCTCATTGCAAAGGCAATGTTCGTAAACCGACTCTAAAAGTCCCGGGCCTAAATTTCGATGTACCTCTATGGCTGCTCCAATAACTTTCCTACTTAGCTGATTTAATTCTTTTTTGTCCATTTTTCTATTCTTTGCGCAGCTTTGCTTCTTTGCCTCTTTGCGGTAAAGAAAGAATAGATAATCTTAGGAGTTAGGAATTAAGCATTTCTCAAATACTTCAAGATATCCCTCACGAAGTAAGTCGCGATGAGGTCTGCGCCGGCACGTTTAATAGCCGTTAAGCTTTCCACCATGGCTTCTTCTTCATTGAGCCAGCCATTGGCAGCAGCGGCTTTAATCATGGCGTATTCACCACTAACATGATAGGCGCTAACCGGTACGGTGCTGATTTCTTTGGTTTGGCGAATGATATCCAAATAGGCCATGGCGGGTTTCACCATTACCATGTCGGCGCCTTCCAGTAAATCCAGTTCTACCTCGCGCTTGGCCTCAATGGCATTGGCGGGGTTCATCTGGTAGGTCTTTTTATCGCGGGGCACATTCTCCATATCTACCGGAGCGGAGTCCAGGGCATCACGGAAAGGACCATAAAAACAAGAGGCGTATTTAGCGCTGTAGCTCATGATACCCACATTCTGAAATCCGCTGGTATCAAGGGCAATGCGCATCGCTTCAATCCGGCCATCCATCATGTCGCTGGGGGCTACAAAATCGGCACCAGCCTGGGCATGGCTAACTGCCATTTCAGCCAGGGCACCAACAGATTCATCATTGAGGATTTCTCCATCCTCCACAATACCGTCATGACCGAGGCTGGAATAAGGATCCAGGGCTACATCAGTCATAAGAAGCATATCAGGCGCAGTTTCCTTAATCATGCGAATGGCTTGTTGCATCAGTCCATCCGGGTTAACCGCTTCTTCACCTTCATTATCTTTCAGGTGATCAGGTACCTTAACAAAAAGGAGCAGGGCAGTGCATCCTAAGGCCTGGAGGTCGAGAACTTCCTGTTGAAGTAGGTCCAGGCTGTAGCGGAAATAGCCGGGCATAGAGCTGATTTCACTCTTAATGCCTTCACCTTCCACTGCAAATAGGGGAGCAATAAAGTCCGATGGATGTAAATGCGTTTCCTGGGCAATGCCGCGAATGGCAGCCGATTGACGCAATCTTCGAGGTCTTTGTAACATGCTTATGATTTGATCCAGTCGATTGGCTCTCGGAGCACAGCCACTAATTGGGCCTCCGGACTTCCCGACTGAGGTTCTACATTATAATCCCAGCGAACTCTGGGAGGTAAGCTCATTAAAATACTTTCGGTACGGCCATTGGTGCGCAATCCAAATAAGGTTCCGCGGTCGTGCACCAAATTGAATTCTACATAGCGTCCTCTGCGAAGTTCTTGCCAATAGCGTTGCTCATCGGTCCAGGGACTGGCTTTGTGTTTTTCAACAATTGGCAGATAGGAAGGTAAGAAGCTACGTCCCACATCAGTGGTAAAGGCAAACCAATCTTCCAGGCTGCGTTCCTGATCCGCTTTCAGATAGTCGAAGAAAGTACCACCAATACCGCGGCCTTCTTGACGATGATGATTGCGGAAATATTCATCACAGGCCTTTTTAAAGCGAGGGTAGAGCTCTGCTCCATGCGGGTCGGCTGCGTTTTTTTGAACCTTGTGAAAATGCTGAGCATCTTCTTCATCCAGATAATAAGGAGTTAGGTCGCTACCACCGCCAAACCAGGCGTCGATGGCTTCCCCTTTATCATCATACATCTCAAAAAAGCGGAAGTTGGCGTGGGTTGTTGGCACCAAGGGGCTTTCAGGATGAATCACCAATGAAATACCGCAGGCAAAAAATTGAGCACCTTCAGTTTTCATGTTTTTCTTCAGGCCTTCGGGCATCTCACCATGAACGATGGAGGTACTTACGCCAGCTTTTTCGAAAACCTTACCATTACTCAAAACCCGCGATCTTCCGCCACCACCACCAGGGCGTTCCCAGTGATCTTCAACAAAACGGGCCTTGCCATCACTTTCTTCCAGAGCTGCGCAAATTTCATCCTGCAGAGCATGGATAAAGCTTACGAAGCGATCCTTGAGATTAGCCATAATTTTTTACTGCATTTATAAAGGCCTTGGCGTGATCTACCGGGATATTAGGTAGAATACCATGACCTAAATTGGCAATGTATTTATAGGTACCAAACTCATCAATCATCTGCTTGGTGAGTCTTTCAATTTCGGGAATAGGAGAGAGGAGTCGGGCCGGATCAAAATTACCTTGTAAGGTGGTGTGGAAGCTGGTGAACTCACGTGCCATTTGAGGGCTAATCGTCCAATCAACTCCCAAAGCACTTACGGGCATTTGACTCATTTCTTCCAAAGCAAACCAACATCCCTTGGCAAAGGCAATTACCGGAGTATGCTCATGCAGGGCCTCAGTAATCTGTTGAATGTAGGGTAGGGAGAAGGTACGATAGTCTTCGGGCGATAATAAGCCACCCCAGCTATCGAAAACTTGAATGGCATGTACCCCTCTTTCTTGCTTATGACGAAGGTAAGCGATGGTTACGTCGGTAATTTTTTGCAGGAGTTTATGGGCTGCTTCAGGATGGGCGAAGCAAAATTCCTTGGCCTTATCAAAGGTCTTACTTCCTTGGCCTTCCACCATATAGCAAAGGATCGTCCAGGGAGAACCGGCAAAACCGATTAAAGGAACTTCATTTTCCAAAGCCTCTAAAGTGAGGTCGATGGCCGAATAAACGTAATGCAAGCGATCCTTCACGTCGATTTCGGGCAAGGCATCAACTTGCTCAGGAGTGCGAATAGGCTGGGGCAGATATGGACCTTTGCCGGGTACCATTTGCACCTCAACATCTAAGGCCTGAGGAATTACTAAAATATCGCTGAATAAAATAGCAGCATCCGGACCTACCTGATGAATAGGCATTACCGTAATTTCGGTAGCCAGCTCAGGGTTTTCGGCTCTTTCGAAGAAGCTGTATTTCTCTTTAAGTTTCATGAAGTCTGGCAGGTAGCGGCCAGCTTGACGCATCATCCAAACGGGTGGTCTTTCGACTTTTTCGCCTCTAAGGGCTTTGAGGAAAAGGTCGTTTTTAGGTGTTGTCATGAATTGGAATTGGGCCTTGCGGCGAAATGTTCTATGATTCGTTGGATCACCCCTTTCAGGGTAGGTTCTTTAGCGCAAATTCGAGGGTTTTCGCAACGCATTCGTACTGCTTCGGCGGTAGTGGCGCCAATGCAAAATGCGGGAACCCCGGCAGGTAAACGGTTTTTCTTAAAGAAGCTATAAGCGGCAGTCGGACTCAGGAATATCACTCCATTAAAGTCTGTACTATCTACTTCCTCATGCACCAAATCAGTATGGTAAACGATCTCCTTATGAACCCTCACATTTTTACTTTCGAGGTACTCAGGTAAATCATCCAAGGCCTTATCACCACAGAAAAAATCTACTGATTTTACATCTGAATTTCGGGCAATGATTTGAGCTAAGATTAAGGCGTTTTCGGCGCGAACATTAGATTTAATTCCCAAGTCGGCCAGCATTTCAGTAGCGCGAATGCCCACGGTAAAAGTCTTCTTGGCCGGAATTTGCATTTGATTTTCCGAGGCTAATAGTGCCTTTAGGCTACGTACCGCATTTTTACTGGTAAATACCCGGGCGGAGCTGTCGGAATTTAATAGTCGAGAACGAAAGCTACTGGCATCGAAGGACTGTTCAACCTTAATGAAATCCAGGGACTGTAATTCCAGCCCGGCCGACTCCAATTGGTTTTGTAAGTCTTCGGGAATTCTACGAGTAGAGAATATTAGAGGGCGCTTCGTTTCGCTAATCATGCTTGATTTTTTCCAAAATCGCTGCGGCTCCACGTTTTAATGCCTCTTGAGCCATACTGATTCCCAGTTCGGAAGCCGCGCTCAAAGGTACTGCATTTTCGAGTCTTACCTTTTCTTTACCGTCTAAACTAAATACTCCAGCTTGCAGTCGAATTTGGTTTTCTTCGATTTCGGCGTAAGCCCCAACCGGAGCCGAGCATCCACCTTCTACGGTACGAAGGAAATCACGCTCCACTTTAGCTCGTAAAGCAGTGTTTGCATGATTGATTTCGTGCAGTATTTCTTGAAATTCACCTTTAGATTCTAAACAAGTGATGCCAACAATACCCTGGGCGGGAGCCGGAATCATCCAGTCTAAAATTTCATAGTGTTCTGGTAATAAGTTGAGTCGCTCTAATCCTGCCTTGGCGAAGATGGCGCCATGCCAATCATTATCGGCAAGCTTTTGTAAGCGAGTTTGCACATTGCCACGCAAACCGGGGTTGTCATGCTCAGGATAGCGGGCTTTCCATTGGGCGATCCGACGGATGCTACCGGTGGCAACCTTTCCCGCAGCGTGATCTAAGAAATCTAAATTGCCTTTATGAACCAGGATATCTTCTACGGGACCGCGCTCTAAAACAGCAGCCATTACAATGCCTTCCGGCGCTTGAGTAGGATAGTCTTTTAAGGAATGAACCGCGATATCTGCTTTATCCTGATATAGGGCTTCATCTAAAATTTTAGTGAATACTCCGGTGCTTCCAAACTGACTGAGGGGCGTACTAAGGTCTAAGTCACCAGCAGATTTAACTTCTACTAATTCGGTTTTATAACCTTTGGCTTCCAAGGCGCGGGCCACGGTGGCAGCTTGCCAAACGGCCAGAGCAGAATCTCTGGTGCCGATTCTCAATGTTTTCATGGGGCTCAGAGCTCAAAAATATGGTGAATGGTGCGCAAATCATTATTGAGATTGCTGCCATTCTTTAACTGACGGGCAAATTGCCCGGTAATGCGATTTAGCATTTGGGAAGCGAAATATTCTGCTTGCTCCAAAGAGAGTTCCGGAAATTTCTTTTGAAGGCTTTTCAATTCCTTTTCCTTCCAATCGTCCATTTTGGAGCGCAGCGCATTTAAGGTTGGGGCTACGCGACGACTTTCCAGCCATTCGTAAAATTCCTCAATCTTCTCATCTATAATTTGTTCCGCCATTGGGATTTGCGACTGGCGATTGCGAATGCTCTCCTCGGCGATTTCCGAAAGATGATCAACATCAATTACCCGGAAATTGGAATCTTGGTAAACAGATGACTCGATATTACGAGGCATGCTTAAGTCTAATAATAAACGGGGCTTTTGCGCGCTGAAATCCTTAAGATGCACGGTAGGAGCCGAAGCACCAGTAGCAACAATGGCGATGTCTGCACGATTTAAAGCATCTTGTAAATGCTCAAGGTCTGCATGTTTCAATCCGAATCGATCGGCCAGGCGAACCGCTTTTTCTTCGGTTCGGTTGATTAAGGTAATATCTTCAACCCCGGTTTGGTTGACCAAATTTTCGCAGGTGGTACGTCCCATTTTCCCCATGCCATAAAGAAGCACTGATGGTTTGGGATTTACCTTTAAATATTCTTTCACTTGCAGTACGGCGGCGAAGGCAACAGAGGCGGCACCGGTACTTAATTGAGTTTCGTTCTTTACGCGCTTGCTACATTGAACACCGATATTTACGAGGCGATCAAGAAAGGCATTATGAGCGCTTTGCTCTTTGGAGCGTTGGTAGGCTTTTTTCACCTGACCAATAATTTCGAAATCTCCTAAGATTTTTGATTCTAAACCGGAACCCACCCGATACAGGTGTTCAATGGCCTCACGATTTTGCTTGATGTTTTGATAAGGTTCGAAATCCTGCTTGCTATTGCCGCTGTGCTTGCAAAACAGAGCAATAAGATCTCTGGGGCAATTAGCAAAGCCATATAATTCTGTGCGATTGCAAGTAGAGAGAACCAGGATTCCATCCCCACCAGCACTTTGGTAATCGTGAATCAGATGCTGTGCTTGCTCCTCACTAAGGGAGAACTTTTCCCGGGTAGAAACATCCGCCTTCTGATGGTCAATTCCTATCAAAAAGAAATTGGCAAAACGACTTACTTCGAACTCTTTCATATTGTGTTGGCAAAAATATCCCAATCGGCACCACATAAATTACCTTGATAAGTAGGAAAAATAACCCGATAGGTTGAGTGGTGCTTATTTAGAATCATTCTCGGTAATTTTCAGCATTTCCTTGATAGGATTGCGCTTGCAAGGATAAATTAAACGTACAAATAGGGCCAATGATTTTTATCATGTCCTAATTTTGCCCCATGGAATTGAATTTTGAAATACTCGGTCCGGAAATAAATACCCGAAAAAGTCGGGTAAAACATACGGCTTTAGGTCCTGATATGGCGATGATTAAGGTGGAACACTCAGAAGATGAGGCCTTAAAGATGCGCCGCGAGATTGATCAAAGCTTAATTCAAATCTACTTTGCCTATGAAGGTGGAGCAGAATTCGCTTTTCACGGAGGTTCCTATAAATTGAAACTGGAAGCTGAAAAGAATTTACTTTTCTATAATCCCCTTCAGGCTTTGCCGATGGAAATTACCGTGGAGCCGAAAAGTAAATTACTCTTCCTCTATGTTACGGTAGAACGCCTGCATCGCATGTTTGTAGAAGCCAGTGAAGAATTGGCTTTCATTAATCCTGATAATGTAAACAAGAAATTTTACTCCGACGGTAAATTGGAGCCTTCCACCATGGTGGCTTTGAGCCAGATGTTTCAGGTGCCTGTGCATGGACCAGCGCAGCGCATTTTTGAAGAGTCTAAGGTTTTTGAAATCCTGGCTTGGTATTTCAATCGCCGGGAAGGCACCGATGTAGAGGCCTGTCCTTTTTTGGAGAATGAAGATAATGTGCAAAAGATCCGCCTGGCCAAGAAAATTCTGATTGAAAGAATGACTGATCCGCCCACTATTCCTGAGTTGGCATTGGAAGTGGGGTTAAATGAATATCGATTAAAAGAAGGATTCAAGAACATTTATGCCACTACGGTATTTAAATACCTTAATGATTATCGTTTGGATGTGGCTCGCCAGGTTTTAGACGAAGGAAAAGTGAAGGTAAATGAAGTGGCATACCATATTGGCTATACCAATCCCAGTCATTTTATCGCGGCCTTCCGCAAGAAATTCGGGGTAACCCCCAAGAAATATTTAATGAATCGCTGATTGTAGATGAAGCAAGCTTTATTGATCGTAAATCTGGGTTCGCCCGATTCTTATGCTGTGGCGGATGTGCGTCGCTATTTAGGTGAATTTTTAATGGATGAAAGGGTAGTGGATTTCTCTAAATGGTTCCGCACCTTCCTCGTTAAGGGAATAATCCTGAATACCCGTCCACCTAAATCAGCGGAAGCTTATAAAGGAATATGGTGGGAAGAAGGTTCACCTTTAATGGTGCTGTCGGAAAGATTAAAGGAACAGGTTCAGGCCCATAGTGATATGCCAGTTGGCTTGGGGATGCGATATGGTAATCCTTCCATTCATTCGGCCATCCAAAAATTGAAGGAAGCTCATCCGGATTTGGAGACCCTGCATTTAATACCTCTTTATCCGCATTATGCGATGAGCAGTTATGAAACGGTAGTGGTAAAGGCTCGCGAAGTAGTGGAAGCTCATTTCCCGGATTTGGAGCTTTTGGTGAAGGGACCTTTTTATGATGATGAGCGCTACCTGAATATTTTGGCCAATTCTATTAAGGCCGCTTTACCTGAGGATTATGATTATTTGCTCTTTAGTTACCATGGAGTACCCGAGCGACAAATTCGTCATTCTGATGTAAGCAAAGCACATTGCCTTCGTCTGGATAATTGTTGTGCCAAGGATAGTCCCGCACAGGCATTTTGTTATCGTCATCAAACTTTGGCAACCACCGAGATGGTGGCGCGTCAATTAGACCTGAAAGCCGGAACCTATAGTACCAGTTTTCAAAGTCGCCTGGGCCCGATTAAATGGTTAGATCCTTATACCGATAAAACCATTGCCGAATTGGCGCAGAAAGGAGTAAAGAAATTGGCGGTGGTTTGCCCGGCCTTTGTTTCGGATTGCTTGGAAACGATTGAGGAAATTGGTGTTGAGGCACGCGAAATTTTCATGGAAAATGGGGGCGAAGACTTTACTTTGATTCCCTGTTTAAATGATCAAAGTGACTGGGCCAAACTTTTGGCAGATTTTGGCACGGAATTGTATGCAAAGAAGATAGAGACTACTGCCTAAATTTTTATACATTTAAGCAATTGCAGCATGAAACACTTATACCTAGCATTCATCTTAGTTTTTAGCTTGAGCTTATCCGCTCAGGTATCCAATCATGCGGTGCGCGATTGCATGGGTAATTCCAATTCTATCTACCAGGCATTGGGTACCGGCAAAGCTTTAATTGTTACTTCCAATGGTTTTGATTGCAGCATCTGCGTAAGCAAAGCCGGAAGTTGGGGCAATTGGGCCACTGCCAACAAGGCTTCTGTAAATGTTTGGGGAGCAATGACCCTCACCTATAGCAATGCTATTCCAACTTGCAGTCAGGCGCTTAACTGGGTAAACAGCCATGGCTGGTCCGATATTTACACTTTTATCGATTCATCCGAATATTTCTTCGAAGCTGGCACACCTCGTTATTTGGTTTACAGTCCGGTGGATAGCTCTCTGATTTACACCGGCGGAAGCGAGTCGCAAGCAAGAAATGCGGCTTTAAATGCTGCTGCTTCGGTAACGATAAAGGAGAATAGTTTGGAAACTATGCAGTATTTCTATCAGAATGGACTGTTAAGCTTCCGTAAAGTACCGGCTGGAAATACCCTGGTTGAGATCTATAATTTGGCCGGTAAAAAAGAGCGCACCTTCACGCTGCGTAAGGATCGCAGAGATTATCCCCTAAGTGATTTACCCAAGGGAATTTACCTCATGAGAATGACCAATGAGCAATCTGCGATAACTCGTAAAATTGTCGTTTCCTAATTAGGTATTTATACCGTTTCAATAGCGTAGCTTTGCCGGCTTATTAGAAGCCCCATATGAAGCTGCGAAACATTGCAATTATCGCCCACGTTGACCACGGTAAAACTACCCTGGTAGACAAGATGTTACTATCCTGTAAGATCTTCGAAGATCACGAAAGTCCGGGAGAACTTATCATGGATAATAATGACCTCGAAAAGGAGAGGGGCATTACCATTCTCGCCAAAAACGTATCTGTTCAGTATGGCGATTACAAAATTAATATCCTCGATACCCCAGGTCACAGCGATTTCGGTGGTGAAGTAGAGCGTGTATTAAACATGGCTGATGGTGTGGTTTTATTGGTAGATGCCTTTGAAGGGCCGATGCCACAAACCCGCTTTGTATTAGCCAAGGCCTTAGAATTAGGTCTGAAACCTATTGTTGTTATTAATAAGGTGGATAAGCCAAACTGTACTCCAGACGAAGTACATGAAATGGTATTCGACTTGATGTTTAGCCTCGAAGCTACTGAAGACCAATTGGACTTCCCAGCTATTTATGGTAGTGCCAAACAAGGTTGGATGAGTGAAGATTGGAACAAGCCTACCGATAATATTAATGCCCTTTTAGATGCCATCGTTGAGCATATTCCTGCTCCGGTAGAGCGTGAGGGGACTCCACAAATGCTGATTACCAGCTTAGACTATTCCGCTTATATCGGTCGTATCGCCATTGGTCGTGTACACCGCGGAACCTTAAAACCGAATACCCCTGTAACCCTAGTAAAACGAGATGGCCAAAAGGTGAAATCTCGGGTAAAGGAGCTTTTTGTTTTTGAAGGATTTGAAAAGCGCAAGGTAGAGTCCGTTTCCAGTGGGGAGATTTGTGCTATTACCGGTATTGAAGGTTTTGATATTGGCGATACCATCGCTGATGCCGAGAACCCAGAGGCAATGCCTACCATTCGTATTGATGAGCCTACCATGAGTATGTTCTTCACCATTAACGATTCACCTTTCTTTGGTAAGGAAGGTAAGTTTGTAACTTCTCGTCACGTAAAGGATCGTTTGGATAAGGAATTGGAGAAGAACCTGGCTTTGCGGGTTGAAGAAACTGATTCTGCTGATTCTTTCCGCGTTTATGGTCGTGGTGTATTACACCTTTCGGTATTAATCGAAACCATGCGTCGTGAAGGTTACGAATTACAGATTGGTCAGCCACAGGTTATCTTCCGTCAGATTGATGGTGTGAAGTGTGAGCCGATGGAAGAGTTGAATATCGACCTTCCAGAATCAATCCACGGTAAAGCGATTGAGGCGGTAACCCTTCGTAAAGGAGAGTTAACTCAGATGGTTCCTAAAGGGGATCGTATGCACTTGGATTTCTTAATTCCTTCTCGTGGTATTATCGGATTGCGTAACTATTTGATGACGGCCACTGCTGGTGAAGCGGTAATGTCGCATCGCTATATTGAGTACCAACCTTATAAAGGAGAAATTCCTGGTCGCCAGAATGGTTCTTTGATCGCTTTGGAAACCGGAAAAGCCATCCCTTATTCACTGAACAACTTGCAGGATCGCGGTCGTTTCTTCATTCCACCTAATGCCGAAGTATACGAAGGTCAGGTAGTGGGAGAAAACAACCGTCCTGGTGATTTAACAGTGAATATTACTAAGACTAAAAAGCTTAGCAATATGCGTTCGGCTGGAGCCGATGATAAAATGCGTATTGCTCCTCATATTGAATTCTCATTAGAAGAAGCCCTCGAATACATTCAGGGTGATGAATATGTGGAAGTAACACCTCAGAGCATTCGTTTGCGTAAAATTTTGCTTCGCGAAGCAGAACGTCGCAGAGGTGAAAAGATCAATTTTTAAGCAAAGAAAAAGCCGCGGGGACGCGGCTTTTTCATTCCAAAAAAACACCAAAAAAAGCATCCGCCTATGCGGATACGGAAAAACAAAACAAGCTCTCTAATCAGAAGCTCAGGCTCGAACTTCTGGTTTAGGGCCCCCTTCAGTCATGAACTGAAATTTTGTTAAGAACTACTCTAATGACAATTCAAATGTAGAAGAGTCAGTAAGGAGTAAAAATGATATTTATCAGTTTGAAGATCAGGATTTGGCGTCTAAAGCCAGAGCCGCATCCAGAATTTGATCAATCGCTTCCAAGGGGATGGTCTCCAAATCCCGAAGCACAATACTGGAAATTTGCCTTCGACCTCGAGCCTCTAGTAAACCGGTAGGATCTTCAAATTGATTCGCCCGGGTAAAGGATAAATCCAGACTTTGATCCTTATTGGGCTTTAGGTAGCAAATCCATTTCTTACCATAGTACATGGGGATGCCATAGGCGATCTTGGGTTTTAAACCTGCTCGCTTTAAATGATCATGTAAAAAAGCAAGGAGCTCCTGTTGAGCTCCTTTATGCTTTAGAATAAAATTTTCGACAGGGTTCACAAAGCTTGGATTAGAACTTTGGCTTCAGCGCCGTTCTCAAATTTAAAAAGATAGATGCCTTGCGGCCAGTTTTTGCAATTCATTTCTTGGATAGCTTGATTACTGCGGTAAATGCGTTGCCCTTGTAAGTTGAAGACCTCCAGATTCATGGGCTTATCCCATCTCACCAATCCACGGCTGGGATTAGGGTAGATATAAAAGGGTTGAGCTTTTTCAAGTTCCGAAATGCTAATGTCTGGAATCAAATCATGAGCATACAAACCAGTGCCGGTGCCTACCAATAATTCATCGTAGAAAAGCACATTTATTTCTGTGCCCACAGGATAAGCATAGCCTAAACTCCAGCCCAAGCTACCATCGCTACTATTTATATAAATGCTTTCATCCATGGCAATAAAAACATAGCCATCGCCATCAGTAATGGCAGTTGCTTCGCCACTCGCTGAGGGTCCTGCAAAATTGGACCAGGCTCCACTTGCCAAATCTTTAATGAATACATTGTTAACCGGTAATAGCCCTGGATCGCGGTTAAGTACAAATAGGCTATCACCGCTGTTATTCAATTCCAGGTCCACCGTATGGTCGGTGGCTCCGAAGCTACCATCAGCACTTAGGCTAAAACCACTGCTACCTAATTCGGCACGATAAACACCATAATGACCGGCAGTAAGGGGATCGGCACTTAAACCAATATAGGCCACTAATTTCCCGGCTTCGCGACTAATCACAATGTCCGTAATATCAGCATCCTGACCAGGGCTGGAAGCAAGTATTAGCAATTGTTGCCAGTTATTGCCGCCATCTAAACTATAGAAGCAGCCTCCTTTGTCGCCAAAGTCAATGCTGAAACCAGCCATTACAATATCTGCGCTATCCGGTGCCACAGCAATGGCAGTACAATGGGTATTAATACGGTTGAAATTCAGGGGAGGATCTTCGGGACTAAAAACACGACTCCAGCCATCGTTGCTGGGGCTAATTTGTTGACCGCCATTCTGACTGCGATATATTCTTTGATTACCGGCATAAATGGTGTCTGGCTGACTGGCACTCATGGCAATTGCGGTATAAGGTGCACCGTCGAAATTGGGGAAGCTTGGCCCACTCCATCTTGGGCTACTAGTATTGTAATTCTCTACTTTACGTATACCAGATTTAGAGGCTACCCATCCGGTAGCAAAATCGGTGGTCATATCTATATCATTCACTTGAACTGCAGTAAGACCTTCATTCCAACCAAAGATGCTATCACCTCTTTCAGTAGAATAGCCGAATCCAATATTGGTAGAGTGATAAACCACAGCCGGGTTTAGAGGGTCTTGTTTGGTGAAGCCATCATTAGCACGGTTGAGGTTTTCTATATAGGCATGACCAGGGTTTATCCAAGTGCCAATGCTGCTGATATCTTTTTCTACGGCATTACCGATGTAGAGACTCTGCTGACCTGAATAATCTGTTACCAGAATATTGGAGCCCACTACTCCGCCAACTGGGCCAGGGGTGTTGATAGGAACATCATACCAGTTGAAGCCCATATCCGTACTCCAAGCCAAATGTCGATCTCTAATCGTAGGATTAGCTAAGGGAGGTTGCCCAGCTAAATACCAGGACCCTAAATGATCAAAGCCAAAGGTTCTCCATTCGATATTAGTGACACTAAATCCCATGGTGCCAACAGAAACCAGGGAAGTACTGCTGCTTAAAGAATGAAAAGCACTGGACAGAAAAAATAAAGTTGGACTGGGACCTGCTTCGAAAATGTAGAGATATTGGTTTATAGGGTGGATTAGCAATTGTGGGGGCTCGGTATAGTTTTTCATTAAAGTTTTGCTGCCCGCTTTGCTGTAAATACCGGTGCTATTGATTGGGCCAAAATCTAAAACATCAAAACCACCGGCCATAGGATTGTTCTTCACCAAGGCCATAGTATCACCTTGAATGATAAATTCCTTTACCATACTATCAACCTGGCTGGCGACAGTTGCGCCAAAACTGCTGCGATACACTTTGCCTTGGGATAAGAAGTAAATGCTGTTGCTGGCCTGATGGATTTCAACATTCATTATAGAAGCTCCAAAGCCGTCATCTGCATCAGCAGAGGGAATTACCTGCCAATCTAGATTTGTTATTTGGCCATTGCGATTGGCTTTAGCATAAAAGAGTGAATTGGGGCTCTGAGTACTACAAACGAGATAAATGGAATCGGGACTAAAGGCCCAACTTTCAAAATCGCCTACCTGTCCGCCGTAAACCCCTTCTGCTACTGGGGCACTTAAACTTTGTGCCCAAAGGGCTGAGCCTGTGAGGAGCAGGCCTATTAATAATCTTATTTTCATGGTTCTTTAATTGGGGGTAAATAAAATATGGGAGCTACATAATCGAAATTTGTATTTAAAAATAGGGGATTTTGTCGGCCAATGGAATTATTTCATCGATTGAGCACAATATCTAGCGCTAGAATTCAGAACTTTAGAGCCCGATTAAGAACCTTTTTACTGCTACTTGTGCAAAATTGATACTATGCGCACGAGTATTTTCGGGAGTCTCTTACTCCTATTTCTTTCGGCTTCCCTCCAAGCCCAATTTCACAATTTAGCCTTACCCACAGCCAGTCCTGAGGTAAGCGAAGAGCAAAGTTTAGGCATCACTAAGATTGCTTTGCATTACCACAGTCCTATGGCCCGTGGCCGAAAGGTTTGGGAAGATGGCCGCACCATTCCTCAAAAAGGGGAGCCAATCGCCTGGCGAGCTGGAGCTAATATGAATACCACCATTAGCTTTAGCACCGATGTTTATATTGAAGGCCAGGCCCTGGCAGCGGGAACTTATGGTTTGCATATTATTCCCGACGGACATCAGCATCGGGTTCTCTTTGCCCATGCCAATCAATTATGGGGTAGTTATTATTTGGATTTGGAAAAGGATCTAAGTTTGGACGTAAGCGTTCAAGACACAACCTGTGCTTATAGTGAAAAACTGGATTATGAATTCGATCACATCAACGATAGTACATTGGTTTTAGGCCTGGAATGGGCCGACCGTCGTATCCCCATCGAGATTAAGGTGGATTTGGTGAAAACGGTTATGACCTCCTTACGCAGTGAGTTGCGCGGAGAGGATACCTATCGCTGGGAAGCCTGGAATGATGCCGCACAGTTTTGCTATGATCATCAACAACATTTAGAAGAGGGGCTGAGTTGGGTAGATCATTCCATTAATGGCGGATATGGAGGCTTTGGCGCTAATCCGAATCTATACAATTACAGCACTAAGCTTTATATACTTGGAGCTTTGAATCGTGTCAAGGATCAAAAGGCACTTCTAAAAGAGGCCTTGAAGCTAAGTGGTGATCGCAATGCTAAATTGACTTTTGCCTCAGCTTTATTGCGCAATGGCCTTTATGCCGAAGCCGCTCAATACTTGGATGCAGCGCAAAAGGAATTAAGCGATGATTGGGTACTGAAGCTCGATCGGGGCGTGGCCTATTACCACACTGGCAATTCTAAAAAGGCTTTAAAGCTGATGAAGGAACTGGAAAAAGAAGCTCCGGATTTCTTTCAGAATCGCCTAAAGCAGGTAATTGCGGAAATGGAAGCAGGTAGTTACCAATATCCCAAGGCTCCACATAGGTCTTAAGCTCATCGAAATCCACTGTGGTGGATTTCTTTTTATTTATATTAATGTTTAAACATTAATTGTATATTTGCCTTATCAAAGTTTAAACATTAACACAAAAAATCAAAGCATATGTCAACTCAAAAATGGTCCCTCGATCCTGCTCACACTAATATTCATTTCAAGGCCAAGCACTTGATGATTACCACCGTAACCGGTTCTTTCGGTTCCTTCGATGGAAGTGTAGAAACAGAAGGTGAAGATTTCAGTACCGGAAAATTCAGCTTTAGCGCGGATGTCGCTTCTATTAGTACGGGTAGCGAAGAGCGCGACGGTCACTTAAAAAGCGATGACTTCTTTAATGCTGAGCAATTTCCAAAATTGACTTTTGTAGGTAAGGAAGTGAAAAATGTAGATGGCGATGAATTTGAATTACATGGCGAAATGACCATTCGCGATGTAACGAAACCCATCGTATTAAATATTGAAGTAGGTGGAGTTGCCAAAGATCCCTGGGGCAATTTAAAAGCCGGTTTTTCTTTCAAAGGAAAGCTCAACCGCAAAGACTTTGGCTTGAAATTTCACGTTGTGAATGAAGCTGGAAATCTTTTGGTTTCAGATGAAATCAAAATGGAGGGCGAAGTGCAATTAGCTGCGGTAGAAACTGCAGTGGAAGCCTAAGCCCGTTTTTTCTCTCAATTGGTTGTTGAAAGCCCTGATCTGATGATCGGGGTTTTTTTATGCGGGATGTTTTGGTAGAGCGGAGGGAGAGCAGGTATCTTCGCTGTAAATGTTCACCGTGAAAAACCTGATTCTATTCTCGCTAAGCCTCAGTCTGCTATCCCCCAATCTTTTGATTGCCCAGGAGTTGATTGAGACGGATCAATTAGAAATCCATCTGGGGCCTTTGCATAAGCGAAAATCGGTAACCAATGGCATTGGCCTCTTTTTAGCTGCCTCGGAGTACAATTTGGCAATCCGAGATTACTATAGCTCTATTTTTCACAATCAAGGTTTCCGCTATGCCATAGAGGTTTTTGATAAGGACTATAATCTGTTGCAGTCTTCCGAAGATTACTTCACCACAAAAGACCTGGAAGGTGATGAGGAGATTGCCATTGCCCATTACGAAAATGCTTTGGCGGTTTTAAGTCAATCCCGAGATAAGCGGAGCCATAGCGATGCTGTTTTCATTCAAAAGATCGATCCCAAAACCCTAGAGCCTAATGAGGAGTTCGTGAAACTTGTGCAAATTGAAGATGCACAATTCGAGGACTTAGGGCATGGAGTTTTTAAATATAGAAATACCAGCAATGGAGCATACCGTGCTTTGATTTATGCCTATCCCAAAGGCTTTGTGAGCAAACAGGTTAAAGTTTTTCTATTTGACAGCAATTGGGACTTGGTTTATGAAAAAGTGCAGGTATTTCCTTTTCGTGCAGATTTAACCGATCTGCTTCAATGGAATATCAATCAGGAAGGAGTCATTCACTTTCTCTACAAGGAATACGACCGAAAGCGAGAAGAGAATTTTCAGGGGAAACCCAATTATAGTTTGCAATTAGTGACTTTGGAAAACGATAGTTCAGAGGCCAGGATTCAAGAGCTGGAGTTCGATACCTATTTTTTAAGTCATACCAAAATGAAGCTGGCCTCAAACGGAGATGTGTATATCGCGGCCACTGCTACGGATGAAATATCAAATGCACCATTGCGGATGTTTTGCAGCAGAATTAGACCATCAAAAGACAGCATACTCTATGCTAGCTATGGTGAAATTCCTTTGGATTCCATTGCAAAAGATTTGACTGTAGGAGTGAGCGAAGTTCCGGGCTATGATTCTCCTGAGATTGAGATTGGGCCTGATGGATCCGTATTCGTTTTATCGGAACGAAAGACCAGAATAAAGTTGACTAAAGATGTTCAACGCCCACATATGAGGTACGATGAGATTTCCTATGAGCATAGGTATTATGGGATCATTGTAAGTCATTTTGATCCCAGCGGGAATTCTGATTGGTCGGATTTCATTTTTAAGAAGCAAGAAACCTCGGGTGATGCGGTCCGCTATTCTTCTTTTTACTCAACCGTTTACAATGGAAAGCTGCATGTTTTCTTTGCAGGACCAGATCGCCATACTAAGATCATTCCCGGTAGACCAATGTGGTACCTGAGTAATGTGAGCTATACTGCGCAAGGCCAAAGGAATTGGGAGATCATGTATAATGCTAAGGAAAAGAAGCGGGTGCCAAAGTTTATCTATGGTGTAACAAAGGGATCCGGGCATATTGTATTCCCAGCTGATTACAGAAGTCGTTCGGCTTACATAGAACTTAGAATTAAGTAGGAAATCAAGCGCTATAGAGTATTCAATTCCTCGGCACAAAAGAAGAGAGCTTAATTTCGCCAGATTCTCAAAATTGCATTTTATGAAAAACCTGTATTTGCTGCTCATTTGTTTGTTCTTAGCCTTAGGGCTTAAAGGTCAGGATAGTATCTCTACCGAAAGTCTTAAAATTGAAATGGCGCCAGTCTTTAAGGTAAAGCGTCATACCGACTTTTTAGATTTTTGGGGCCGAAATTCTGAAAAGCATTATGCAATTAGAGTTCGTAATAAGCCTAAATTCAATTTTACAGGCACACAGTATAGCATTGAAGAATACGACCGAAGTTTCAATTTACTAAGAGAAACTAAGGATCCATTTAACAGTGGTGATTTTGGTGGAAGCTGGCTTTATCCCCGACGCTTTTTGGCTTTGGGAATTACAGATTCCGATATCTATTTATTTACCCGAGGCGAAGGGTCTAAGCCTAAAACTCACTCGGTGTACCGCCAAAAAATTGACCCTTTTAGCCTGGGGATAAGTAAAAAGGTTTGTGAGGAGTTTATCAGCATTCAGGATGATAATTTTGAGGAGCATAGCAATGGAGATTTTGTTTTCCGTAGTTCGGAGGATGAAAGCAAAAATGTATTTGTGTATTTCTATCCTAAGAGTTTCACTAGCTATCAGTTCAAAATCTTTGTCTTCGATCGAAACTGGAATCCGCTTTATACTCGCCTGGAGACCTTGCCTTTACTTTCCGATTTAGTAGTAGTAAAGAGTGTTAAGCTAAGCAATGATGGTCAGGTTCATATTCTTCTAAAGTCCTACAAAAAGAAAAAAGAGGAATATATGAAGGGGCAGCCCAACTATAGCTTAAAGCTGCTAACTTGTAAAGATGGAGAATCAGAGCCTCTGGTTCAAAATGTACAACCTAAAGATTACCTCCTCCATAATCTGAGAATGGAAATGGCGCCCAATGGCGATTTAGTCATTGCGGCCACAGCAGTAGATATGCTTTCAGATGCGCCCCTTAAAATGTTTTGTTCACGATTGAGGCCTGCGGATTCCAGCATAGTTTATACTTCATATGGGAAGCTTCCTATGAATGCCATTAAAAAAGACCTTGAACAAGGAGTGGAGAATGTGCCTGGTTTTGCTGAACCTCAAATTTGTTTTGCGGATGATGGATCTGTCTTTTGTTTAACCGACAGACAAACGGTAATTCGTAGAGTGAAGAAAGACCACAATGGAAATGAGATGTTCGGAGAATATGAGTATCGCTATAAGTACTTTGGGATAATTGTATCCCATTTTGATTCTACTGGACTTGATGACTGGTCTAAGTTTGTTTTTAAAAAACAAGAGACTCAATCAGATCGAGCCTTGCATTCTTCATTCTTTGCAATGGCGAATCATAATGCCGTACATGTTTTTTATGCGGCCTTTGATGATAGTAGAGGCCTTACCTTAAGATGGCCTTTATGCTTAATTACGCATCAAGAGTTTAAGGTTGATGGAGCCGAAAGGAGCCAAGTAATTTTTGATGTAAATGATTGGGATCGCAGACCCATTTTTCAGGATGCTGTAAGAATGGACCGTGATCAAGTTGTGCTTCCAGTCGATTGGCGCAAGAGAGCGGGATTGATCAGCATTAGCATCAAGGATTAAGCTCTTCTAAATTTAAATACTATTTAGTTTGAACTACAATACTTTCATCGTTCAAAAGCTCAGACTTACTGAGAAGCAAGTAGCCAACACCTTAGCCCTCCTCTCCGAAGGAGCTACCATCCCATTTATTGCTCGTTACCGTAAGGAGCGCACAGGGAGTTTGGATGAGGTGCAAATCCAAGAAATAAAGGAGCAGCAAGCCTATTTCGAAAAGGTGGCGGCCCGGAAAGCCAGCATTCTCGAATCCATAAAGGAGCAGGGAAAATTAAGTGCAGAACTCGAAGCTCAGATTGAAGCTTGCTGGGATTTAAATGAGCTCGAAGATTTATATCTGCCCTACAAACAAAAGCGTAAAACCCGGGCTTCAGTAGCCAGGGAAAAAGGCTTGGAGCCCTTGGCGGGAATGATCATGAAGCAGGATGCTCGCGACCCCGAATCCTTGGCTCTGAGTTTTGTGAAAGGGGAGGTACAGGATATTGATGAGGCCTTATCAGGCGCGCGAGATATAATGGCGGAATGGATGAACGAAAGGCTTTCTGCCCGAAATACCCTGCGTCGCATTTTTGAAAGAGAGGCCCAAATTCAAGCTAAGCTGATTAAAGGGAAGGAAGCGGAAGCGGAGAAATACCGCGACTATTTCGACTTTTCGGAAGCCTTGCGTCGTATTCCGGCTCATCGGCTTTTAGCTATTCGCAGGGCCGAGAATGAAAAGCTTTTACGGGTGAGTATTGCTCCCGAAGAAGAGCGAGCATTGGATAGCCTCGCTCGCATATTTGTAAAAGGTCGTAATGCTTGCAGCGAACAAGTGGAATTGGCTTTGAAAGACAGCTATAAACGCCTGATGAAACCTTCCATCGAAACGGAATTTGCCCAAGCTTCTAAGTTGAAAGCGGATACGGAGGCCATTGCTGTTTTTGCGGAAAACCTGCGACAGTTATTATTGAGTCCACCATTGGGCCCTAAGCGAATTCTGGCTATCGATCCAGGATTTAGAACCGGCTGTAAGGTGGTTTGCATTGATGAGCAGGGCAGCCTTCTGCATAATGACACCATTTACCCGCATCCGCCCCAGCGCGATACAGCTAAGGCCGCTGCTAAAATTGCTCATCTGGCCGAAGCCTATAAAATTGATGCCATCGCCATTGGCAATGGTACCGCTGGTCGGGAAACCGAAGAGTTTGTAAGTAAGAAGGTGCGCTTTAAATATCCAGTGCAAGCCTTTGTGGTGAATGAAGCAGGAGCCTCGATTTATTCGGCATCATCTATTGCTCGAGCGGAATTTCCCAATTACGATGTTACCGTTCGAGGTGCTGTGAGTATCGGTCGACGATTGATGGACCCTCTGGCGGAATTGGTGAAAATCGACCCTAAAAGCATTGGGGTAGGGCAATACCAACACGATGTAGATCAAAATCAATTGAAAGCGGCTTTGGATCGGGTGGTGGAGCAGGTAGTAAATGCTGTTGGGGTAAACCTCAATACTGCCAGTAAGCACTTGTTGGAATACGTATCGGGCTTGGGCCCCAAACTAGCTGAAAATATTGTGGCTTATCGCGAAGAGCATGGAGCCTTTAAGTCCAGGGCAGCCTTATTAAAAGTGCCCAAATTAGGGCCAAAAGCCTATGAACAGGCAGCGGGCTTTTTACGAATCCCGGAAGCGGAGAATCCCCTGGATAATTCTGGCGTGCACCCGGAGTCTTATGTGATCGTGAAGCAAATAGCGAAGGATCTTAAAAAACCGATTCACGATTTAATCGGCCAAAAAGAAATATTGAAGGACCTTGACCTCAAACCTTATTGTACAGAGGAGGTAGGTCTCCCAACCTTGGAGGATATTAAAAGCGAACTCTCCAAAGTAGGAAGGGATCCTAGAGGGGCAGCCAAGATCTTTCAGTTTGATCCGCGCATCCGCAGCATATCCGATTTGCAGGAAGGGATGATATTGCCAGGCATCGTTAGCAATATCACCAATTTTGGCGCTTTTGTAGATGTAGGGGCCAAGCAAGTTGGATTGGTGCATGTTAGCGAGTTGGCAGATCGATTTATTCGAGATCCCAATGAGGTCGTGCGCTTACAAGAGCAGGTTCAGGTTAAAGTCCTTTCGGTGGATGTGCCACGTAAAAGAGTTCAGCTTAGCTTGAAGCAGGCTCAGTCCTAGCCACTTTGCGATATTCCCTTTTCCAGGCTTGAGAAAGGATGATTCCGAGGATCATAATTAAACCTAAACTTAGGAAGAGGTTTTGGTGTCCGATGGGCCCAGAGTTCGATTCAAGAATCCAGCCCATAAAAGGACTCATGAAAACATCCGGCAAATAGCCAAGCACGGAGAGAATTCCAATGGCCGTGCCACTGAGGCGACGGTCTATTTGGTTTTCGCGCATCAGAGAGAAATAAATACCACGTAAGGCATAAATGCCACTGAGGCTGGAGCCTAAAAAGATCAGTCCAAAAGCAGTCATTTCCTGGCCAGGAAACCAGGCCAGGGCCAGGGCGCCCAAAGCGCTGATCCCAAAGCTGAAACTCAGGATTTTTGCGGTGGAAATTCGATCCACCAGAAAGCCAGCGGTAATGGCGGTGATGGGGCGCAGGTAGAAAGTATAGCTGCTTAATAAAACGGCATCTTCTTCGGAGAGTCCCCAAACTTCATGACCAAAGAGGGAAACATCGTCGGTTATTTTATAACCACAATAGGCGCAAAAAAGAATCAGGGCTTGCAGCCATAAACGTTTCAGGCCTACCAATTTTTTTAATCCTTTCATGGAGTGATTCAAGTCCATTTGAACCTCTCTTTTCGGTAGGATAAACCAAACATAGATGGCAACCAGAATCAGGTAAAAGGAGGCGCTTTGCAATACATAGCGATAGGCAATATGCCGGCTTTCAATCACCTGACTGGATTCATCTTGAAAGTAGAAAGCAAAAAGCGCAACGGCCAGGCTCGACCAAATGGCAGCGCTTAGTCCACGACCTCCTTCAACCCAACCAAAGGCTTTGCCCACATTTTCGGGGTCCACCAAAATGCGGGTGCTTTTCATTAAAGCGGCCCAAAAGAGTAAGATAGTAGAGAAGCCCCAAAAGGTGTAGGCTATCAAAAGGGCAGTATAATTGGGCCACCAGCTTATTATAAATCCTCCCAAGGCGGTAAGGCCTAAGGCTATGGACATTAATTTTCGAGCGGAAAATAAATCCGCCAAAGGCCCTCCAAGGAAATAGGAAACCACTGCTACTAAGCCATAGAGGGAGAAGCAATAACCTAATTCCAGATTATCGATTTGATACACCTCTAATAAGGTGGTTCTAAAAACCCGAGGTGCCATAAAGGGCAGCAAGAAGATGGCCTCACCTGCCAGGATAAGTGCTAAGTACTGTGAAAATGTTTTTAGCCGATTCACTGAATCAGCAACTTGAGGATTTGCTCCTGACCCTCCTGTTCAATTCGTAAATAGTACAATCCTTTGGCAAGGGATGTTTTAATCCTGATATCTGTTTCAAAGCCTTGGCCTTCCGATAAAAGCTTACCATTAGTGTTCATCAGCTTCCAGCTAAAAGCTGCTTTACCAGGATTGGAAATATGGAACTGCCCCTGATTTGGATTGGGGTATAGGGTGAAGCCTAAGCTGCTAGCTTCTTCTAATCCGAACCAGGGTAAAAATTGCACCGCTAGAGTATCCGAATGCATGCATCCTAAGCTATCAATAGCGCTTAAAATAAATTGCTTAAGAGTGTTTTCATATCTATGGGCAGGGATAAATAGTGAATCTGCAGTGGAGCCATCGTTCCAAACGGGATTGCTAAATCCAGGAGGAAGATATAGGATTAGGTCAATTCCAGGGCTATGGTTGAAATCAAAACCTAAATCTAAAATGGCTGGACTAGGTTTCGGAATAATGGTATCTACCGTACTCTGACATTGCCCATCGGCTTTAAAGCCATAGTGATAATAGAATTGGGCTCGGATAGCCCGGGGATGATAGATGGTTCCGAAGGTATGCTGAATGCCACTGCCCGCTTGCACACTTAATCCTGCTCCTTGATACAGCTGCATGCTACCCACACTTTGGTAGGCCAATCTCTGATTGCTGTTTTCCAAATAGAGGTAGCAACCCAGGGTGTCGCCAGGATTTAAAATTATACTGCCGAATTTTAAGACATAGCTACTGTCTTCCAGAGCCCCATAAATACTGTCTGAGATGGAAGCCGACCAGGAAGCGGCCGTGTTTTCATGGCCTTGATAAGACCCTAATCGGGTGCGGAGGTTCACTTGCATATCACCAGAAGTTCCGGCCACAAATTGAATACTATCCAGGCTTACAGTATCCGGTCCGGCAATAAGGTTAAACATGCAACCATTCCATTTGATATTGGAGCTTTGCGCTGAGCTGAGTGATTCGATATAGTAAAAAGGTCCCTGTAAACTTTGTAAAAACAGGCTGTCGCCCAAAGTAGGATTCCAATACAGGCTGTCCCCTTGATTTATGGGCTGACTTAATCCGGCATCGCTAAACCAGGTCAATTGATCGCCGCTATGGCTGGGGCTAATCCACATGCTATCGCCCTCGCAGTAAAAGGGATCGGTGCTGGTAATTTGGGGACCGGCTTCACTTTGGACCTCAATACTGCTGCTAATATTATTAAAGCTATTGCTGTCTTGACTGCATATAATCCGGCTGTGTAATTGCCAGTGCTGCTGTTGATTGGTATTTAGGCTGAATTGCACCTGAGCATAGGCACAGCCTGAAATTTGATTGAGGCTTTGGCGCAAAGTATCTCGAATACCACTGTTGAGGTCTAATCGAATGAGTTCTACCGTAGCCGCTGATTGTAGGCTATCGCTGCGAAGATTGGCTAATTGGATTTCAATAATGCTGTTGGGGCTACCACAGGGCGAAGGATTGGTCCAAAGGGGAGGAGATACTTGTAAATCCAGACCCGAAACATTGGAAACCAGGCTATCGGGCAGGGCCTCTGTTAAAACCTCCTGCCATAGAAGGCGATGGCCGGCATCATTAACATGGGTGCCGTCGCCAGAATTATACTGCGCCAGGATGGTATTTTGACTGTTGGCTAAACCCGTCCAGAAATCTATGGCTCGGGGGCCGAAATAGCTCAAAATGGAATCGCGGACATCCAATTGAATTTGAATTTGGCTGGCACTAAAGTTTCGGGGTTGGGTGGTGCATACCCAGAGCGGTACATTATAGCTGGCCGCCAGGCTATCAATATGAATAAAATTAGTCATTTGCTCATTGAGCCCAGTTCCGATAGCAGCATCATTGGAAGGTAGGTTAATGATAATGGCATCGGGGTTTTGGCGCAGGGCATGACTGATATTACGCAGGGTATCCGGACTAGGACGGCCGGAAGGTGGGCTGAAATAATCGGGCATTAAACGCCAGGTATTATAACCACCTTGAGCAAGATTGATTACCTGATTGGCCGGGTTTAGGGCCTGCATACTGCGGCGGTAGCGATTTACCCAGGAAGAATCAGGGGTGCTGGCTCCTGCTCCTGCAGCGGTGGAAGAGCCAATCACTACAATGGTGAGCGTGTCATTCGCTAAGCAAGCCGAGTTTTGGGCCTTGAGAAAATGGAAGCTTAAAAAGAAGAGGAAAAGGTAGAGGGCTTTGTTTGGTTTCATGGATTAAAGCTACTAAACAGCATTCTCATTAAAACAGGAATCAATCTATTTTACGCGTTTAAAACTGTGAATTGCTCAATTGTTTCATTTTTATTTAAAAAAGCTTGCGGGTAAATAAAATGTTTTATTCATTTGCAGCGCAAAACAAAATAAAGCGAGCGATATGCAGTGTATAAACCATAAATACGGAATTGATCCAAATTTTAGCCAACAGGGGCTGAGAGGGAAGTAGGTTTTTTATGCAAAGCTATTCGCTCCCGGTTCCTCTTTAGGACCGGGATTTTTTTTGCTCTGAGGAGTGGTTCCGGTCTGGATTTGCCAACCTTAAAGCAAAAAGAAAATGTCAACTCAATTAGTAACATCTTATTATTTAAAGGCTTACGACGCTTATCCTTTTGATCTGGCAGAAACAGAGGAGCAGCTCAATTATGCCCTGGCTTATGATCCGGAGCATATACCCAGTCTTTGCTTAAAGTCTCAATACTATCTCCACATGCTTAATTGGCCAAAAGAGGCTAAGGATGCAGCCGAACAGGCGATGGCAATTGATCCTGAAAATGCTTGTGCTGCAGCAGCGCTAATGGATAGTTTGATTGCGCTTCAATTATATTCTGAAGCTCTAAATTTGTTGAATTATATTACCAGTAAATCTTTATTTAAACCTTTATATGTTTATTGGTATATGTTTAAGATAATGGAGTTAAGAGGCTATTTAAAAATAGCTATTAATTATTGTAAAATGCTTTTGCAATATGTGGAAAATGAGGCCCAACAAAATGAGATTGAATTAAGTCTTAAACGACTCAAAATGAAGTAGAAAGCCAAGCTGAAGACCAAGGCTTCTAAGGCCTGAAAATTCATTTTATCTTATTTAAAATACGGTTTGTTCTACCGGAGATCTAGATGGGTGTCTCTGTAGGTCACCATGGTGCCGGATACGGTATACCGTCTTAAAAGAACGCAATTTCCTGAGGTTATGGGTTCGACTCCCATTTGGACCTTTTGGTTCAATAGCTCAATGGCAGAGCACAGGTTTTTTCCGAGGGTTCGATTCCCTTATTATGTAGGATAATTACTGGTTGTAGGAAAATCAATCCTCCCTTTCACGGAGCCATGGCGAAGGCCATACCATGAAAAGAAGCTTGATCGGCTTTAAAAAGGATCACCAATATGCGAATGGGATTGTGCGAGGCTTTTACAAATGTAAAATTCTGGCACCGGTGTGCGGTATATGTACCGATGGCGAAGCATGTCCTGAATTTGGGGCAGAGAGGCCGGCTATTTGCCCTCTAAGGATGGAATGTGTGAAACCTGAAGTCCATACTGCCGCTGCCCTGCGCATATTGTTTTTTAACCGGGTTTAACCCACAATTTGATGAACATGTTACAATTAATTTTTACCCCTGAAGCGCAGCTTACTGTGGCCACAAAGAATGGTATTATCCAAAATATTTGGACTGCCGGTAAGCGTTGGAAATGGATAAATGCTCAATTGCAGAATTACCATCTCGGAAGCAAAGTAGATCTGCCCAAAGGTATAGACCTGCGGGTTAATGCTGAAAAGTTAAAGGACTATGCCGAGCTAGTGGAGCTTAAGCAAGGTGAATTGGCCATTGTGATGCTAAATGGTGTGTTTAGTGAAATCCTTATCCCTGGTATTTATGCCTATTGGAAGGGGGTGAATGCAATTGAGGTCCTGCGTTTTTCAACCGACGAATTGGAATTGCCAGCCCATCTCAAAGAGAACTTACGGGCGATTTTATGCACTCGTGGTTTTGTTCGAATGTTTAAAGTGGAGCAAGGTGAAAAAGGCCTAGTCCTCTTGAATGGGGCATTGTTTAAAGCATTGGAGCCTGGCGAATACTTCTACTGGAACAATTCTCAGAGTATGAAACTTCTGAAAGCCAATGTGAAACGCCAGACCATTGAATTGAATGGTCAGGAATTGCTCACTAAAGATAAAGCCACTTTACGTATCAATTTACTGGCAGAAATGCGAGTTCAAAATGTGGAAGAGGCCTTATTGGCGAACAGTGACTATGAAAAGCAGGCTTACTACTTACTGGCATTGGCTTTACGCTCTTATGTGGCAGAATTAAGTCTGGACGAACTCTTAAGTCGGAAAATTGAATTGGCAGAGCAAATAGCTGGTTCTACCCAAGCAAAGTTTCAAGCCATTGGTTTGGAGCTGCTGGAAGTAGGTATCCGAGATATTATTCTACCCGGTGAAATGCGGGAGATTATGAATCAGGTATTGGTAGCTGAAAAGAAAGCTCAAGCTAATTTAATTACCCGTCGGGAAGAAACAGCTTCTACCCGGAGCTTGATGAACACCGCTAAGTTGATGGAAAATAATCCTATGCTCTGGAAATTGAAAGAAATGGAATACCTCGAAAAGGTAGTAGAGAAGGTAAACACCATCAATATTAATGGTGGAGAAGTTGGTACGAAATTAAGAGAAATCTTTTCGTCTGCTTAGCAGGGGCCCCGTGGATTAGAATGAATTTTTTAACTGCGGGGCCTTTTTTTTAAACCTTTCATCGTAATATTGCAATATTACTTTTAAGCTATGGGAATCACTAAGAAAGATCTCTTTAGTCCGGAACAAAATGATCTGGCTGCCGGTGCCAAAGCATTGGGGCATCCCGCACGAATAGCCATCCTTCAATATCTGGTTGCAGCCAGGGCTTGCATAAATGGTGATTTAGTGCAGGAATTAGGTCTGGCGCAAGCCACTATTAGTCAGCATTTACGCGAGTTAAAAGCCGCAGGCTTTATTCAAGGTACGATCGAAGGCACTTCAGTAAGCTATTGCATCAACCCGGAGCGCTGGGAACGTATCAAGTCAGAATTTTTAGAATTATTCGAATCCTATTGCGGCAATGATCCTTCTTGCTGCTAAACCCTATTATCATGAAAACAGATCAGGAACTCAAAGAAATTGTACGCAAGAAGTACAGCGAAATTGCCGAACAAGATGTAGCTCTGAATAAATCATCTTGCTGCGGAGCGGGCCCAGTTTCCCAAGAAGTGTATAATATCATGACCGATGATTATTCCGAAACGGAGGGCTATCAGTCGGATGCAGACCTTGGTTTAGGTTGTGGTTTACCCACCCATTTTGCTCATATCGAAAAAGGCGATACCGTTTTAGACCTGGGCTCCGGCGCTGGTAATGATGTATTTGTTGCCCGACATGAAACCGGTCCTGAAGGCAAAGTGATTGGTGTCGATTTTAGTGGTCCTATGATTCGCAAAGCGCGCTTAAATGCGGATAAATTAGGCTACAATAATGTAGAATTCCGCGAAGGCGATATTGAGGAACTACCGATTTTAGACAATAGTATTGACGTGGTGGTTTCCAATTGTGTATTAAACTTGGTGCCTAATAAGGCTGCCGTCTTTAATGAGATTCATCGGGTATTAAAACCAGGCGCTCATTTTAGTATTTCAGATGTAGTCCTGCAAGGTGAATTACCAGATGCCCTGCAAAAGGATGCCGAAATGTATGCGGGTTGTGTATCGGGAGCCATTCAAAAAGACGCCTATTTAGAAATGGCGCGCAAGGCTGGCTTCAAAGATTTACAAATTCAAAAGGAAAAGCCCATTTACATTCCCGCTGATATTCTAAGTCAATATTTGACTGAGGAGGAAATGCAGAAATTTGGTCAGGGTGAACAGGGTATTTATAGTATTACCCTCTATGGTCAAAAAGAAGGTGAGCTTAAAAAGGAAAAGAAGATCCTACAATTAAGTGATATGCAAAGCTCAGAGGCTTGTACTCCGGGTGGAGGATGCTGTTAATACCCAGCCATGTTTAGTTACCTGAATAGTTACATTGATAGGCTCGATCCGAAAAGCATCCCTCCAGATCGTTTGGAGCGATTACAGCCATTAGTCCAATATGTGCAGGAGAACCAGGCGAATTTAAACCTGGTTTTCATCTGCACCCATAATTCTCGCCGCAGTCAATTTGCACAGCTTTGGGCCCATGTGGCAGCTAAGCGAGCGGGCCTTACATTGAATTCCTATTCTGGAGGTACGGAGGTGACAGCTTGTAATCCACGTACCTTGGCGGCGATGGAGCGAGCGGGTTTTGACCTCTATTCCGATGCGGTGATGGACCCTAATCCGGTTTACCGTATAGCTTTCGCTGAAGATGAGGATCCCATTATGTTGCACTCCAAATTGTACGATGATCCCGAAAATCCCAATGCAGATTTTGCAGCGGTGATGACCTGCTCGGATGCGGATGAAAATTGTCCTTTTATTCCTGGCACCAAAGCACGTATTGCCCTTAATTATGAAGATCCCAAGGCATTTGATGATACCGATCAAGAGACTGCTGCCTATGATGAGCGCTGCCTGCAAATAGCCACTGAGATGTTTCACGTTTTTTCAGCAATTGAGCATGGGTACTAAGAAATTGTCCTTTCTGGATCGTTATCTCACCCTCTGGATTTTCACTGCCATGGCTTTGGGTTTGCTCTTGGGCAATCTTTGGCCCGGCTTAGCGCAAAGCCTTGGAGAGAGTGGCGAAGGAGATACCAATATCCCTTTGGCCATTGGCCTGATTTTAATGATGTATCCGCCCCTAGCCAAGGTGAACTACCGCCTGCTGCCTAAGGTGTTTAAGCATGTTAAAATATTAGGAATCTCATTGCTTCTCAACTGGATTATTGGTCCAATATTGATGTTTGCTCTGGCCCTTATCTTTTTGCACGACTATCCCGAATATATGTCGGGTTTAATTCTGATTGGTTTGGCCCGCTGTATAGCCATGGTTTTGGTTTGGAACGATCTGGCGGAAGGCTCAGCGGAATATGGTGCTGGCCTGGTTGCCCTAAATAGTATATTCCAGGTCTTTGCTTATAGCTTTTATGCCTGGCTATTCATGACCCAAATTCCACCCTTATTAGGATTTGAAGGCGTGGTAATAGATATATCGATTGCTCTTATTGCCAAGAGTGTAGCTATTTATCTGGGTATTCCTTTTGCCTTGGGTATTCTCAGTCGGGTGGTTCTCATTCCCTTAAAAGGCGCAGACTGGTACCAAAGTCGATTTTTACCACTCATCTCACCTATCACCTTGGTGGCCTTACTCTTCACCATCGTATTGATGTTTAGCCTAAAAGGCGATTTAGTATTTAGCCTTCCGGCGGATGTGCTTTTAATTGCGGTTCCTCTTTTAATTTATTTCTTGATCATGTTCAGCCTGGGCTTTTTCATAAGTCGATTGGCCGGAGCGAGCTATGATCAAAATGCAGCCATAGCCTTTACCGCAGCTGGTAATAATTTCGAATTGGCCATTGCAGTTGCTATTGCGGTATTTGGGATTAATTCGGGTCAGGCCTTTGCCGGAGTTATTGGTCCCTTGGTAGAAGTACCGGCTCTAATCTTATTGGTACGGGTAGCCTTTCATTGGCGCAAGCGATATTATAAGCGAGCATAGACTTTAATCGCAAAAGCTTCGTTTATAGGACCTAAGATCAATTATAATGTCCTATCGTTACTCCTTTATTCTTAGCTTTTTAGTTCTATTGTCGGCCTGTGAAAGGGATCTGCAAAATGTAGCTCATGAAGATGTGGCCATGGAAGAATCCTATGAGCCAGCCATGGTGGTGAAGAACTCTGATGAACTTCAAAGCAATGGAAATCAAGTTCAAAATCTGCATTTGATCAAGGAAGCGGATATAAAGTATGAAACGAAAAACCTCGAGGAAAGTGCTCAATCCATCAATGCCTTAACCGCCCGCTTCGGGGGCTATATATCCTCCGAAAAAGCCAATCAGAATAGCTATCGAAAGGAAATCCTTTATACCCTTCGCATACCTAGTGCCCAATTTGAAAAAGCGATGGCCGGCATCGGTGAAGGGGTGCAACATTTCGATCGTCGGGAAATAAGAACCCGCGATGTAAGCGAAGAATATGTGGATGTAGAATCGCGTATTAAATCGGCACAAGATATAGAAGCTCGCTTGCTCAAGTTATTGGATCGCGCTAAAAATGTGGAGGAGATTCTGCAGGTAGAGCAGAAATTAGGGCAGGTACGCACCGAGATTGAAAGAGCTCAGGGGCGTATGAAATACCTCAAAGATCGTATCGCCTTAAGCAGCATCGAAGTTCATATTTACCAGGAGCTGGAGAGGGAAGTGATCGATACCGATGAACCCAATCGTTTTGTGATCGCTCTTAAAGATGGTTGGACTGGATTTACTGCCTTCCTATTGATCCTCATTAGACTTTGGCCGCTCATGATTTTAACCGCCCTATTTATTTTCGCCTTTAAACGCTTTCGCAAGAAGACCGTAAAATAGGCTTTCGTAATTTCGGGCTATCGAAAAGCTCATTGCCCATATTCAAGACCTAAGCCCGGTTTCAGCGGAGGAGATCAGCCGTATCGAAAAGGCCTTTCAAGAAAAAAAGCTGGCTAAAAAGGAATTTATCCTCAAAGCGGGCGATGTATCCCAGCACATGCGCTTTATCGATTCCGGAGCCTTACGCACCTATTATTTAGATGAAGACGGAAAGGAGTTTGTACAGAGTTTTGGGATTGAAGGCTGGTGGTTAAACGACCTATATAGTTACCTCAGTCAAAGTCCGGCCACGCAATTCATTCAGGCCACTGAGCCCAGTGTGATTTTTCAGATTCATCGCGATCGATTGGAAGAGCTTTTTAAAGAAGTTCCGGCTATGGAGCGCTTTTTCCGAATTAAAATGCAATCGGCCTATCAGGCGGCTCAGCATAGAAATTTACAGGTGAAAATCGAATCCGCCGTTGAGCGTTATGCCAATTTCCGCCAGTCTTATCCCCAATTAGAACAACGTTTCCCGCAGTATATGATCGCTTCCTACCTGGGTTTGACGCCAGAGCATTTGAGCTATATCCGCCGCAAGGCCCTAAAGTGATTTCTTAAGATAGCTTAATTTTTAGGCACTGAGGCCTCCGCACTTTTGTCGAGACAATAAACTCGACAATGAAAACAAAGAAAAATTTTTTTCAAGTCCTTGCCTTTCAATTTCTTATTTGGGGCGCACAGGCACAGGAAGTAGGACAAAGCCCTTGGGGTCCGGAGGATGAAATCGGCAGTCTCAATATGATGACCGACAGTAGTCGCATTCAGATTCTATCGCAGATTGGCAGTGGTCAGGTCTACGATCTCAGCGTAGATTATTTCGTAGGTATGCCCAGTTTCCACTCTCTCGGAGATCCTTCGTATCAATATTGGCTTACTCATACTCCGCATGGTACAGTGGTGGATAATCCTAATGGAATGGGAGAGGCCATGAATGAGAAAGTCTCCTATACTGGAGATGCTGTTTCCATGTACACCCATATGGGGACGCATATCGATGCCCTCAATCATTTTGGTTTGAATGGCTTGATTTGGAATGGCTTTAGTCCGGAAGAACATTTAGGCGACAAGGGTTGGAAGAAAACCGGAGCGGAGAAAATTCCGCCCATTATCGCACGGGGCCTATTGCTGGATGTGCGAGCTCTGGTAGATTCTTTTCCGCCCAATTATCGCATTACAATTCAGGATTTAAAAGCCTGTTTGAAACGTCAGAAAACCGAAATTCAGAAAGGGGATGTGATCCTAATTCGTACCGGCCAGGCAAAGCATTATGAAGATGCCGCCCATTACCTCCATCAATATCCGGGAATCAGCTTGGCTGCGGCTCAGTGGTTAGTAGAAGAAAAGGGGGCTATGTTATTGGGGGCTGACAATCTAAGTTTTGAAGCCTTTCCTCCCGAAAAAGAAGATAATTGGGTACCGGTGCACACCTATTTATTGGCCGAAAGAGGAGTCATGTTTTTGGAGCAAATGATGTTGGAAGATTTGGCGAAGGATAAGGTCTATGAATTTGCATTTATAGCCGCATCTCTAAAATTGCGAGGGGCCAGCGGATCACCTATGCGTCCGATCGCGATTCCGATAAACTAGGCTCATGAACCAGTTTGGCTTATCTCTATTAACGGTGCTCCTGGGGATATTTATCGTAACCCAGGGTAGCATGAATGCCCGCTTGGGACAGCAAACCGGCAGTGCCTTTTTGGCTAGTTCCATCAGCTTGGCAATTGGCTTTATTCTGAGCCTCAGTGTATTGATATTTCAATTGAGCAGCCGCAATCTAAAAAGCAGTTTGGAGGGTATTCCCTGGTACAATTGGATTGGTGGTGGACTCTTTAGCTTCAGTGCAGTAAGTCTCTTTTATTTTCTGATCCCCCGACAGGGAATTGCCAGTACGGTGGTGATAAGCCTAAGTAGTCAATTGTTGTATGCGATGTTGGCCGGTAGTATGGGCTGGTTCGACCTTCCGGTGGAGGCGATAACTCCACGGAAAGTCCTGGGTGTAATCGCCCTGTTGGGTTCTGTAATCCTACTTAAATCATAGAAGATGAAGAATCCTAATCTATATAATATGCTTAGCCTCTGGCAGGAGGTAGGGCAATTGAGTGGACAGTATTTCGAGTCGCGAAATTGGGCCGCGGCCTATAGTTTCGATTCGCATTGGCCTAACCGGATTTGGCTAAAGCCTGATGCGGATTTAGAAAATTTACTCGCTCCGGATGAGCTCTCTGTTCCTTTACGCTTGGTACTCTGGCAAAATGAAGTGGCTGAACAAAAGCCAGAGGTTTGGGGATGGGATGAAGCATTTAGACTCACGGCAATGTCCTCTGATCTAAATGATGTGAAAGCTCCAAAGGGGAAACTGCGTTTACAAAAACTGAATTCGGCAGAGGACTATAAAAACTGGTCTCAGCTATTTGAAGAGGCCTTTGCCTATCGCTACAGTCCCAATTTAGTGGCCAGCACCCATCGTATTCTGGATTATTATCTGGCTTTCGAAGGAAATCAAGCCATTGGAACTATTGCAATCTATCGAGATACTTTAGGCGGAACCGGACTGTATTCTATGGGAGTGCCTGCGCGTTTTCGTCGCCGGGGATTTGCCCAGGAAATTCTAAGAGGGGCGCTCAACTTCTTGAAAGAAGAGGGCCATCAAAAAGTATATCTCCAAGCCTCTGAAATGGGTAGGCCTTTGTATTTGCAAAATGGCTTTCAATCCGATTTTGAAATTATTCACTACCAATAAGATTAAAAATGCAATTATTAAAAGCTTTGAATTGGCGCTATGCCACCAAGAAATTTGATCTCAGCCTAAAACTGCGAATAGATCAACTGAACTTTTTAAAGGAGGCGATTCGATTATCTGTATCCTCCTATGGATTGCAGAGCTATAAAGTGCTCATCATTGAGAACCAAGTACTAAGAAAGGACCTTCGAGCGGTATCTTGGGATCAAGCTCAAATCACAGATGCTTCCCATCTCTTTATTTTCTGTGCTCGGAAGACGGATATCGAAGCTGAGGTAGATGCCTTTGTAAATCGTGTTCAGGATAAGGGATCAGCATCTCAAGTCATACAGGAATATGGCCAATCCATAAAAGCCAGTTTAAAACGGAAGTCGGCTGAGGAATTGAGAAACTGGTCAGCTAGGCAAACTTATATCGCTCTAAACTCCTTAATGATCGCCTGTGCAGAAGCAGAAATTGATGCCTGTCCGATGGAGGGTTTTGATGCTGAAGCTTACAATCGAATTTTAGCTTTGGAGGAGGAAGGCTATGAGGCGACTGTTATCGCTCCGGTAGGATTTAGATCAACGGAAGATCAAAGCCAGTTCCGGCCTAAGGTTCGAAAAAGTGAAAAAGAACTATTCGAGTACATAGAATAGGCATTCACACTCATTAAGCCGAAAATCGGTCTCTATTCTTGCTTGCTTGTCTCAAATGAGGGGGTAAATTTTATAAATTGAAGTGTTTTACGCTCAGGTCCTTTGAAGATAAGTAAATGGAAATTCCCTTATAAGCCTCATAGAATGAGGGGCTTATCGGAAAAGAATACCTTTGATGCTGTGGATTAGAGGGGCTTAATCCTAGCTTAGAAATGGGGAAATTAAATGCAGGCATAAATAAGGAGGCAATTTTCAATTTGATCGGCAATCTGGTTGATTTGGGAATATGGCAGTACAATGTGACTAGAGATTACCTCGAGTGGGATGAGGTGATGTTTAAAATCTATGGTCAGGATCCGGCCAACTTCGAACATAAATTTTCCGATTGGCGGAAGGCGGTACATCCCGATGATATTGAAGGGGCCGAAGCATCTTTTCAAGAATCAGTGCAAAGTGAAGGAGAATTCATTTATACCTTCAGAATTGTTCATCCCAATGGCGAAATTCATTTCATCAAAGCCAATGCCCAGAGTCATGGCTTAAATGAAGAGGGCGATCACATTATTGTGGGGGCCAATCAAGATGTAACAGAGTTCTTAAAGGTAAGTGAGGAAAATGAGGCCTTAATTGAAACCTTGAAAGATTCTCAAGAAACTGCCAGAATAGGTAGTTGGCAATATTTTCCAGATTCAAATATTTCGGTTTTAGATGAGGTGACTAAAAGTATTTATGGATTGCCTCCGGATTATAAAATTGATGCAGCAGAAGGAATCACCTATTATAAGAAAGGTTATTCTCGAGATAAAATAATTGAGGCTTTTGGCGAATTACTCGAAAAGAAAAAGCCTTATGACCTGGAGCTGCAATTAATTACGGCCCAGGGTAAAGAAATATGGGTTCGAACCATCGGTAAGCCTAAGCTGAATGCAGCAGGCAAGGTGATTAAGGCCAGCGGAGTTTTCCAGGACATCACCGAACAAAAGGAAAAGGAGCTGGCCTTATTAGAATCTACCCGTCGTTTTGAAGGTGCCTTTCAATACTCCGCCATTGGTATGGCCCTGGTGGGTTTAGATGGTAAATGGCTCAAGGTTAATAAGCGCTTGGTCGACTATTTTGGCTACGAAGAATCGGAATTATTGAAAAAGACCTTTCAGGATTTAACTCATCCTGAAGATTTAAATACCGATCTCGAGTTTTTGAAGGACTGTATAAACGGTAAGATCGACCATTACCATATGGATAAACGCTACCGCCGGAAATCTGGTGAGTGGATGTGGGCAATGTTGAGTGTGGCGGTTGTTAGAGATTCCGAGAACAAACCCATTTCTCAGATTGAGGATATCAACGCTCGTAAAACGTATGAGGAGCAACTTTTAGAGGCCAATCAGAGCTTGATAAAATTGACCAACAAGCTAAGCCTGCAAAATCGCAGCTTGAATGATTTCGCCCATATTACCTCGCATAATTTGCGAGCACCAGTGGCTAATTTGATCCTGCTGACCGAATTGTATGAAAGTGCTGAGGATGCGGAATACAAAGATGTGATCTTTACCAAAATGGCTCAGTCTACGGCTGATCTCAATGAAACTTTGGATGAATTGGTAGAGGCCTTGATTATTAAGAACAAGGCCGGCATGGAAATGCAAGAACTCGATTTGAGGGACTATGTAAATACCGTACTCAAGAAGCAATCGGCTCTAATTCGCCATACCGATGCTAAGATTGAAATGGATTTGGGCTTCGAAAAGATTTTTGCACAGCCTCATTATTTGGAAAGTATTTTATTGAACTTGATCAGTAATGCGATTAAGTATAAGAACCCGGATCGCCGACCCGAAATACAAATAAAGGCCTACCATAAGGAAGGAGTGCCTAGCATTGAAATTCGGGATAATGGTGTGGGAATCGATCTGGTACGACATGGCCATAAAGTTTTCGGATTGCATAAAACCTTTCACAAAAATTCGGATGCCAGGGGGGTAGGCCTTTTTATGGTGAAAGTGCAAATGGAAGCCATGGGTGGAGAGGTTGATGTTGATAGTGAGCCGGATGAAGGCTCAGTTTTTATTTTAAAGTTTAAACCTGACTTGCAGCGTTTATGAACAAAACCAATGCGGTATTTATCATTGATGATGATCCTATTTATCAATTTTCCTTTGGAGCTATTTTAAAGTTGATTAATCCAGAGGTGCAGACCAGTATTTTTTCCAATGGTGAAGAAGCTTTGGACCACTGTAAATCCGTTGTCAATACCGGCAAATCATGCCCAAAACTGATTTTCTTGGATTTGAATATGCCGGTGATGGATGGTTGGAATTTTCTGGATGAACTAGTTCTCTTTAATAAGGATGTACTGAATAAAACCAAGGTGTATATAGTTTCCAGTTCCGTACATGAAGAAGATACAGAGCGTGCTAAAAACTATCCATTGATTCAAGGTTATTTGGTGAAGCCAGTGAAACGGGATGTGTTGCAATCCATTTTAAATGAGGCCTTGAGCAAGGCATCTTAGGAGGAAAGGATTTGCTTGGATATACTTATGGTTTCAGATACCTTAAGTATATTGCTGGCTTAATCCCCATCCATGATTTTAAAAAACACCCTATTTTCTTTGGCCTGCTTATCCTCCTTAGGCCTTTCTGCACAAAGCTTACAAGACGATTTTGAAGGCAACGGAAACATCAATTCCTGGTTTGGTGATGCCTGTGTTATTGATAATGCCAAAGCCAATCCCTATGCTCAAGGAGCCAATACTTCAGCTACCGTTTTAGAATATGATGATCAGGGTGGGCAGTATGCCAATCTGCGTTTCGATGCCAATCAGAATCTCAATTTAGCCCAGCATCAAGTTTTTCAAATCAAGGTATATCTCCCTTCTTCCGGGATCAGTGGCAATCAGCCTAACCAAATTTCTTGCAAGCTGCAGGATGGTACTCAGGCCAGTCCCTGGCAAACGCAAACGGAAATCATAAAGCCCTTGGTTCTGGATCAATGGCAAACCATCACCTTCGATTTTGGGAATGATCCTTATATCAATCTTGATCCTACCTCATTGCCGCCCATACAGCGCACCGACTTCAATCGAGTTTTGTTTCAGCTTAATGGTGAGAATAATACCGATTTGGTATTAGCCTATTTTGATGATTTCATTTATCTGGATACTAGCTTTGTGAGCCCCGCTCCGGTTTACAGTCAATTGGTTTGGTTCGATGAGTTTAATGGCAGTGGAGCGATTGATACTTCCAAATGGTTTCATCAAACCCTTTTGCCAAATGGCAGTTCCTGGTTTAATGGGGAAGTACAACATTATACCGGTCGCACGGCAAACAGCTCTCAAAGCAATGGTAGCTTAAAACTGATTGCTAAGAAGGAAAGCTTTACCGATCAAGGGGTGACCAAACAATATACCTCCGCCCGTTTGAATTCCAAATTCGCTTTTACCTACGGAAGGGTAGAGGTACGGGCCAAGCTTCCCACCGGTTCTGGTACCTGGCCTGCTATCTGGATGCTGGGGCAGAATATCACTGAAAATGGTGGCTATTGGCAATTGCAAGGTTATGGTACTACCGGCTGGCCCGCTTGTGGTGAGGTGGACATTATGGAGCATTGGGGTACCAATCAAGATTATGTTTCCAGTGCCATGCATACGACCTCCAGCTCTGGCGCTACCGTAAATCATGGTGGACGAATGATTCCCGGGGTTTCGAATGACTTCCATGTATATGCATTAGAATGGACGCCGGAAAAGATGATTTTTAGTGTGGATAGTGTGGTTCATTATATCTACTTCCCTTCGGTGCGAGATGCCGCAACCTGGCCTTTTGATGATCCACAATATCTATTATTAAACTTCGCCATTGAAGGAGGAATAGATCCTTCCTTTAGCGAGGACACATTAGAGATCGATTATTTACGGGTTTATCAAGCACCTTCTGTGGGTATGCAAGAAGCTCAAAGTAAAAGAGCGGATCTTTATCCTAATCCGGTAGCCGATCAATTGCGAATTGAGATTCCTGATGCCAATGGTTCCTGGCTCTTAGAGCTGCGGGCTCAAGATGGTAAATTGTTGGAACAATTAGAAGTGCAGGCTCAGGATGGAGTCTTTCAAGTAAATGCCCTCGATCGTTTTTCCAAGGGAATCTATCTCCTGAATTTAAAACAGGAAGAGCAGCTATATCAATTGAAATTTTTGAAAAGCTAAATCAGAACATAGCCGCAACGAGGTCATCGATGCTAATATCTTTGAAGTAATCTTTCAAATTAAACTGCGCTAGCTTTTCTCTAATCTTAGCTTCATCATGAGGGGTATTGGCTAGCGCTTGTTCAATGTCGGTTATATCGCGGATGTGAAAGAAGTCCCCTTGAATTTTCACTTCCTGGATTAAGCCTTTGGAAACATTCATGTTCATCTCTAACAAGCCGCCACTGGTTTTTACCCCTTGCTTAAAATCATAATTGGGGGAGTAACCATAATTCCAATCCCAGGATTCGTATTTCTCCTTTTTAATGGATTCAATCATTGCTAGGTCCTCTTCGCTAAACTCATAGAGCTTAGAATCCTCATAATTTTCAAGGATGTAATTCATGATGCGATCAGCGAATTCCTCCACGCTCATTTTCTCTTTTAAATGGTCTTGGATATTGGTCACTCGCTTGGGGATCGACTTCACCGCCCGGTCTTTGTACTTAAGCGGATTAATTTTTAAAGCACCGCTTATATTGGGCATATTGCTGGAGAAGAGCAGGGTACCATGATGCATCACTTTGTTTTTGAAAACGTGCTCGGCATTTCCAGAAAACTTTTTGCCCTCAATCATAATATCATTGCGACCACTAAACTCGGCATTCACGCCCATCTCTTGTAAAACGGCAATGATAGGCGCGGTATAACGCTTGAAGTCCACTAGATCATCGTCTCTTTCGCTGCTGCGGGTAAAGGTGAAATTAAGATTACCCATATCATGATAAACAGCGCCACCACCACTTAAGCGTCGCACTACCTTAATATCGTGCTCCTTAACATAGTCGAGGTTAATCTCCGCTAAGGTGTTTTGATGTTTTCCCACGATAATGGCATTATCATTCTGCCACAGCATGAAGCAATCCTCTTTTAGATGCTTGAAGATAAACTCGTCAGTAGCAATATTGAAAAAGGGGTCGGTACTACGGTGTTTGATACAAAGCATGTGCGCGATAATTTAGAGGGCATAAAGGTAAAGGGGAAAGGCCTGCAAGCTCTTGAAAAGGAGAAAGCTTTTTCCCCCGGTCTTTTTTAAATTCGTCTGCTAAACCTAATTCCTATGAAGTATTTGCTTCCCCTGCTGCTTATTACCAGTGGCTTATTCGCTCAAAATACCAAAGACTGGCAATTCGATATTCAATTTGGAGGCGCAAATTTATTGGGTTTTAGTTTGGATTTTGAAAGGCAATTTCAAGTATCGGAAAAGGGCAATCAACGAATTGGTATTGGCAGTGGCGCCGGCATTGGTGGATTTGGTACCTCCATTTTATGGAAGCTGGAAAGTCAGTACTATTATAAGCGATGGACTTTTGGGATTGAAGCAGCACTTTATGGTGATAATCCACTATTACCTGCATATTGGCTGGTAGAAAGCCCTTTGGATGCAATTCTTTATCCCAATCTTGGCTATACCTGGACTTATAAGAATAGTAAAAGCCTGCGCCTAAGCTTTGGTGCTTATATTCCTTTTGAACGGGAAATTCGCAATGTGTACAATCGACTAGAGCCGGTGCGATTAATTCCTCTGGATGTGGTTCCCATGATTGGCTTATCCTATGGCTTCCCGTTGCAATCAAAGAACTACAAGGCCCAGGAGGGGAATAGGTTTCAATAATTTAGGGGAAGCCTGCAATTTTTCTTTTTGGCTATTCGAGGCTTTTAATTTTTCACCAATAGCTAAATGGGTTCCGATAGAATTTAGTCATTATACCCGATATTGCGAGGATGGGAATGAACCTGGCTGGGCTTTTAGCTCAAAACGAATTTCTGGATTTACAGCAATTAGAAAGCTCCTTAAAGATTGATCTTAAGGAATCTCGTCGCAGCACCTGGGCGGATGCCCAAAGTGAATCCATGTATAAAAATGAGTTGATGATCCTCTTTAAAAAGGGAAGGATGCTCATTTATTATCCCTTTGATTTCTTCGAAGAGCATTTCGAATCCTTGCGGCAATTGGCTTTGGAGTCTCAAGAATGCCTAATCTTTGGTTGCAGCGAAACCTCCATGACTTTCGTGTTTGACTGGTATCAATTCGGCAAACACCTCGGGGAAGATGCCTATACTTTCGAAGAGGAATTCAGGGCCCATGGTGCCAATCGTTTAGGTCTTACCGAAGAGGATGACAGCATCTTTGATGGCCTCTTTCCCTATATCGAGAATAGCCTCCAAGTTCAGGATGCCGACATTGCTATTTTCTACAAATGGCAAGCTCGCCCCAGCTGGCAGGAGCCCCAATCCCCAGCTCGCGATATTTCCAGCCTCGATCAAGAAATTAATCAACTCCTGAACAGTCGCAAGGCCGAAAATGGACTGATGAGCTTACAACGCCTGCGCAATCTCCTAGCTCAAAAAAAGAAAATGGGTTACCGTTTACCGGATGAAGCTAAAATCAAGCCGGGCATCAGTGACCGCGAACTCAAAGAATTGATTTATTCCGTTTCCACCGAATGGCAGGCGGGTCAGTGGCATGAGCTTACCTATGTCCTACGCAGCAATACCGCCGTGGCCTGGGCTCTGCGCGAAATTGATATCCAGGATTTAAAGGATGGGTCTTTTGTGTATAAGAAGTGGTGGGAGCTGTGGAAGTAGAGTTTTAGCCTAGAGTTTTTAACCGCAAAGAAGCACTTGCCTGCCGGTAGGTAGGAAGGTTCGCAGAGGGAGGGAGATGTGAGAAATGAGAAGTGAGATTTGAGAGGTTTTGGGGTTGATTGCTTCAACACAGAGGCACGCTTGCCTGCCGTTAGGCAGGGAGGTTTAGAGTAGTTCACGAAGGGAGTTTTCGATCTTTATTGATTTATTTGCCTATTATTTGTTTTAAGATAATGGGAAAATCAAAAGTTGTGAAGGTTTCATTTATAGGGAAGTTTACCTTTTTGTTTGCCATTAAGGGACCCGGCTAAGGCAAGTAAAAGGAGCTGCGAAGCGAGCTTGCGTTGAAATTAGATTAATTAAGGTATTCCAATATCGGGAACAAAGGTTGAAGCGACAAGACCTTTATTTGCTATAGCCATTGTTGGCGCTAGTTATTATTTCATTCCTCAACTTTTCAAATCCTTCCCAACTTTTGCTTTCGTCGTACCAGCTAGCAAAGAAGTCAATTCCTTCTCCATAAACGGGATGTGAGTTGATATAAGCGCTGTATAGATTTCCAGTATGCATATCTGAGTATTGATACTTGAAACTAACCGATACGAACTCTTGAATGTATTCTGCAATTCTATTTTCCGATGACCTTGATAATTGAACGGTTGTTAAACTTATTCTAGAGTATTTAGGGCTTTCTTCATTATCGCAATCCGCTGAGTCTAGCGACCATGTTGCGCAAAGTATTTCATTTTTCGGATACACTCTAATAACCTCTTTGTTACCACCAAACTCTCCGCACTCTGTAAACATGGCGTCGAGAAACAAGGTGTCGCTTTTAAACAAATACCCCAGAGGACCTTTTGCTGTATCTAAATCCATTTTATTCGGTTCTGTTTGGGTTTCGGTTTGGTATTCCGCGTCCGAGTTAGAATTAATGCACGAGAAGAGCAAAAGGGATAGGATGAATATTTTAATGAATGATCGTATCATCTTTCAATTAGCGGCAACGGCCCGTGTATGGTGTCGTAGCATCCCGAAGGGTGCTATGCACTATACACATTGTTGTGTTTTTGTGCTTTTTTCCTTTCTTTTTTCAGCGTTGGGCAGACATACTCTTTGACAAGTTTTGGCTCGTGTGGTTGGCTTTGAGCGACTTGGCAATGTGTATGGCTTTTTGTGCTATGGCATTATTGTAGAATGGATTCATTATTTATTCTTTTTAATACATATTTGACTTCATAGTCAGGAGGTAATGGCTTAAACTCTTTATCAGTATGAGTAATATCGAACGTTTTTCTCTGAAATTCTCTGATTCGATCTAAATCAATTTCTGCTGTTAGTATTGCGTCATTTGTGCCTCCTTTTAATCTGAGGATGTCAAGTCTAGCTGATTCCGTTGGTTGAGTTAACCGAGAGTCTCCAAATTGGCTCGTGTTTACCTGTGCCACATAGCAATGTAGATCACGAGAACAAGATTCAACTATATTTGAGAAGTAATTTGTATCCTTATTCCATTCTACACCAACTAATAGATCCAATTTACTTTTAAACAAACTTCTATGCCATACATTGGCTAATTCAAAACAATAGTATGGACTCAAATACAGATTTTTCCAATTGAAAATATCATATCTATTTTCTTTTGGTTTAGCAATTTTAAAGTGATTCCCTTTGATTAATGATTCTTCAATATGAGCATAGTGATTTTTTAGTCTAAATACCACTACTGCATCACTTACCCCGTCAACCTCAAAAGGTAAAATTGTGACAATAAAATTGAAAACAGTATTTTTTATTTTAACGTGTTCCAACCCAGTAATTGTTAACACTTGATTTCGTTCGGCATATTTAACTACGCTAGACAGTAGGTTAATTGGAATGAAAAACTCTGGAAAAAGTAAAATATCACTTTTATCAAGTCGAACTTTTTTCACAATTTTAGCCAGTTTATCATACCTTTCCGAGTCGAGGTTTGGAGTTCCTCTCATGCTATCTAGGATATTTTTTTCTTCAACTTTTGTGTTAGCAAATGCTATTTTGAATTTGTTTGACGAACGCTTCTTGTTGTTAACAGTTATCTCTTGAACATGGACAACAGGACTATTCTTTTTAACCTCGCTTTTGCATGCATAAAATTTTTGTCTGAATCCATCATCCTCTAATTCGTATTCAGCTATGTGATTGCCATTAATAAGTTTGAAAAGTTTAAATGATTCATCTAAATAGAATGATTCCTTTTTTTTGTTATTAATACCGAATAATTCGGATTCAACTTTGTTATTGGTTTCGGTTTCTCTTTTTCTGTGATGTGAACCAATAGTCTCATTGGCAACAGACATACAACATTCCCAAAACTTAACTCTTCGAGGTGAATTCTTGATTAGATTTTTTTCTAATTTGTAATTTTTAAAATCTAATTTTATTGAAGTAAGATCTTTTAAAGTGCCTTTCCTTGAAGCTTCTGTAAAGGTTAAAAGAGGATGAATTACGTAATGATGTCGCATCATATTTGATTGACGAAATCTGCGAACCCAGTAAGAGTCTGGTTTCGTTGGTTCAAATCTTCCAAATAAGAATGTCCAATTACTATTCTTTAATTCATTTAGTTTGAATTCAAGATTTCGAGCTACTTTTTTTGTCTTAGTCAGAAAATCTAAGTTGAGCGAGAGAGACACTTCATGAGATACATCCAAATAATTGACAAGAGTATCTTTAAGTTGGTCTTTTGAAACAGAAGTTTTTTCATCACTAATTTCAATTTTATCTATTTGATCAAAGCAATGAAGAAAAAAGTCAACATACTGTTTTGCTTTTTTATTGACCAATAATAAAGTAAGAATTCGCTCCCAAAGTCTATAAAAGTTTAAGCATGTTTCACCCTTAAAGAAATTAACGATTTGCTCACTTTCTTCGTCAGTAAGGTGATCTTCGTGTCTTAGAGCACTAAATATTTTGTTTGAAAGAAAAACAGTAAGCCCGTATCTGTTTTCCTTGTAATCCTTTAGGGTTCTTATCTTACCTTCCGATCCATCATAGTGAAGATGATATGCATTGGAGGTAAAAGAAAAGTTACTTTCAGATTCTTCAGGAAAATCTCTAAACTCACTTGTCCTTTCATCTAGTTCCTGTTTTAGTCTGTCAATTACTAAATGAGATTCATTATAATTGAAAAAATGCATTAGGGATTTTTCACTTTGACAGAAAAGCGAGTCATACCCTTCCAGTAAAAATGCTTTTTGTTGAGATTCATTAGTGTTAGGAGGGATAAAAGGAGGAGCTGAAACTAAATCAATTATTGGATAGAAAGTTTCTAAAACAAATTTTTCTAGTGAGGAGGGGGAAAGATTTGAATAAGGTGTTAAGTCAAATTTTATTTTTTTGTTGAGTTCTTTCTCTTTAAAACCCGGCTTAGGGTCTGAAATTACAAATATTAAATCATCTACATAACGTCCATAATATGCTGGCTTTATATTATTTACAACCCTTTCGTCAAACTCTTGTAAATAATGATTGGCGAGTACATAAGAAGATACTAGACCAATCGGTAAGGCTATTTTGTCAAGATTACCCTCTTTATTAATTAGCTCACCATGAAAAGCATAAGGACTTGCATATTTTTTCGATAACTGTTCCGAATACTTGTCATGAATGCATAAAAAGATTTCTTTGAGATTATAGTACTCATTCAGCACTTTATGTTTTCTACCTTCGAATAGCTCTGAACGTTTAATTCGAATCGAGCTAAAATAGTCCTTTATGTCAAGATTTAGAAAGGCAACATTTTTCCCCTTCTTTAAAATGCTTTCAGCTACTTCAACTGCTTCATCTCGCCACTTGCTATATTGATTAAAATAAGGTTTGAAAAGTCCAGACCCTTGAACAATGGCAGATTTGTCTTTATTAAGCAACAACCTATTGCCAAGACATTCATCCTTTAATTCTTTATCCTTAGATACTCCGTGTTGAATGATCCATAATACTGAAATTATGTGAAGCTCGATTGGGGCATTTATGAAAGGAGTAACTCTTTCTACTTCATACTTGTCTTTGATTCTTTCATTACTTATAAAATTGCTTTCCTCTTTAGGGCTTTTTATTTTTTTTGGATAAAAGTCAATATCAATTTTTTTCAGGATGGAATTGAAAAAATCAGAGTTCTCATGAAATGTATTGAGTTCATGTGCTATTCTCTCAAATTTTTCCTCTAATGAAAAACGTATTTTATAAGAAAATATATCGCCACCAATATTGTAATGTGAGCTAGGATTTTTAAATAAGAAGTCTTTATCGATACTTGTTTCAAATTCTACTAATTGGCTTCTAAGTATTAGATCTGTATTATCATAGTATATATATGATTTCAATTTTTGATAAGCGACTTGAATATCTTCTTTGGTAAATCCCATTTTATTTCATTTTTAACTTTTTTTAAACCACCCATTCCACTTAGTCAGAGCATTGGTGAAAAAATAGCTCTTTTGGTTTTTTAAGTGTTTGCTATTGTGTCGGCAAAACCAAATGTGCTATTTGTGCGGTCGGCTCTTTTTTCGCATGAAACACAACGGTTTGGCTATGCGCAGTGTCCCGAAGGGCATTGCGTATAGGTATTGTTGTAGCCAGTATTTTTAAATATTTAGTGTCCCTTTATAATAATCAAAAGTGCTTTTATTCTCATTTTCAAGAAAGTCTATTTCATATGTTTCACTAGAACAGTACACATGAACTTTTCCCTCTTCACATTCAAAAGTTATATCCTTCGCAGAGTTCTGTCTGATTTTGTTATGATTTGGATATGACGCATAATCTGAATCTTTCGAGTTAGCTTCTCCCATAACAATAATGTCTGGATCCATTGTGTCCAACCATTCTTGAGGAATTTTACCACTTTTCCTACCATGATGAGGTGCAAAGAGAATATTGGTCTTGGTTAAAGAAACTTTGTCTTTTATTTTCTCCATGAAATCAGTCTCAAGGTCTCCCATCCAAACAGCTGTTACTCCACCATTTAGGCTATACTTTATGATACAAGAAATATTATTGAAAGCTGTGCCGTTCTCTGCTTTTTCCAGTTCAGTTTTATAGTCATCGTCAGTCGTATCTGGCCATAAAATATTGATACCCGAACTTCCTATCTCTTTACCATACTTATCTGGGCCATCTTGATTCATCCATTTCCGTTTACAACCTTTATAAATATTGAATGCTTTGCTTGAGTCTCTCAATTCACAATACCTTGTAAAACTGGCAGTTTCATCAGGCTTTGTTGCCTTGTTCTTGACACAATAAAAATTAACAATATCAATTTCATCGTCTAAGTAATCAAGCTTTTGAATGTGGTCACCATCTGGATGAGTTGAAATAAACCTTGTAATTTCTTTGTATTTATGTTCTGCATTTATTTCACCAACTATTTCCTTTTTGTTGTCGTCAGATAGGCAACAGTCAATAATTGTGAAGTTATCTGAGCCATGTTTAATGTAGAACATGTCACCTAACCCGACCGAGAATGATTTTATAATACTCATTTAAGCTTTGCTTTGATGCGTTGTGTTATATATTTCGTTTGTTTCCGATAAGCGAACAAGAACATGGCTAACAACCCAATTGATATTATTGACCAGTGGACTTGAAGCGCCCATCCAAAGTATTTTGCAATTAGTAAATAGGATTTTGAAATCAAGATGAGCAAGAAAAGAGCGATTAAAGTCCTATACATGTTATTTGATTCAGAAAGGGTCTCGAGCTTCTTATCTTCACTCTCAACTTTCACATAGTCTTTGTAGGGTGCGAATTCCACAAACTTTAGCCGTTTCAATATCGGTTCAACTACTAATGAACCAATACGACTGACAATCAAACCAATGAAATAGTATAGGAATGCACCAGTGATAATATCTTTTTGAATTAAGTTCACATCTGTCCATTTTGAAACTATGATGCAGAAAACTACTCCAGGGAAGAGATAGTTGAAAAGATTATAGGACGATATTTTATCTAGTAGTTCTTTCATTTCTATTGGCTACAACTTGTTTTTGTCCCCAACAAAACCACAGATAATCAACATCACATTAGGAATAAACCCAGAAATGTGTGATGATAAAAACAGATGTTAAGGCATCAACAAGATAGAAAAGCTTATTGAGATTTAAGTGGATGTTGCCTAAGAAGCTGGGATGTCTCAGGTTCAAATAGCCAGAAAAAGAAGGCTGTTCTAAAGCAATCTCCACAACCCTCTGTAAAACTCTCTGCCTGCCGGTAGGTAGGGAAGTTCGCAGAGTAGGAGTGAGTTTTGGGATATGAGAAGTGAGTGGTTTTGGGCTTTATTTGCTTCAACACAGATGCGCGCCTGCCTGCCGGTAGGCAGGGAGGTTTAGAGGAGAGCACGGAGGGGGCTTTCGATCGTCAATGATTTATTTGCCTATTATTAGTTTTAAGCTAATGGGAAAAGCAAAAGTTGTGGAGGTTTCATTTTTAGGGAAGATTATCTTTTTGCTTGCCATTAAGGGACCCGGCTAAGGCTAGTAAAAGGAGCAGCGAAGCGAGCTTGCGTTGAATTTTGATTAATTAAGGTTTTCCAATATCGGGAACAAAGGTGGAAGCGACAAGACCTTTATTTGCTATGGCCATTGTTGGCCACTGACTATTTAATAATCTTGAATTAGGACCTCTGTTGGAATCCTCAGCGCAGTATTTAGCTTTCTAACCATTTCTAAGGTTAGCTTTCTTTTTTTATTTAAAATCTCACTGACCCGACTTTTAAAGCCTACGATTTCGGCTAAATCTTTTTGCTTTAAACCCATTTGATCCATTCTAAATTTGATGGCCTCGATGGGATCTGGTAAATCGATAGGGAAGTGCTCTTTCTCGTATTGATCGATTAGGATGGAAAGAATTTCTAGCTCATCTCCGTTTTTGCTGCTTGGCTTAGAGTCAAAAATCTTTTCTAATCTCGCCAATGCCTCTTGATAATCCTCTTCTGTCCTAATTACTTTTAGTTTCATCTCAAATTTTGTTTGCGTCAATCTTATCGTACTCGGCATGTGTTCCAATGAACCTGATCCAACATATTTGGAAATCAAAATTGAATTTTACGATTAATCGGTAGTTGTTTCCTTTAATGTTAAATACAATTCTGTTGTCCTTTAAAATACTCGCACTTGGATATTCCAGTTTCAATTCATTAAAGGATTGCCAACTGGCTTTTTCTGCTTCTCGGTACCATGCCTTCAATGCTTGTTCACTCTCAGAATGTTTTTCCCAAAAAAGGCGAAGGGTACTTTTTGCTATTACTCTCAAGTGCAGGATTTTGACAAAATTATGAAAAGTTACCAAAATGGTAACAATTTGAATCTGGTTTCTTTAGCTTGTGGCCAACGGTTTGCATATGGCATTGTGGCGGTTTAGCTACGTTGATTTCCAATTCGAAGCACTTTCCTGTCCACCGAAATGCGAAGCGAAAGCCTTGCTGGTAGCCGTTCACCCACCATAAGCTATCTGCGTTGTTGTGGTGTGTATTTTTCTTTTAATTCCCATACTTCATCGTGCTTTTTGTCATATCGTATGATTCCTTGACTTCTGCTCCAATAAAGTCGTTCAATGTGATTTGTTCTTTCGAAGTACTTTTTTTTCTGGTCTTCTATTATGACTACATCGGTAAAATGTCTCCCAGAGATTAGGAGAGTCTTTTCTGGTAGTTCTTTAAATTTTTTCAGAGTTGATTTACTTTCACCATAAAACCACGCATCTTTAGCAGCGAAGTCTATTTCTATGTATGTTTCATTAGATTCGTTCATTGCGAGTCCTACAAGTCTGTGCCCGTCCAAATAACGGTGCTTTCCACTTGGTGGATTAGGGTCAGAGTGTTTGTTCAATATGAAGTAATGTTCAGCCTTAATCGGAAAAAGATCTAAGGGGTCTGTAGGTCTGATGAATCTATTTGAGCCTTGCAAAAAGATAGTGTCAGTTTCGGCCAAGTTCGATTCAAAAATCAAGATTTCATTTCCATTATATGGAAGAATATCAAGGTCATTATTAGGAATTCTATTTGTCCTTCCACAAGCACATAATAGGGGAAAAAGTAATATTGATATATGGAGTCTCATTTTATATGGACCAAAACGGATTGCACATGGCAAGTAGGGCATCAGAAAGCAATAAACTTTCAAATTCACTCTGAGCCAAAGCGTTATATTTTGTTTTTAAACTGTTCATTTTGAAAGCCAGATCAATGATTTGGCGGAGTTTGTAAAGAGCATTGACCTTTCGTTAAGCACCGAACGCTCTATTTGATATATACCTTGTTGTAAGTCGCTTAATCACTTTCATTCAATGACTTTTGATAATCTCCGTAATTACTTTTCACAACTTCATAATCAGTATACCTAAAAATTCTTCCTTTATCAGGGTTTTCAAATGATTGATAGTCTTTCGGAAAACCTCTATTCTTATAAAACTGTCCAGTAAATTTTATTATGTCATTGCTATACCCAAGTGTATCAGGCAATTTGATTGATTCATCCGATGGTTCGATGAATATGCTTTGGTAGGCTAAAGAATCCCCTATATTTTCAGAATGTTTTTTCAAATCTTCTTTAGTCGCCCAATTCGCACAGTCACAAGCCCAGGCGATATAAGTCAATTCAATTGTTTGTACCTTTTCGTTCAGATTGTTCTTTTCGATAAAGACAGGGGCTTCAAAAAATGGAATCGCCAAAAGGCAAGGAATTATTCCAATCAGACCAAAAAAGACTGTTTTTCTGTTTCTTGATTTTAAGTACTTCGTAATTGCTATTATTGAAAAAATGATTGTCAGTCCAATCAGCAAGTATGTGAATAATTCTCTCAATTTACCAGCTATCCAATTAAACTGGTCTCGTATTACAAAAAGCAAAATCAATAAACTGATATTTATCAATAGATAAAGTCCATATCCTAATATTTTGATTTTTAGGTTTTTCATGATGCCCAACGGTTTGCCTATGGCTTTGTAGCGGTTTAGCTACGCTGATTTTCAATTCGAAGCACTTTCCTGTCCACCGAAACCAAAACTGGCTGCGGAGGAGCGAAAACCCTGCTTGTCGGCAGGCGGGCTTGCAGTCAGCCGTTCACCCGCCATAAGCTTTATGCGTTGTAGTGGTGTCGTTTTTTATTTTTTCCAATTTATTTTGTCGTCAATATGATTTAGATCTAATGGTTTTCCTTTCTCACTAGGTTTCCACCCGTTTTTCTTTCCATAATCGATTGTCTGTCTCACAATATCTGGAGTTACCAAAAATTGTTGTTGGAGACTTACACTATCGTTCGTCTGAATTCTTTTGTGATGATAGTCGAATTTTACCATCAAGCGCTGTCCCTTTTCACCATCCAGTTCAATATAGAGATCAATCCAGCCATCATTTCCTGAGGCCATCCAGCGATAGATCTGATCTTCAACTGTTATTACTCTTGATCCCGGTTTTGGTATAGCCACAGGTTTATTAATTCTTTGTCGGGTTATTCATCAAATCTAAAATTTCAATTACTTCACAATCCGCGGAGTACATAGGACCTTCTCTAAAATTACATTTCATTCCAACTTTAATTTTGCTATAGTGCACAGGTCTCATTTCAGGATTGATAATCCACATTCTCGCAGTTCCTTCAATAGGTAAATGATTGTCATTAAATAGATTTACATTTCCATGTTCATCTTCGAATTCTGGCCAAATCTTGTATTGCAGATTTTCTGGTTCACCAACAATTGAAAAATCACAACGAATGCCTTGGAAAGGTGTCCCAGTTTTACGGCCTCCTTCTTCAAGGCTTCTGAATCTATATTTTACTCTGAAATCAGCCTTGTGACTTAGTCTATCTTCGTATGGCTCATGCATTTTTTCTTACTTGTGGCTAACGGTCTAGCTATTCGCAGTAGCGTCCCGCAGGGCGCTATTGCTTATAGGTTTTGTTGGGCACTGGCTTTTTATTTTTTAAAATCATCTATACTGAGGTTGTCGGGAGTTTTCTCGATTAACCTGCCTTTGAATTTCTTCACAAATTCTCTTGACTTGTCGGAAGGATAAGGTTCTACCAAGTTTACCATCTTGTTTTCGAAGTCAAAACACTCTTCAATGAGGCGGTTAATTTCAATGTCTCCACATCCATAACCAATAATTATTAGTTGTTCTGAGTTTTTAAGGTTTTCTTCAAAGTGTGTAAATACCTTGTCATAGTACCAAGGTTCCCTATATCGTAGGATTTTTGATGTTGTTCCTGAAAGAAAGTCTGGATGATAGTTGATCCAATCATTTATATACTTCGGTTTTCCGTTTTCTTGAACCTCTTTGAAAAGGTCACTTGTTCCAATTCCGAGTTTTATTTTAACATAGGTGTCAATTCCTTGGTTTTGAATGTGAAATGGAAACTGGTCAACACTCCCATGCAGTTTGTAAAGTCGAAATTTTTTGTCAAAATGATTGGTAAACCTGGGAAGTCTCACCTTGTAGTTTTCTTTGAAGTTTCCATAATAAGGAGAGCCAATTTCCTCAAAACCATCTGATAGTTCTCCCTGAATCCAATCTGAAGATTTAAACGTCTCCAAGAATAAGTCATGGTTAAGGGTGTGAATATGTACTATAGATTCTGATCCCCATTTTTCCATGCAATATAGAAATCCACTATACCCTGGATAAATCGGTTTACCATGATTGACAGGTTTGTAAAATTTATTTCCATCTCGGTCTACAAGGAAGATTGAAATCAATTGATTCAAAATGTTATTTGTTCTTGAAATCAAATTGATATTATCGGTATCACTGTGGAACTCCTCTCTGAATCCGTTACACAATTCATCAAACTCATGACATTCTCTTTCACCTCTTCGAATTTCATTGTAGAAGTCATAAAATTCTTCGTAATTAAAGAGACCTTCGGATAATTCTTTATACAGTTGAATTAGTCTTGTTACGAAATGTCTATGTTTCGAATCCTGCGTGTACCAAAATGGATCTTCATCCTCTCTGTTTTTTTTGATTACAGTACCATCCGTATGAACACAAAAGTCTTCGGGGTCGAGGTTGACCAAGATTTCGTTAAACTGATTTGCTGTCGGATATCCTTGGTTAACAGAAAATCCTGCTCCTAAAAGAATAGATGTCTGTTTCATTTATTGTTTGTGCTCAACTTGTTTTTATCCCCAACAAATCCACAGATAACCAACACCACAAAAGGAATAAACCCATAAAAGGCTGATGATAAATAGCTGATGTCAAGGCACCAACAAGATAAAGCTTATTGAGATACAAGTGTGAGTTGCCTAAGAAGCAGATATATCTCAGGTTCAAATAGTCAGAAATAGAAGGCTGTTATAAAGCAATCCCCACAAACCCTCTGTGCACCTCCCTGGCTGCCGCAAGGCAGGTACTTCTCTGCGTCTCGAGCTCGGCACGAGCGGGTGTTGAAGCAATCCCCACAAAACTCTTTGCGTCCCTTTGCACCTTCCTGCCACTGGCAGGCTTCCTTTAGCTCGGCCCGTGGGAGCGGTTAATAACCCAAAGCTCTGTGCTCCTCCAATCCTCCTATTCTCTGTGTTGAAGCAACCCACAAAACCCTTTGCGCCCCTTTGTACCTTCCTGCCACTAGCAGGCTTTCTTTAGCTCGACACGAGCGAGCGGTTAAAGACCCAAAGCTATGTGCACCTCCCAACCTCTTTTTCTCTGTGTTGAAGCAATCTCCACAAAACCCTTTGCGCCCCTTAGCACCTTCCTGCCACCGGCAGGTTTTCTTTAGCTCGGCACGAGCGAGCGGTTAAAAACCCAAAACTCTGTGCTCCTCCAGTCCTCCACTTCTCTGTGTTGAAGCAATCCCCACAAAACTCTTTGCGTCCCTTTGCACCTTCCTGCCACTGGCAGGCTTTCTTTAGCTCGGCACGAGCGAGCGGTTAATAACCCAAAGCTCTGTGCTCCTCCAATCCTCCTATTCTCTGTGTTGAAGCAACCCACAAAACCCTTTGCGCCCCTTCGCTTCTTTCCCTCATTAGCTCGGCACGAGCGAGCGGTTAAAAACACCAAATCTCCCAGCCAGTCCTCAGGCGAGCTTGGTTCTGGCTAAAAAGAAAGCCCCGCCTGCTACGCAAACGGGGCTTAAAAATACATTGTGGAGCTGCGGGGAGTCGAACCCCGGTGCAAACAAGGAAGTAAAAGGCTTTCTACATGCTTATTTTGTTATTCAGTTGTCGACCAGGACCTGGGAACAAACACCCGAGTACTGGCTTATTTGCGGATTACGATGTCGCGGGCACTACGCAAAGCTTTACCCGTTAGTCCAGATTTAATGACACCCCTGATTCTGCGCTCTCCGGGCTTAAGCGCCGAGGGATGACTTGCTCCCGCGTCTTACGCGTGGATTAGCTAAAGCTACATTCCGTAGGCTTAAGCGGCAAGTGCGAAGTTATTTTCGCCAATTATAGTTTGAAGCATCTATTTGCGGGAGAACATCTCCATATCCCGACATGCTTACATTCCACTTCATCTTGCTGTCGAAACCGATCAGCCCCAATATGTAAAAGAACGCCCAAAAGGGCCCGCAATTTAGGTATCTTTACCGGAAATTCATGTGTCTATGAAGTTCGGAATTATCCGTGAAGGAAAGAATCCTCCCGATAAACGCGTTCCCCTAAGTCCACAACAATGTCTGCAATTATTGAACCAATATCCTAATTTGGAAATTGCCGTTCAACCCAGCCCTATTCGCTGTTTCCCGGATGCCGAATATGCAGAGGCAGGCCTTAATCTTCAGGAAGATTTGTCAGATTGTGACGTTTTGCTGGGTGTTAAGGAAGTACCAGTAGCAATGTTGATCCCCAACAAAAGCTACCTATTCTTTTCGCATACCTATAAAAAACAGGCTTATAATCGCGATTTACTGCGAGCCATTCTCGATAAGAAAATCCGCTTGATCGACTATGAGATGTTGAAAGACATCAGCGGAAAACGCCTCTTGGGCTTTGGTCGCTATGCCGGAATTGTTGGTGCTTACAATGGCTTTAGAGCCTATGGTAAGCTAAGCGGCGAGTATGAATTGAAGGCGGCACATGAATGCAAAGACCGTCGCGAGCTTGAACATGAATTAGTGAAAGTTCGATTGCCCCAGAATTTTAGAATAGCCCTTACCGGTGCTGGAAAGGTAGCCGGAGGAGCGATGGAAATACTCTCGGCATTAAAAATCACTCAGGTATATCCGGATGAATTTGTGCGTGAGGACTTTAATAAAGAAGTGGTCTACACCCAGCTTAATGTGCAGGACTATTTTAAAAGACAAGACGGCAAGCCTTTTATCCGTAAGGATTTTTACCAAGATAATCAGGGTTATGAATCTAATTTCCTGCCCTTTGCAGAGCATGCGGATATGTATATCGCCTGCCATTACTGGTCAGAAGGTTCACCTTTGATTTTTAGTAGAGCAGAAGCTCGAGATCCGCGATTTAATATTAAACTGGTAGCTGATATTTCCTGCGATATTGATGGTCCGGTGGCCAGCACTATTCGTCCTTCGACAATTGCTGATCCCTTTTATGCCTATGATCCGCAAACCGAAAAAGAAGTTGCTTTTGGAACATCAGGCAGCATTGCAGTAAGTGCCGTAGATAATCTTCCGGGTGAATTACCTCGGGATGCTTCGGAAGACTTTGGTAATGAGCTGATCAAGAATATTATTCCCCATTTCTTTAATGGCGATCCGCAAGGAATTTTGGCGAAGGCCAGCGAAACGGAGCTCAATGGAAAACTTAGTTCATACTTTGCTTATTTGAAGGACTATGTTGCTTAGCCAATTGCGCCTATTCCCCTAAATTTGCGGTCAATTTAATTGCATGAGCCAGTCAGAGCTACAATCCGCCCCGGAAAAGTACATTGAGATTGAGAAGGTGGTGGCCGAAAAAAATCCGGCCCTGGCCAAGTGGTTGCCGGGTTTTGTAATGCGCTACATTAAACGCATTATACATCAAGACGAAATTAATGAAGCGATGCGCTTGCATGGCGATAAGGAAGGTTTGCCCTTTGTGCGGGCCGGACTCGATTTTTTAAATACCACCGTAAAAACGGTAGGCCTCGAAAACATCCCTAAGGAAGGCGGGGTAATATTAGCCTCGAATCATCCCTTGGGTGGTTTAGATGGAATTGCCTTTATGAAGGCCGTTGGGGAAGTACGGGAAGATCAACAGTTTTTGGTGAATGATATTCTTTTGAATATTAAGAACCTCGAGCCGCTTTTTATTCCGGTGAATAAAGTGGGAGCCAATCCTCGTAAGGCCCTGCAGGTGATTGAAGATACCTACGCTCGGGATATTGCCATTTTGGTGTTCCCATCGGGGATGGTAAGTCGCCGTTTAGCAGATGGTATTGGTGACCTTACCTGGCAAAAGAGCTTTATCGCGAAAGCGAAGAAATACAAGAAGGATATTATTCCTGTGCATATTGATGGGAAAAACTCATCTTGGTTTTACAATCTTTCCTACTGGCGCAGTAAATTAGGCATCAAAGCCAATTTGGAAATGTTCTATCTCGCAGATGAGATGTTCAAGCAGAGAGGCAAGACTATAACCATTACTTTTGGAGAACCTGTTTCCTGGCAAAGTTTCGATAATTCGAAAAGCTTGGTAGAGTGGGCTGAGTACATGCGCAGCCTTACTTATGCTTTACCTAAAAAGAAATGAATTGATGAAGGAAATAATCAGTCCGGTTAGCCGGTATGCCATTATAAGTGAACTTAAGGCTGAGGCCTTTTTAAATCATACTTCTAAAGGAAGTAATCACTTGTATTTGGTAGATCACCGCAATGCTCCGAATATTGTTCGGGAGATTGGTCGTTTACGTGAAGAAGCTTTTCGCACGGCAGGCGGGGGTACTGGTAAGGAATTAGACTTGGATCAATACGATCTGAGCGAAAATCATCCTTATCAGCAATTGGTGGTTTGGGATCCCGAAGATCAGGAGATCTTAGCCGGCTATCGCCTGCAACGTTGCATTGATGGCGAGCGCGATGAAGACGGTCGCTTAAAGTCGCCTACCAGCAAATTATTTGAATTGTCGGATAAAATGGTGGAGGAGTTCTTGCCCGTTACCATCGAATTAGGACGTTCCTTCGTTCAACCTAAATACCAGCGTACCGCTGCTCGTAAAGGTTTATTTGCCCTTGATAATTTATGGGAAGGTTTGGCCTCGGTGATGATTCAAAGTCCGGAGCTGGAATACATGTTCGGTAAAGTAACCATGTATCCGCATTATGAGCGCGAAGCCCGCAATATCATTTTGGCCTTTATGCGCTACTTCTTCCCCGATCCCGATCAATTGGTACGTCCACGTACTCCCTTGGTAACGGAAGAAGAGTTAAGCCCCTATTTCAATTTGTTTAATGGCCTAGCCTATAAGCAGGCGCATAAGGTATTGTCGCAGGAAGTGAAGAAGCGTGGAGAGACTATTCCACCGCTCATCAATAGCTATATGTCTTTAAGCACTACCATGCGTTCCTTTGGTACTTCCGAGAATCCATTCTTTGGTTCGGTGGAAGAAACTGGAATCTTAATCCGTTTTGAGGATATCGACCCGGCGCGCAAAGAACGCTATATCAAAAACTATCAGGAGCACAGCTCAGAGTATGAAGGCCCCCTGTACATTCCCAGCACAGGGAGCAATGCAGAAAAGGCTTAAATCGCTTTTAAAGCAGCGATAGTTCCTATTTGATTTTCGGCGCGGAACACAAAGCTTCCGGCTACTAATACATCGGCACCAGCTGCAATAAGCTTGGGTGCATTATCGGTATTCACCCCACCATCAATTTCGATGAGGGTATTGGAGCCCGCTTCATTGATCATGCCTTTCAGTTCACGAACTTTATCATAGGTACGCTCAATGAATTTCTGACCACCGAAGCCAGGGTTTACGCTCATCAGGCAAACCAGATCAATATCCTGGATCACATCTTTTAATAAGCTAACGGGAGTGTGCGGATTTAAGGCCACACCAGCTTGCATGCCTTCGGCTTTAATCGCCTGTAGGCTGCGGTGTAAGTGCGTAGAAGCCTCGTAATGTACGGTAAGTACATCGGCACCGGCGGCTTTAAAATCCTGGATATAGCGCTCAGGCTTTTCGATCATTAAATGAACATCCAGGGTTTTCGTGGCTACACGGTTAATGGCTTCAATCACCGGTAAACCGAAAGAGATGTTAGGAACAAATAGCCCATCCATCACATCTAGGTGAAACCAGTCGGCGGCACTTTCGTTCACCATTTTACAATCGCGTTCAAGATTCAGGAAGTCGGCAGCCAAAAGGCTAGGTGCAATAAGTGCCATAAGTTTAATTTTCGGCAAAAATAAAAAACCCCGACGCAATGGCCGGGGTTCGAATCTAACCTAAATAGGTTTTAAGAATTTTACTTCTCGATGTGTGTTTTAATCTGCGGATCGCTTTTTCTTTGATCTGACGCACCCGTTCGCGAGTAAGGTCGAATTTCTCTCCGATCTCTTCCAAGGTCATTGGGTGTTGGCCGCCAAGGCCAAAGTAAAGGCGTACCACATCTCCTTCACGTGGGGTCAATGTGGCTAAAGAGCGTTCGATCTCAGTACGCAATGAATCTTGCATCAGAGTGTCATCAGGATTAGGACTTTCACCGGTATTCAATACATCATACAGGTTGCTGTCTTCGCCTTCCACTAAGGGAGCGTCCATGGAAATATGACGACCACTGTTACGCATGCTCTCCTTAACATCATTCTCGCCCATCTCTAGGTTATCGGCGATTTCTTCAGGGGAGGGAGCACGCTCATGCTCTTGTTCCAATTGCGCATAAGATTTGTTGATCTTATTGATCGAACCGATCTTATTCAAAGGCAAACGCACAATACGCGATTGCTCTGCCAGGGCTTGCAGGATACTTTGGCGAATCCACCATACGGCGTAGGAAATAAATTTAAATCCGCGAGTTTCGTCGAAACGCTGTGCGGCCTTGATTAATCCGAGGTTTCCTTCGTTGATAAGATCCGGCAGGGTTAATCCCTGGTTCTGATATTGCTTAGCCACAGAAACCACAAATCGAAGGTTGGCTTTGGTCAATTTCTCCAAAGCTACCTGATCACCAGCCTTAATACGCTGCGCTAACTCTACTTCTTCCTCGGCCGTAATCAGGTCTACTTTCCCAATTTCTTGAAGGTATTTGTCGAGTGAGGCGGTTTCCCGGTTGGTAACCTGTTTTGTGATCTTTAACTGTCTCATTGGCTACAATAAAAATGGATAACGTAATTAATTAACTAAAAAAGGGTCGATTTAGTTTTCTTCTTTTTTAGCTTCTTGCGCTGCAGGTTTCTCTAAAAGAGCTTTACGGGAAAGCTTCAGCTTACCGCGGTCGTCCTTACCGATCAATTTAACGTCGATACGGTCGCCTTCTTTTAATTCTTCCTCAACGGTTTGCAAACGACGGTGTGCAATCTCAGAGATGTGCAATAAACCATCGGTTCCAGGAGCGAGTTCTACGAATGCTCCATAAGGTTGGATCGAACGAACCAAACCATTATATACTTCACCTACTTCTGGTACGAAAGCAATTTCCTTGATGCGAGCTTCGGCTTTAGCCATTTTCGCGGCATCAGTTCCGCTGATCTCGATAACTCCGTATTCACCGTCTTCTTCGATGGTGATGGTAGTTTCGGTATCAAGCTGCAGCTTTTGGATATTCTTTCCTCCAGGTCCGATAATCATACCGATGAATTCCTTTGGAATCTTCATCATGGTTAATTTCGGAGCATGTGGCTTTAATTCGGTACGAGGGGCATCGATGGTCTTCATCATCTCACCTAAGATGTGTAAACGACCGTCTTTAGCCTGGTTCAAAGCTTTCTCAAGAATCTCGTAAGAAAGACCCTTAATTTTGATATCCATCTGACAAGCAGTGATACCCGCTTTGGTTCCGGTTACTTTAAAGTCCATATCACCTAAGTGGTCTTCATCACCAAGGATGTCGCTCAATACGGCATACTCTCCACTTTCGTCGGTGATTAATCCCATTGCGATACCTGATACGGGAGCTTTCATTTTGATACCGGCATCCATCATCGCCATAGTACCGGCACAAACCGTTGCCATGGAAGATGATCCGTTAGACTCCAAAATATCAGAAACCACACGAATGGTGTAGAAGTTATCGTCGGGCACCATGCCTTTTAAGGCACGCTGGGCAAGGTTACCGTGACCGATCTCACGACGGCTGGTTCCGCGAATAGGGCGAGCTTCACCGGTAGAGAAAGGAGGGAAGTTGTAGTGCAGGTAGAAACGCTCAGAACCACTGAAGGTTACGTTATCGATGCGGTTCTCATCCAGCTTGCTTCCTAAGGTTACGGTAGTAAGAGATTGAGTTTCCCCACGGGTAAATACGGCAGAACCGTGCGTAGAAGGAAGGTAATCTACCTCTGACCAGATAGGACGAATCTCATTCAATTGACGACCATCCAAACGCTGACGATCTTTCAAGATCATGTTACGCATGGCGTGGTATTCAACATCGTGATAATAAGTTTTGATAAGGCCGCTTTTTTCTTCCAGCTCTTCAGCGCTGAAATTAGCTTCCATATACTCGTCGCGAACGGTTTTAAACTGAGCAGAACGCTCTTCTTTGCTTAAACCACTTTTAGCAACGGCATATACCTTATCGTATAAGTCTTTCATGATTTGATCACGAAGAGCTTCATCGTGAGTTTCATGACTGTACTCGCGCTTAGGGCTAGACTTGGCAACTTGGGCTGCTAAATCCAACTGAGCTTGTACTTGAACTTTAATTGCTTCGTGAGCGGCGGCGATGGCATCAAGCATTTCTTTTTCAGAAATCTCTTTCATCTCACCTTCAACCATTACTACACTATCTGCAGTAGCACCCACCATCATATCGATGTCGGATTCTTCTAATTGAGCAGGAGTAGGGTTGATAATAAATTCACCATTTACACGACCTACGCGTACTTCAGACATCGGGCCGTTAAAAGGAATATCAGAAACGGCAATAGCAGCAGAGGCAGCTAAACCGGCTAAAGCATCAGGCTTTACATTAGGATCCCAAGAGTTAAGGGAGATCATCACCTGAACATCAGCGTGGTAATCTTTTGGGAAAAGCGGACGTAAAACACGGTCCACCAATCGCATCACTAATATTTCTTCGTCGGAAGGACGAGCCTCTCTTTTAATGAATCCACCGGGCATGCGGCCGGCAGAAGAAAATTTCTCGCGGTAATCTACGGTTAGGGGCAAAAAATCAATGCCATCCATAGCTTCTTTATTTGAAACTACAGTCGCTAACAACATGGTGTCACCCATGCGAACCACTACAGAACCGTCGGCTTGTTTCGCCAGTTTTCCGGTTTCGATGGTGATGGTTCTCCCGTCTGCTAATTTGATTTCCTGCGTAATAGCGTTTGGAATCATGTATTAATTGTAAATGGTAATTGGATCAGAAGAAAAGAAGGCAACTCTAAGAATTGCCTTCTTTATCAAGAGATTACTTTCTAATTCCGAGTTCGGCGATAATCGCACGATATCTTTCAATATCACGATCCTTCAGGTAACCTAAGATGCGACGACGCTTACCTACCATGTCTACCAGAGCTTTCTCAGTAGCGAAATCCTTGCGGTTACGCTTCAAGTGCTCGGTTAGGTGGTTAATACGGTAAGTGAACAATGCAACTTGACCTTCGGGTGAACCGGTGTCGTTGTCAGATTTTCCGTATTTCTGGAAAATCTCTCTTTTCTTCTCTGGGCTTAAATACATTTCAAGATCCTTTAGATGAATGTTATGTATACTATAAATTGAGCCTGCAAAAGTAGAAATTCTTTTCTAATTAATTGCTAGCCTTGGCCTTAACTTCTCCTTGTGTCATGCGGAGAAAATTGGACATTTTACTCTTGAGGTCCTTTCTTTCGGAAATGAAATCCAGGAATCCGTGTTCCAGCAGGAACTCAGCTGTTTGGAATCCATCCGGTAAATCTTTACCAATGGTTTCCTTTACTACCCGGGGACCGGCAAAGCCGATTAAAGCTCCGGGTTCCGCGATATTAATATCTCCTAACATCGCAAAGGATGCGGTTACTCCACCAGTTGTGGGATCGGTTAATACGGAGATATAGGGGATTTTCGCTTCGCCTAATTGCGCCAGTTTAGCACTGGTTTTCGCCATCTGCATAAGCGAGAAGGCCGCCTCCATCATACGGGCACCTCCACTTTTGGAGATCATAATGAAAGGCTTATTGTACTTGATAGAGTGGTCAATCGCCTTGGCAATTTTTTCACCTACCACAGAGCCCATGGAACCTCCAATGAAATTGAAGTTCATGGCCGCGATTACTACATCGCGCTCATTCATTTTACCGTATCCGGTGCTTACCGCATCATTGATGCCGGTCTTTTTTACTGTGGCCTTATAGCGATCAACGTATTTTTTGGTATCCTCAAATTTCAGGGGATCGCCGCTGGTCATTTTAGCGTTGAGCTCGGTGAATTTACCTTCGTCAAATAAGATGCTGAAATACTCCTTGGCATTAATGCGTTCGTGGAAGCCACAATTCGGGCAAACCCACATATTGGCAGAGTGATCTTCAACGCTGGAAATCACCTTGCACTTCTTACACTTGTACCAAAGTCCTTCCGGCGTTTCTTTCTTATCTTCAGTCTTGGTGGTTATCCCCTCTTTGTTTCTTACAAACCAACCCATAGAATTCAAATTAAAGTGAAAAAGTCTGCATCCGATATTTTGAATGCAGACTTTGTATCAAAAATCCTTAAAAATTGTGATAATCACAAATGATTAAGCGATGCTAATATCAGTGTCCAGATATACGTCCTGAATAGAGTTTAATAAGGCTACTCCTTCATTCATAGGTTTCTGGAAGGCTTTACGACCGGAGATTAATCCCTGGCCACCAGCACGTTTGTTAATTACCGCAGTACGAACAGCATCCGCTAAATCATTTTTAGCATCGCCACTAGAAGCACCACCGGAGTTAATTAATCCCGCACGACCCATATAGCAATTGGCTACCTGGTAACGAGTTAAGTCGATAGGATTATCGCTGGTTAATTCGGTGTAAATGCGCTCGTCTAATTTACCGTAGCTGCTGCTTCCGCTGTTTAAAGCTTTGTAGCCACCATTGTTTTCAGGAAGCTTTTGCTTGATGATATCCGCCTGGATAGTTACACCCAAATGGTTAGCTTGTGCAGTAAGGTCTGCTGCAACGTGGTAATCTTTATCTTGTTTGAAGGCTGGATTACGCATATAGCACCAAAGGATGGTAGCCATGCCTAATTCGTGTGCATATTCAAATGCTTCAGCCACTTCTACCAATTGACGGTTGCTTTCTTCAGAACCGAAGTAAATGGTAGCACCTACTGCCACAGCACCCATATCGTAGGCATTGCGAATACTTCCGAACATGATCTGATCGAAGGTATTAGGGTAGGTCAATAATTCATTGTGGTTAATTTTTACAATGAATGGAATTTTGTGCGCATACTTGCGAGAAACGCTAGCCAAAGCTCCAAAGGTGGAAGCTACTGCATTACAGCCGCCTTCCAGGGCAAGCTTCACAATATTTTCGCCATCAAAATAGATGGGGTTTTTAGCAAATGAGGCCCCTGCAGAGTGCTCAATACCCTGGTCTACCGGAAGGATAGAAAGGTATCCGGTATTGGCTAAACGACCATTACCATAAAGAGCTTGCAAGCTTCTTAATACTTGAGGACTGCGATTGGAGTCAGCGAAAACCCGGTCTACGAAATCCGGGCCAGGAAGGTGGAGCAGACTTTTATCAATGGTTTTGGATTGGTGGTTCAAAAGGGCTTCGCCATCAGAACCTAAAAGATCTGCAATTTGGTTGACGTTCATAATGTGGATCTAAGTATTAGAAATCGGTACAAAAATAGAGTTTTTTCTCACCCAGATTAAAATGGGTATCCTAAGGCAATGTTATATGTGAGATTATTGAAAACAGGCTTGGTGGCAATCACCCACTCCTCGCGACTGGAGTAGTATCCAGGGTCTCGAAGGCGCAATCCAATATCTAAACGAATTACAAAAAAATCGAGGTCTAAACGAAATCCTAATCCACTTCCGATGTATAAATCGCGAGCTAGATTTCGCAATTCGAATTTGCTTTGCTCAGATTCGAGGCCACCAGTTAGCCAGATATTTCCTGCATCCAGAAACACAGCTCCTTTTAAGCTGCCATACATCGGGAAACGGTATTCGATATTGGAAAGCAGTTTAAAAGTACCAATGGCAAAATTGGAACTGGTATCAGTATAAGAGGAAACCTGATCTTGACCACCTCCGGCACGATAAGCAGGCCAGGCGCGTAAATCGTTAGTACCCCCTATAAAGAAAAAGCGACTAAAAGGAGGGAGGCGAAAAGTGCTATTGGCTCCTTCAATCTGACTTAAACCATAGGGGTGAATATAACCTCCACTCAGCCGGAAAACATAGAGCTGTTCCGGGCTGGGGTGGATGTAATAGCGGTAATCTAAATTGATTCGGGCAAATTGGTAAACCGGTGCACCAAATAAGAGGCTGGTTCCGGCATCATTTACCTTACCGATATTATTAGCAAGAATAGACTGTAAGCTTCCGGCTAGCTCCACTTCCGAGCTGAAAAAATCATAGTATTCCTGACTTACACTTTGCTGTCCATTATAGGTGTATTTCCAGGAGCTGCTGCTGATGAATTCTGATTTGAAAGCTAAGTTTTGAATGGTGTCCAATTGGCTAATGAAATAGTCATCAATAGAGTCTAAGCGCGAGAAACTGAGGTTTAAGAGGTCGACCTGATGGGTCTTAAAAGCACTTTCATTCCATTGGTAACTGAGTCGCCCCCCGAAGGTCTCACGATCAAATTCTATTCTGGCAGTACGATTAGCATAAAGGCTCACACTGGAACGAGGTTGCATACGTTTGGGAACTAAGTTCAGCGTATTGAAAGGGAGCACAAAGCGGGGGAAGTCAATTCTAATCTCGGCTCCTAATTCAAAGGTTCGAGAAAGATTTTCGGTATTGGCCAGGGTAGGTTGATATTCTAAGCCACTGTTGATTTTAAAGCTCAAAGCTTCTCCGCCACGAAAGAGGTTACGATTGATAATACCTACAGATCCGCTAATTCCATAATTACCGGAAGTATTGGTGACCTCCATTTCGGTATTGAAGCTTCTTTTATCCTGGGGTACCAAGCGAATTTCTACATCTAAAAAGGAACGACCGGTATCACTTTTAAGCGGTCGGAAATTAATTTCGGTAACATTAAAAGCATTGTAGCTGCTGTAGTGAGAATAGGTTTCATTAATTACACTTTGGCGAAAGAGATCACCTTGATTAAAGTGAATGGCATCGGTTAAATAGCGTGGTTTATAGGCTAGGCTATCGTACTTAATCAGGTATTTCTGAAATTGGATACTGTCGCCCGGGGCTTGCCTGGATTGGAAATCGAAATCCGGAATCACCGAGATATTGCGGATGAAATATGGTTTGGGAACCCGATAAACAATACTGTCGCCCGCTCTTTCAGGGATACCGCGCACGATCAATTTTACCGTTACCCGGTGTAAGCCAGCTCTTTTATTGGTGTCGGCATCAAAGCTGATATAGCTGTCGCTGAAGTCGAAATAACCATTGTCTCGGAATAATCGCTTTAAACGACCGCGTTCCAAATCCAGTTTTTCGAGGTCATAATATTGACCTTCTTTTAATTCAGATTCATCGGCGGAAGCTAGGCGCAGACGTTCCAAAGCGGGGATTAGCTCATATTGAATACTGTCGATCCGATAACGGGGACCACGCACTACTCGATATTTTACCTGGGCTCTTTGATGCGAGCGATATTCTATTTCCTCCTTTACCTGGGCTTGGAAATAGCCTTTATTGAAATAATATAATTGCAGTAAATCTGCACTGCGTTCGGCTTTGGCCTGATCAAAAATAACCGGGGCCTGACCTAAACGCGACCAGAAGTTTTTTTCTTCACCGCTGCCCCAGGAATGAATAGCTAAACCGGGTCTTAAGCGAGGGAGGATAAACTTGCGATTGGGCTTTTGGCGGATAATTCCTTCTGCCAAAGCATCTGCTCGACCACCATCCTCGAGAATAATCTCGCTGCGCCATAGTAAATAGCGGTCGTCCGGCACATAACGGCTATATTTACAGCCTGCAAGGCTCGTGAGTAAAAGGCTCCAGATGATCAGGCGCTTCAACATGCAGTCTTTTGAATTTTGGCAAATGTAAGTCATGCCCAGTCTATCCGCTCAAAAGTTAATCCGAAAGCTTCGACAACGCAAGCATCGCTGGCAAGAACAGCTCTTTGTTGCCGAAGGTCCAAAGTTAGTACAAGACCTACTCGATTCCGGCTTAAAGGCCCATAGCATTTGGTCTACAGTTGATTTTCCGGAAGCAGAGTTTATCGAGCCTGAGCTCTTACAAAAGCTAAGCCAACTCAGTACCTCCAATGAATTAATTGCCTTATTTCCATTTCCCGATTATAAAACTCAGCAGCTGAATCGTCTGTTGATTTTGGATGGAATTAATGATCCGGGCAATTTAGGAACCCTCCTTCGCACGGCCGATTGGTTTGGTTTTGAAAAGGTGATTTGCACCAATGGGACTACCGATATCTATAATGCAAAGGCAGTGCAAAGTACCATGGGCTCCTTGGCCCGATTGGATATTGAATATGCTTCCATTGAAGAGATTCTAAGTCAATATCCGGAACATCAGTTTCTAGTAGCAGATATGGAGGGGCAATCCTTCCAGGAAATGGAGAGCAGTCAAATTTCTAAACTTGCTTTAGTGATGGGGAGTGAAAGTCATGGTCCTTCGCAAGAATGGCTCCAGCGGGCAGAGAAGATTACCATTGCCAAAGGCAGTAATTCTCAGATTGACAGTTTAAATGTGGGAATAGCTGCCGGGATTCTTATGCAGCATTTCGCTTCTTAGCACGCTGTCGCAGATGCGCCTTTAGTAGCAAATTGAGCAACACCCCAGAGATTACCAGAACAATGCCGATCAATACCGGCCATTCGTAGGTATAGCCAAATAAGAAGAAATCGAAGCCCAGAGCGAAGACCACACCCAGGTATTTGAAGCCGGTTATTTCATTGGCTTCTACCAATTGCAGGGCTTTGGTCATATTGATTTGCGCGATCTGTGTAAGTACGCCCATCAATAACAATAAAGCCCATTCCCATCCGATTGGAGTGACCCAATTAAAGAGGGAGATGATCGCCATCACCGGAGTGGCAATTAATGGGAAGTAGAGGACCACCACTAAGGGGTGATCGGTATTCTTAACCTTGCGAATAAAGTTGTAAGCCAATCCAGCGAAGATGGAGGAACTGATACCCAGTACAAAGAGCAAAGGACTGATTTCCGAATCAAAGCCTTTAATGATGGCAATTCCCGCAAAGCTCAATCCGAAGAAGAGCCATTGCCACCATTTCACCTTTTCTTTTAAAATGAAGATTCCGAAAAGGGCCGTGAAAATTGGGGAGAGGTATTGCAGGGTGATGGCTGATCCCAGGGGTAATTTTTGCAGGGTATAAAAGAAGAGGGAAAGGGCAGTTACACCAGCCAGTCCGCGCCCGATCAGGTAAATTTTCTGATTGCCCCAAGGCGATAGATTACGCCGACGAATAAAATATAGGCTTAAAATCAGGGAAACGATGGAGCGAAAAAGCACTAATTCGGTAGCTGGCAGTCGATCGAGAAATTTTACGGTGAGGTTCATCAGGGAGAACCCAAGCACCGAAATAAGCATAAAACCAACGGCCTTCTTCATGGAATTAAAAGTGGCGGCAAAGGTCGTTTTTTCGAAGATGAAAAGAAGTCTTATTGAAGGAGACTATTTTAAAATCGCAAAAGCCTTGGCTAAGGAATCAGCCCTCATTTTAAGGTCTGATTTTACACCAGAAGCATGGAAATGGCTACTTTAGAGCAGTCCAAAAACCAAGATGATGTACAAAAAATTACTTGTAGGCGGTCTAATCATTTTTGGAGCAGCCAGTTGCGCTATGTTTAAGTCTTCTGCTGCTACAGAATCATCCGTAAGCTATGCCCAACATATTGAACCAATAATGCAGGCCAAGTGTACGCCCTGCCATTATCCAGAAACGGGCAAGGCAGATATGTTGAATACCTATGAATCGGTTAAAAGGCATGCAAATGGCATTTTGCATCGCATTCAATTAGATCCCAGTGATTCGCATTATATGCCCTTCAAACAGAAGAAACCTGCTGTAACCGCGGATGAAATTGCTTTGATCCAACAATGGAAAGCGGAGGGTTTCGCTAAGTAATCCAGCAAAGAATATTGACCAAAAGCCTGATATCGAAGATGTCAGGCTTTTTTTATTAAAACCATTTCTTCCTTCTAAAGTACCAGAGCATACTTATGGCTACGGCCAGGATCATTCCCCAAAAAATGAAATAGCTGTATTTATAATGCAGTTCCGGGAAGTACTCGAAATTAGTTCCATAAACGCCAGCAAAGAAGGAGAGCGGAATGAAAATAGCGGAGAAAATGGTGAGCACCCGCATGATATCATTCATTTTGGTGCTGATGGAAGTATGGTACAAATTGAGATAATCACTCAATAAGTTTCGATAGGTGTCTACTGATTCGAGGGTGTGTAAAACCAAGCCCTCCAAATCCTTGAAATAAGGAAGCACTTCCTTTTTATGAATATAAGGACTGTTAGAACGAATAATGCCTCCCATCAGGTCCTTAACCGGTTTTAAAACCTTCATTACGAAATGCAATTCCCTTTTATAAGTATTGATTTCAGCCACAATGCTCTCATCAGGGCTATCCAAAACCCGTAATTCCAGGTCATCGATTTTCTCGCCCATATGTTCTACCAGATAGATATAGCTATCAACCACCGTATCCAGCAGGGCATAGGCCAGGTAATCACAACTGCGTTTGCGGATGAGGCCTTTGCCTTCGGCTAAGCGTTGGCGTACCGGATCAAAAACATCGCCTTCCTGTTCTTGAAAGCTGATCAGGAAATCATCGGCAAAAACCAGACTTAATTGCTCCGATTGAACCAGTCCCTTTTTATCATCGAATTGCAGCATCTTCAAGGTGATAAAAAGGTGATCATCGAATTCCTCAAATTTCGCTCGCTGTCCGGTATTCATAACATCCTCCATGGCCAGGGGATGTAAACCAAATTGCTCTTGAATGTTATCCATCAATCGAGCATCATGTAAGCCCACTACATTTAGCCAGCGCTTTTCATATTTGGCCTCCGGGAGTCTTAGATCCGCAGGATTAGGTTCTTCCTGGTCATAGTTTTCCGGACCATAATGATGAAGTCCCAATAAGGGTTGATCAAGTTTTTTCTGGCCAATAAAAACCAGAGCGCCAGGAGCGAGACCTTTATTCTCGATTCGCTTTTTAAAGAAACGTGCCATGGGGGAAAGTTACTAATATTGGCTTTTGGAATTTGAGATTATATAAGATGGCTAAGATGAAAATTGTTTTCACTTTTTCGGCAATTCTCCTTTCTCTCGTGCTTGGGGCGCAATCAAGGGTAATGACTTTTAACCTGCGTTACAGCAATGCTTATGATGGCGATAATCGTTGGGCCTTGCGCAAGGCTGAGGTGGTAGATTTAATAAACCGTTATCATCCTGATGTACTGGGAGTTCAAGAAGCTCTATATGCTCAAATTGAGTATCTCGATTCCAATTTACAGGGCTATACCTACATAGGTGTTGGTCGAGATGATGGTGCCAAGGCCGGGGAGTTTGCAGCCATTGTTTACGATACGGCCAAAATAGAGTTGCTCTACTGGGAGAATTATTGGCTATCGCCCTTCCCGGATCAGGTTTCGGTAGGTTGGGATGCAGCAATGCCCAGAGTAGTGACCTATGCTCAATTTAGGGATCGGAAAAGCGGGAAGCAATTTCATGTTTTTAATGCCCATTTTGATCATCGTGGGGAGGAAGCTCGTTTACAATCCGCCCAGTTTATTTTGGCGCAAATTGAAAAGTTTAAGATTCAAGAGGAGCGAATTATTGTAATGGGGGATTTAAATGCAGAGCCTGATTCACCTCCTTTGGATGTGCTAAAAGCCTTGTTGAAGGACAGCTTTGAAGCGAGTCGTAAAGACCCTCAAGGACCGATTGGTACTTTTAATGGATTTCAATCGGAATCGGATCCAACCAAGCGTATTGATTATATACTGGTACTTAATCTTAAAGTGAAGAGCTATCAATGCATTGATGATCGTCGTAGCAATGATTTGTGGCCTTCGGACCATATGCCCGTTTTAGTACAATTAAAAAACTAAGCAAGAATAAAATGGAGAAGGCAATTAATCTGGAGGAGAAGTTTAAGGGCATCCATGAGTTTTGGAGTCCGCATATTGCGGCGGAGCTGAATGGTCAGGAGGTGAAATTAGCCAAATTGAAAGGGGAATTTGTTCGGCATCAGCATGAGCAAGAAGATGAAATGTTTCTGGTGATGGAGGGCGAGCTCATCATGGAATTTGATGATCGACAAGAGTTGATTAAGGCGGGTGAATTCATCGTAATCCCCAAGGGTATTTACCATAAGCCCATTGCAAAGGAAGAAGTGAAAGTTCTGTTGTTTGAGCCGGCTTCTACTTTGAATACTGGAGATGTGGAAAATGAAAGGACTCGCTATAATCTGAATAGAATATAGAAGGCTTTACTTTGATTCTAGAAAATGGGCAGCGGCTTCTGCACAACGCTCACCGTCCATTCCCGCACTTACAATGCCTCCAGCAAATCCGGCACCCTCACCACTGGGAAAGAGGTTTTTAATTTCAGGATGTTGATAGCTTTCGCGGTCACGTGGAATCCGTACGGGTGAGCTGGTTCTACTTTCAATGCCTACAATATTGGCTTCATTGCTGTAATAACCCGGCATTTTCTTACCAAATTCTACAAAGGCAGCCTGCAGACGTTGCGCCATAAAGGGCGGTAGTATTTCATGCATAGGCATGGAGATCAAGCCGGGGATATAACTGCTGGGATTCAGCTCTGGGCTGATTCGACCTTTCACAAAGTCAACTAATCGCTGAGCTGCGGCTTGCTGTGTGGAGCCACCCGCTTCCCAAACTTTTTTCTCTACCTCTTTTTGGAACTCCAGTCCAGCCAAAGGACCATATTGCTTATAATCTGAAAGATCTTCCAATTCGATCGCCACCACAATCCCGCTATTGGCGAAATTATTATCTCGCTTGCTGGGACTCATGCCATTTACTACCAACTCCTCCTGAGCCGTGGCAGCTGGCACTATAAAACCACCGGGGCACATGCAGAAGCTATAGACCCCACGGCCATCTACCTGCTGCACTAGCTTGTAAGATGCGGCTGGCAATATTTCATCATAATCATTGCCGTGGTACTGAATCTTATTAATGAGCTTTTGCGGATGCTCAACCCGTACTCCCATGGCAAAGGGCTTGGCCTCTAAGCGAATTCCTTTTTCATGCAGGAGATAATAAATATCACGCGCACTATGACCGGTAGCCATGATTAGGGCTTGCACCGGCCAGGTCTTTCCATCCGAAGTGCGAATTTCTATGATCCGATTTCCCTCTTGAACCAGATCTGTAAGACGAGTTTCAAAATGCACTTCGCCACCATATTTCAGTATGGTTTCGCGGATGGCTTGAACAATCTTGGGTAATTTATTGGTGCCAATATGAGGATGGGCTTCAAAGAGGATGTCTTCCACCGCACCATGTTCCACTAGGGAATCGAGGATACGCTGCATATTGCCCCGCTTTTTACTGCGGGTATAGAGCTTGCCATCCGAATAGGTTCCGGCACCACCTTCGCCAAAGCAATAATTCGAATCGGAGTCCACCAGATTATCGCGGTTTACCGCCTTTAAATCTCTTCTGCGACTGCGCACATCTTTACCCCTTTCAATAACGATGGGTTTGAATCCTAGCTCTAAACATCGCAAGGCGGCCCACATACCTGCCGGTCCAAAGCCAATAATATGTACTTCAGGAGCCTCGGAAACATCTTGGTATTCGAAATGACAAAGCTCTCGTGGAGCCAGTTTTCGATTTTTCTCGTAGGCTATTTGGAGGTTTACCTTGATCTTTTTGCCCCGCGCATCAATATTGCGGCGCTCCAATCTGAAATCAATGCTTTCATTGGAACGAACATTGGCGACCTTACGGAGATGCGCCTCTAATTTTGCCTCATCATAGGCAATCTCAGGAATAACACTAATCTCCAGAAGTGGCATTTATTCGAAAGTGAAATTGATCAGCAATCCACGGGTATAAACTCCCTGTAATCCTGCGGCCAAAAAGGTGTCGTCTACCACCTTCTGATTGGTGATGCCAAAGGAATAGATGATTTGCGGGGAAAATTTGAAGAATTCGAAATAGATATCTACCCCAATCCCCATATCGTAATAGACCTCATTGCGCTTCAGTTTAAAAACGCGATCATCTTCAACATCCTGATCACTGGCAAGGTCGATATTGTATTTAGGTCCGGCCAAAAGGTACATGCGGTAATTACCAATGCGATCGGCCCGAAACTTGAAGTAAACCGGGAATTCTAAGAATGAGGATTCAATATCGCGCTCCACCATTTCTCTTTCCAAGGTAAATTGGTTGAGGATGTCGAAACGCAAGGTGCGCACGGTAAAGGCATAACCAGGACTAAAGTTGAGGTCCCAGTGATCCCCCAGGCGTAATTTGCTAATGATCCGAATATTGTAACCAGGTGAAGTTTCTGAATACACACGGTAATAGCCTGGTAATTGGGTGCTTAGGTCAGGAAGGGTGCGCGTGCGCAGATCCGTGTAATTCAATCCAATCGAAAAACCAAAATCAATCACCTTGCGATCATAGCGCGGATTATTTTTAAGTCGGCGACTTAATTGCGCACTCATATTGAGGCTAAGCCCCAAAAGGAGGAAGAGGATGAAATACTTTTTGTTCACGATCATGGAACGCTTCAAAACCGGGCTTATTTTATTCCTTCGTAGATAGAGGCAATACCAAAGGTAAGGGGAATTCTAGCTCCGCGCTTATATTGGCATTCTCCCATAATTTTCATGAATGCTTCGCCGTGTGGAAAGGCTTGCACTGACTCAGGTAAGTAAGTATAGGCTCGGCTATCTTTACTGATCAGCTTACCAATCCCGGGAAGGATATTCTTGAAATAGAAATTGTAGAGTTGTTTCATCGGGAAGGCCTGGGGCTGTGAAAACTCCAATACCACCAAATGACCGCCGGGTTTCAATACCCGATACATTTCTTTTAAACCTTGTTTTAGGTTTTCGAAGTTCCGCACGCCAAAGGCTACGGTAATAGCATCAAAGGTATTATCAGCGAAAGGAAGATTTTCGGAATCTGCCTGCTTCAGGGTGATTAGCTTGCTAAGGCCTTTGTCCGCCACTTTTTTGCGACCCACCTCCAGCATACCATTGGAAATGTCGATTCCAGTGATGGCTTGAGCACCACTTTTTTCAAGAGCGATAGCTAAATCCGCGGTACCAGTAGCCACATCCAGAATCATTTCCGGATTACGGGCTTTTACCATTTTTACCACTTTTTTACGCCAACCTTTGTCGATGCTTAAAGACAAAACATGGTTTAAAAGATCGTAGCGTTTCGAAATATTATCGAACATTTCCGCTACCTGCTCTTTCTTGCTTCCGTCTGCCTGATAAGGCTTTACTTCCTGACTCATAATTCCATTCAAGGGCGGCAAAGGTACGGGGAATTTTGACTTGAGTTTAAGATTTGCCAGGGAAGCTACTTGCCTTGTAAATAGGCTTCTGCCATGGCTTTCATTTGTTGGCGAATTTGCATGCCATCCATAACTGGATAAGCCATTCCATTTATCTCATAAACTTCGCCCAAATTCTGTTTGGCCCGACCTTGCATCATTGTACTGTAAAACCAATAATCGGGTCCGAAGTTCAATTGCTCTTTTAGAAAATTGTTTCGTTTCTCAAGATCGTCGAAATAGGGAGGAATCAATTTTTGTGGGGCTTCAAAAACCAATAACTGGTTGAAGCTACTGTCACCTTCTACTTTAGGGGCTAATAAAAAGTAAATGTATTGACCATCGCTGGCGGCTGTTTCCAATAAGAACAGGGCTTGCCCTATTCGGAAGCTTGCATATTGTTCCCAATGCTTAAAGGTGCTATCTTCTTTTATTTCTGCTTCAAATTTATGAGCAAAGGCTTCCATCGGATCATGAAAATACCAGAAGGCCTCCTGTTCATTAACCTTGGCAGGTCCTAAGCTTTGCCATTGGGCTTTCGCGGTAAATTGAAAGATTAGCAGGAAAAAGAAACAGCGTACTAAAGTCATTCTTTCTTTAAGTCAAAGGGTACGGTAATTCCCAACCAGGGGATCAAGGCATCAATTTCATCAGGCAGAGTAAAGAAGCCATAATCCAGACTTACTTCGCGCCAAACCGTGCGCCCTCCTAATGAAGCGATAAAAGTATCAAAGACTAAATAATTCTCAGTTATCAAGTAGAATTTACGCGTAACTCTAAGCATGCCACTTAAGCTAATGGTGGGGTTTTCACTCCAATCACCATCCGACATACCATAGCCAATGGATAGAGTCACGTTTTTATCGTAATCCCCTAAGGTAAAGGCACCGTATCCGATGCCAAAGGTATTATTGAATTCATCTCCTAATACCGATCCAAATAGGCCACCAGCGGCTACATTTAATTTCCCAGGAACTATGGGAACACTAAATTTTGGAGTTATCCAAACTGGGGTAGGAGCACCATAGCCAAAGATGAAAAGGGGGATAGTACCTACTCCAATAGTAAATCGATCACTCAATCCAACCGAAAGTTGATTTAGGAATACCCAGTTGTTTTGATAATAGCCTTCGCCTCTTTTCATGTTTAATGCATTGGGGCCGAAGAAATAGCGACTGGCTTGGAGGTTATAATGCACTGCTTTAGAGAATGTCTCCTGCTCGAAGCTTAGTTCTTTAATTTGTTCCACCTTAATGGTGATTTGATGACCATTGCGATCTTCGATGGTAATAATCTTGGTATCCTGATAAATTAGGTAGCCTTCGAATTCATCACCTTCAATGGTTTCAATAATGGCGAAGGGGCGTTTTTCAGTACTGTCGCCAGGCTCGTATTGTGCCATAAGATTAGCACCCAGTAAACAGAAAATGAGTAGGAGGAAGTGGCTGGCTTTCATGCTCTTTGTTTTTATAAAGATGCATGAATTGAATGAATGGTTGGAGTAGCCTAGATCAAGGAATTTACTTTTTCAGCTACTTTACTAACCGCTAAATCTTGCATACAGGCGAAGTCCCCTCTTTTACAAGTACTGGTCCCGAAAATGCTGCAAGGTTGGCAATCGAGTGTGCCTGGATCTAAGGAAACCATATGATCCTCATTAGCATAGGGCGCAAAGCCAGCGCCGGGATGCGTGCCACCCCAAATGGAAACCACCGGACAGCCACTCCAGGCGGCCATGTGCATATTGGAAGAATCATGACTTACGAAAACATCCAAATGTTTCATCAAGGCAATTTCCTGATCCAATTTAAATTTGCCTGCGACTATCTCGAAAGAAACTTCAGCGGCTTTGGCCAGTTCTCTTAAGCCTTCTACTTCATCAGGCCCACCAAAGAGGAAGAACTTTCTATTTGGTCTTCCCAGATCCTTAAGCAGGGCAATGAACTTTTCACGAGGCCATTCCTTGGATTTATGTCGAGCGCCAGGGGCGATACCAATATTGATTTCTGCCTTGGATTCTTCCCACCATTGCAAATGTTCAGCGCTTAATTGATAAGGAGCAGCTTTAATGCTATCCCGATTAAATGAGATGGAGATATTTTGACGAGCAAAGCAATCCAGATGTAACTGACTTATGGGAGCCAGAGCTGCCTGAGCAGGATTTGTACTCTCTAAAAAAGCTTTGCGAGCTTGTCGATCTTTATGCAGGCTTTCGGTGGGAACTCCTTTGAGTGCGAAAAACTTGCTGATGATTTTGGTACGTAAAACCGAATGCGCATCAATTAGCAAATCCGGCTTAAAGTCGCGATTAACCTCTTTTACCAAACGCTTTAAGCCTAGTACTCCTTTATGCTCCTTTTGCAATTGAGCGCCATAGAATTGAAGGCCCAAATCCTGGCAAAGCCTTCCTATATAGGGACGACTCAGGAGGGCTATTTCATGTTCGGGATGCTCGGCTTTAAGCTGCTGAAGTATAGGTAGCAGGATCATGATGTCGCCCAGGGCGGAAAAACGCTGGACTAAGATCCGCATTACTTATTCTGATAAAGCACCGGATTTAGTTCCGGATCATTGTACATCTTCATCTGGCGATAAACCTTGGCAATGCGTTTGCCGGTCGCTAAATCATCCAATAGTTGATCGATGGCGGTGCAGAGGTCTTCCTCCTGAACTTTGAGAACAGAGAGTTTGTGTTGATTTTTCGCTAAAAGCTCTGGTGTCACATCTTCGCGCTGGGCTTCCACATTCATGTGGAAAATTTTCAAAGCCAAAATGGACAAGCGGTCAATGGCCCAACCTGGACTTTCAGTATTTAAACGGGCAAAAGATTGTACTTGAACATCAGTGTACAAGGAGAGAATCGCGTCATCAATTTGCTCCACCATATCGGTACGATCCTGATTGCTAGCATCGATGCGACGTTTTATTTCCAGGGCTTTTTGAGGCTTAATTGCCGGATCACGGATAATATCTTCCAAATGCCATTGCACGGTGTCGATCCAGTTTTTCTGATACAGCATTTCCTGGAGGCTATCCATGGGAAATGGGTTTTTCATTTCCTGATCAACATGATCTTTGATATGATAATCTTCGATGGCCAAATTGAAGAGGGCCATCATTTCCTGAGCTTTAAGCATGGTCTAATTTTTCAATTGCCGCTTTAATTCTACTAAGGGCGGTTTCCAAATCTTTTAAGGAGGAAGCGTACGATATCCGAATACATTCGGGGCTACCAAAGGCATCACCTGGTACTAATGCCACCAAAGCCTCTTCAAGCAGGTACATGCAAAGGTCGGCAGAATCATTAATGGTTCTGTCCCCAATTTTAGAACCCAATAGGGCACTTACATCCGGGAAAAAATAGAAGGCGCCTTCTGGCTGATTAACCTTCAAGCCTGGAATTTCGCGTAACCACTCACCAACTTTAGCTCTGCGTTCTTCAAAAGCCTCTTTCATGTAATCCATTTCAGAGGGATCGGCCTGCAAGGCGGCCAGTGCAGCTCTTTGAGCAATACTGGAAGTGGCTGAGGTAAATTGCCCCTGCATTTTTACGCAGGCATCGGCGATTTCTTGAGGAGCGGCGATATAGCCAATCCTCCAGCCAGTCATCGCAAAGCCTTTACTAAGTCCGTTTACGGTAACAACTTGATCGTAAATTTCACTAAAAGAGGCCAGGCTTACATGCTGAGACTTGAAATTAATCAGCTCATAAATCTCGTCGCTAATCGCAATAACATTGGGATGAGCTTTTAGATAATCGGCAATTTCAGCTAGATCTTCCTTGCTAAATACAGAACCTGAGGGATTACAGGGTGAGCTAAAAATTACCAATTTGGTTTTATCCGTATGGTATTTTTCGAGATCGTCTCTGGTAACCTTGAAGTCGTTTTCAATAGCGGTAGGGATGATAACCGGAGTTCCTCCTGCCAAACGAATTTGCTCGTAATAGCTTACCCAATAAGGCGCCGGTAAGAGCACTTCATCACCGGGATCAACCGTACATAAAATCACATTGGCCAAGGATTGTTTCGCGCCGGTGGATACTACAATTTGATTTGCAGTATAGTCCAATCCGTTGTCGCGTTTCAATTTGTGCGCAATGGCTTGTCTTAAATCCTGATATCCGGGGATGGGTGGATAATGGGAATAACCAATATCGATGGCCTCTTTGGCGGCTTGGCGCACAAAATCAGGGGTTTCGAAATCTGGTTCGCCTAAAGAAAGGCTGATAACGTCCAATCCTTGTTCACGCATTTCGCGACTCCGACGGCTCATTGCAATTGTGGCCGATTCGGATAAGTCAAGGATACGCTGCGATATTTTATTCATATGCTCCCTATGATAGCGAGCAAAGCTACGAATTTCACCTCGTCACCTTAGGATTTTTACGATATTTGAGGCCCCATAAATTTTCCTACTCTGACATGGAGCTTTTTATTGAAATACTCAAATACGCATTACCCTCCATATTTTTATTGGTCTTGACCTATATGATGCTATCCAATTTTATGGATAATGAGGAAAAGCGCCGTTTATACTTCCTGAAAAAGGAAACTCAAAAAAGTGCTTTGCCTGTGCGGATGGCGGCTTACGAGCGTATTGCTTTGTTTTTAGAACGCATTCACCCTGATCGATTATTGATTAGAGTACCAGCTAAGGATATGAAAGCTCGTCAGTATCGTAATCTACTGGTAGAGAGTATCCGTATTGAGTTTGAGCATAATTTGTCGCAGCAAATCTATCTGAGTGACGAAGCTTGGAATCTGGCTGTAAATGCCAAAAGTGCTACAGTGGGAATGATCAATAATTGGGCTCAGGATATTGATCCAGATGCACCGGCATTCGACCTCAGTAAGCACATTTTGAATAAGGTGATGACCATGGAGAATTTTCCAACCAAAGGAGCCATTCGCTATTTGAAAGGAGAAATTCGAGCGAACTTCTAGTTCCTTTGTCCTCAAATTTATTCATTTCACTACTAAACTTTTAGGCATAGGATTGGCCTGTCAATTGGCTGGAAATGCCCCTGCTTATTTGTATTTTGCGCGGGATTAAACCTGGTCCCTTCGCAATTCTCATCTATTGAGCATAGGGTCCATAGAAGAACCTATTATGAGAAAAGTCCTGTTCAGCTCGATTTTGAGCCTTGCTACTCTATTCCTTTCGGCTCAAAGCCAAGTTACTAAAAGTGAAATTTTCGAAACCGAAGATTCGGGTTATGCTCCCAAGATTTTACATGAAGATGATAGTAAGTTTTACTGCGCCAATGTGACCCATGATATGATTCGGGTGGTGATCTTTGATAAGAAGAGTCTTAATAAAGAGAGTCAATTTGATGTTACCATTCGCCAACGCACCGGAGTGGAATACGGACTTTTAAACCTGGCCTGGATTGATGGTAAGATTATGGCTTTCATCCGCGAGGATAATTCTTCTCGAAATGTTTTAATGGTAATGGCTTATCCCATTAATGTAGAAACGCGTCGACTGGAGAAAGCGGTGCAATTGACCGCTCGTAAGTACGAATATCGCAGTGATCGGGGCGTGGATAAATTGAGCTTAATTGGGGATCACATCGTAATTCAATCGGCAGCTTATAATGGTGATTTGGATAAAACCGAGAAGCAATTAAATGTCTTCGATCTTCAATTGCAAGAGCAATGCAGTTATGAGTATAAAATGCAGTTGGAGCTTGAGGAGATCAATAGCGATATAGCTTTTGATAAGGATGGAAATATCTACCTTCAGAATAACCGCGAATTATTGGTTTTAGAAAAAGCCAATGCCTATCAAGCCAAATCCTACCCTCTGCCTATGGTAGAAAAGGAGCAATTAATTCCTTTTAGCTATCAATTGGCAAATAATCCCCAAGGTGAGGTGGTACTAACTGCTTTTTATCAAAGAGCTGATGAAGATGAGGACCTATATCCAGAGCTAGAGCGGATTTCTGAAATCTATGAAGATATTGCCACCGAGGGTTTACTATACTATGTATTTGATCCGGCCAGCCAGAGTTTTAGCTTACAGCGTCGCCATAAATTTGATCAGAGTTTCGTAGATAAATTCCTGGAGTCTGGCGATGCAGGAGAGGAGCCTTTTATCCCGCAAGTTTTCACCAAAATAGTATTGCATTTCGATGCCGCAGGTAATTGTTACCTGATTGGTGAACGTCTTATCTACCGACCATTTTACTCTACTTCCTTAGCGACAATGGGAACCTTAATGGGAGAAAAGTTTGATCTGGAAGATTTAATTCTATTGAAGATTAATCCGGCAGGTGATATTGTGTGGAAGAATAATTTGGCCAAAATGCATCGCTATATGTGGCAGCAGAATGATCTGGTAGCGATGACTTCTACGGATAAGGAATTATCCATTCAACCCATGGGGGAGTTTGATTACTTCTCATTCTATTCGCGCTTAAGTGATGGTAAACTGGAAATTATCTATAATGATATCCCTGAGAATGAAATCGGTCAGGTAAGTTATGAGGAAGTAGATGTATTTGATGAATTTGATGAGGGTTTTCCGAATTACTTATTGTTTAACCCTGGAAACGGACAAGAGGAGAAGCTGGAAATCTGGGAGGATATGATCTTAGAGAATGACCTCTACTTTAAAACCCAAAGCATTTACTACAGCGAGAAAGAACAGTCTTATTTCAGCTTCCTAGGAGCGGATGAGGAGTACCAGTTAATTAAGTTTCAGCCTTAAATGAAGAAGAGCCTTATTCCTGTTTACCTGCTTTTTTTACTTTTTGTTTCAAACGGCAGCTTTGCCCAGAGCGTGGGGCATAATTACCAGAAAGATTATCATCCCATTCAAGTAGCCGGATATATTCCGGAAGATTTTTTAGATCGATTAGATCAAGATGTGGATAGCCTGAAAATTGGCGATCCGCTAAGTGACTATGAATTTAACCAGTATTACAGTACACTGTATTTTCTAAAAAGTGGGAAATTCTCTTTTGGAGATCCAGTGAGTCTTTATTTGGAGCGTATTAAAAATAAGTTGCTTCAGGATGATCCGAACTTAAGTAAGGAGATCCGTATTTATCTCTATCGAAGTTCATCGCCCATTGGTTTTTGCTTGGGAAACGGAATCATAGGTATAGGCCCAAATCTTATAGCCCATTTACAATCAGAGGATGAGTTGGCTTTTGTTATAGCTCATGAGATTGCCCATTATAAGCTGAAGCATAGTTTTGAAAGCTTTGTCCAGAACCGGATAGAAAGAACGGATTTGGATCGAGTGGAGTACCTTGAATCACTGGTTCATCGATCTAAGAATCAGGAACTAGAAGCGGATTCTATCGGAGCAGAAATTTTTCAAGCCGCGGGTTATCAATTAGAAGCTGCGGAGGAATGCCTGGTTCATTTACATGGAACCTATCACCCTTTTGGTCGTTGCCATCTAGATACCGATCTATTTGAGTTAGGTGACTTTCCTAAAGTACCAAGCTATTATTTGGAGGGGGCTAATGATTCTGTCTCTACCGATTATGAGTATGTCGATGATAGTCAATGTCATCCCAATATTCAAAAGCGTATAGGTCAGATTCAGCGTCAGCCCAAAGTGTCAAGTCAATCAAAAACTGCTGCCATAGCTTCATTCGAGGAATTTAAACTTCAATGTTCATTCGAGGCCATACACTGGCAATTATTGGAGCAGGACTATGCTGAGGCATGGTATAATATTGCTTGCTTAAAAGAGCAATTCCCTTCCAACCAATTTTTAATCCGTGGGGAGCTAAGGGCTTTATATGGCTTGGCAGCCTTTAAATCCTCGGCAGCAAATTATTTACAGGAAAAAGAGCCTCGATTAAATCAAGGTCCGGTGCAGGCTTTTTATTTATTCCTTAGAAGAGTCTCATCCAAGCAGTTTACGGCAATAACCCGTCGCAAGATTTTGAATTACCTCGAATTAAATCCCAATGATTTGGAGGCACAAATGATGATGAAAGACTTAAACAGAATGTTTTTCGCGCATAACAACATTCTTGATCCTTACCGAGAATTTTTAAAGCCATTGCCGGATTTGCATTTTGAACCGGATAGTACTTTGAGTCCAAGAAGAAGGGAAATGGCTTTAAAGTATCACTATGTTGATTACTACTTACATCTAATACCAGAGTTGAGGGATAGTGCAGCAATAGAGGCTACAATGCTTGAGGACCAATCTTATCTTGAAAAGGCAAAGCAAGGTTTCTCTGCTAAAAATGTTGAAAAACCAGAGGTTCCCTATCCATTGGATTCGGTTTTAGTTTTGGAACCAAGGATAATCCCCTATTCTAAAGATTTATACCCCGCCGATTTTAGAACCTGCAGAGAAGTAGGGATTAAGGTATATTCATATATGGTTCGGATGAAAGATAAATTTAGTTCCGGCACGGACCCTCTTTTTCGAGCTGATTGGGATACAACTGCATTGCACGAGTACAATTTAGGAACTCAATTTAATGCCTTAATAAGAGAGGCTTATTGGATGCGGAAAACAGGTTTTAGCACTTGTCGGAAGTATGTCCCTGGCAGCATGGATCCACTCAATTATAACTACTTGTTTGGTGTTATTGCCGTCTACAATTTAGAAGACGATGATCCTTACTACTGCTATTTAATCAATTTACAAAACGGAGATATCCTTTATAAACGAGATGAAACTTATGGCATCAAGATTTCCGCCTACGAAATTGATCGTGAGATGCGCTATGATTTGCGCCAGATTGGAGCCATGGAAGGTAGATTTTAAACTAAACACAAGAAATAAATTCAACTAATGAACCTGAAAAGAAATGCTTTTGTAGCAATAGTTTTATTGCTAGGCACTGCACTAAACCTTAGATCACAAAGTAAACCGCAGTTTGAAAAAACTATTGAATTGCCGAAGGCCCTGAATAAGACCATGATTAATGAGACCTATGAGCTGGGTACTTCATACGCATTTGTGGCTAGAAGATGGGCAAAAGGTAATCAGCTATTTATAATTGATAAATCCAGTGGAGAGGAACTTTATGAATCGGAATATGATCTGGGTTCAGATGGGTTTATCACTGAGGTTGCAGCTTACAATGGAAAACTTCATGTTTTTGTACATAAAAAGGTTGATGAAAGTGTAATGGAAGACATGGGGGGCTATCCCCAAGAGATCTGGGAGTGGATTATTAATGATCGCGGTGAAGTTGTTTCTAAAAAGCCATTTATATCATTTGAAAGTTCCCCTATTAAAAATCCATATGCCTTTGTTTCAAGGCCGGATATAAACCGCTTTGTAATCCTAAGTGGCTACATTGAGGGGACTGGTCAAAACCGCATTATGCTTGCCGATTCACTTGGAAACATCCTGCAATCTGGGACCATTGAAGTGGCTAATTCTGCATTAGAATTTATTAAAATGGCCAGAAGATTTCTTAATGTCCATTTAAGTTACATCGATTTTGAAGGGAATTTTTATGTTTCCAGTAAGGACTCATATTTCACCATCTATCGAAGAGTAAATAATTTTGAATCTGAAAACTTCAACTTACCTGAAGATGAATTACCAGTTGGCTGTGCCTTTAGTGGTACTCAGATAATGGAGTTGAATGAGGATACTATATTAATTACCACCGATGTAGTTAAATTGGAAGACAATGATGTTGGGGAAAACTCGACATATGCACAGACTTATTTAAATAAGAAAAAAGAGGTTTTAATTGGAAGTATGACTATGGTATTCTCTCAAATTGAATCCAGAGTATTGTCACATAGTTTCACCTTTTTTAATGCTGAAAATCGGGAGTACAGTTTTCCGACTGTAGCGGAGGTGGATGATAATAAGATTGTACTTGAACAATATGTGTCCTCTAAAACCTATCTATTGCCAAATAGTAAGTTTTTGAAGGTTACAGAAATGAATTTGTCAACCCCCTATAATTATTATGCTGATTACTTGGTTCTCGCATGCTATCACGCAGATGGTTCCTTGCTATGGATCCGCCCGGTTGATAAGTGGCAAGGGAAATATTATGCAATGGCAAGTAGGGAGACATTCGAAAGTTATGATCTGTCATTAAGAGATGGCAAATTGATACTATTATTTCAGCAGGGCAATGTTCCAAAAAGTGAAATAGGGAAGTTAAAAGGGCATGTCTCAACCAAAAGACTGGTAAAAAAGGCCAATTTAAAAATGTACAGTCTTGACCTCAAAACAGGAGAATTCTTGGCCGAAAATTCATTTAGTCAAGAGGCTTGCTCTCCTTATTCTCTAATGCCAACCTATGGGTATTTTGGAAAACCAAGATTTAAAGAGCTGTTTCTCTTTTATGATTGGGAGGCCAAGCGTAATGTATTGGGCCGATTGAGTTTTAATTAAGACAGTATTTATAAAGCTAGCCCTAGTATTTAGTCCTATTAACGACTAAACACTAGGGCTATCTTCTGTTTTAGGGTTCTTTTTTTATGCAAACAATTTCTCCACCAAGCGATGCGCAGCCACACCTGCTTCTAGCTTCCCTTCCTTAACCAAACTTTGTATTTCCTGAAAAGCCGCCTGATAATTGCTGCCAGATCGTACCTGTTCCAATACCAGTTCTCCAATGCTTTCCTCGAACCAAGCCAAGGACTGACGCTGTCTTTCGGCCTCGAAATAGCCCTTGTTCTTTTGCTGATTTTCAAAACTTAAAATCACTTCCCATGCTTCGGCGATTCCACTTTTCTGAAGTGCTGAACAGGCCTGTACCTTTGGAATCCATTCATTAGGATTAGGCGGGAAGAGATGCAAGGCTCTTTTGTATTCGCCCATGGCAAGTTTAACCCGGGGATCTTTAGGGTCATCCGCCTTATTGATCAAGAGTAAATCGGCCATTTCCATGATTCCCCTTTTGATGCCCTGTAATTCATCTCCGGCACCCGCCAGCATCAGCAGCATAAAAAAGTCGACCATGTTCTTCACCGCCGTTTCACTCTGGCCAACGCCTACGGTTTCGACTAGAATTACATCATAACCTGCTGCTTCGCAGAGTAAAATGCTTTCTCGGGTACGACGCGCCACTCCACCCAATGAACCTCCAGAGGGGGAAGGACGAATAAAAGCACGGGTATCTTGCGATAGCTCATGCATGCGGGTTTTATCCCCCAAAATGCTACCCTTGCTGCGACCGCTACTAGGGTCAATAGCTAATACCGCTAATCGGTGTTCAGCCTCAATCAGCTCCTTGCCAAATGCTTCGATAAAGGTGGATTTCCCCACTCCAGGTACCCCTGTAATCCCAATGCGAATCGAATTCCCAGTATGCGGCATTAAGCCTTGCAAAAGCTCTTCGGCCAATTCGCGGTGTTGCGCTAGCTTACTTTCACATAGAGTTAGGGCCCGGCTTAGAGAAGCCCGGTCACCCTTTAAGATGCCCGCTTTAAGCTCGGCCGGATTCAAGGATCGCTTGCCTGCTCGGGACCGGAAATTGGGATTGATGGAATCCATCTAATTGAACATATCCAGGCCCGGCATCATGCCAGAGGCCATTTTCTTCATTTCAGCATCATGCAGGGCTTCCGCCTTTTCAAGGGCTTTATTGAGGGCTAAAAGTAATTTGTCTTCCAACTCCTCCGCATCTTGAGCCAGGGCAGGATCAATTTTTAGATCCCGCAATTTTCGATTGCCATTTATTACTATTTCAATTCCCTGAAAGCTTTCTTTTATTTCAATTTGCTCCAGGCGATCTTTCATGTCCTTAGCTTGGGCTTGCGCTTCTTGAAGCTTGCCCATCATATCCTTAATATTCCCGAACATTAACTCTGTTTTTCAGTGGATTGCTCTTCCAACATGATTTCTAAAATACGAGCAGCGGCATCGGCAATCACCGTTCCAGGGCCAAATACTCCTACTACTCCAGCATTGAAGAGGTATTCATAGTCATTAGGCGGAATTACTCCACCGGCAATAACCAAGATATCTTCACGCCCCAGCTTTTTCAATTCTTCGATTACCTGAGGTACCAAAGTTTTATGACCGGCCGCTAATGAGGAAACTCCTAAGAGATGCACATCATTTTCTACCGCTTGCCTGGCAGCTTCTGCCGGTGTTTGGAATAATGGACCTATATCCACATCAAAACCTAAATCAGCAAAGGAAGTAGCCACTACTTTGGCTCCACGATCGTGACCGTCTTGCCCCATTTTAGCGATCATAATCCGAGGACGGCGACCTTCCACCGCTTCAAATTGATCGGCTAAATCCTGAGCCTTTTTAAATTTATCGTCCTGCTTCATCTCATTACTATATACGCCGCTAATGCTACGAATGGTAGCGGTATATCGACCGAAGGCTTTTTCTAAGGCCAAGCTAATTTCCCCTAAGGTAGCTCTTTCACGAGCCGCGTCTACCGCTAAGGCTAGAAGGTTTCCTTCACCACTGCGGGCCGCTTCTTCTAATTTGGCCAGGCAATTCGCTACCGCCTCAGTATTGCGGTTTTCCTTAAGCTTATTAATGCTCTCAATCTGCTTGCGACGAACCTCAGCATTATCTACTTCCAGGAGTTCAATCGCCTCATCCTTTTCATTGCGATAGCTATTTACACCGATAATCCATTCCTTACCGGAATCAATACGAGCCTGCTTTTTAGCCGCGGCTTCTTCAATGCGCATTTTAGGAATACCAGTTTCAATAGCTTTGGCCATTCCGCCTAATTCTTCTACTTCCTGAATTAGCTCCCATGCCTTAGTAGCAATTTGATCGGTGAGGTATTCTACATACCATGAACCACCCCAAGGATCGGCACTGCGGTTAATGCCCAACTCATCTTGCAAGATTAATTGGGTATTCCGGGCAATACGGGCAGAGAAATCCGTTGGCAAAGCAATTGCCTCATCTAATGAATTGGTATGCAAGCTTTGAGTACCTCCAAAGGCGGCTGCCATGGCTTCGATAGTAGTTCGCGCCACATTATTGAAAGGATCTTGCTCCGTAAGGCTGTAACCACTGGTTTGACTGTGGGTACGCAAGGCCATAGACTTGGCATTCTCCGGATTAAACTGTTTTACCAATTTCGCCCACAGCATTCGGCCGGCGCGCATTTTAGCAATTTCCATAAAATGGTTCATGCCGATGCCCCAGAAGAAAGATAAACGGGGGGCAAAATCATCAATCTTTAATCCCGCTTTTAAACCGGTTCGGATGTATTCTAATCCATCGGCCAGGGTATAGGCCAATTCAATATCGGCGGTAGCTCCCGCTTCATGCATGTGGTATCCACTAATGGATATGCTGTTGAAGCGAGACATATTATGACTGGTAAACTCAAAGATATCGGCAATAATGCGCATCGATGGCAATGGTGGGTAGATATAAGTATTCCGCACCATAAATTCTTTGAGGATATCGTTTTGGATGGTTCCCGATAATTGATCAGGACTTACTCCTTGCTCCTCGGCTGCCACAATATAAAAGGCCATCACAGGGATTACCGCTCCGTTCATGGTCATGGAGACCGACATCTTATCTAAGGGAATTTGATCGAAGAGAATTTTCATGTCCTCAACACTGTCGATGGCCACGCCTGCCTTACCCACATCACCTACCACACGCTCATGATCAGAGTCGTAACCCCGGTGAGTCGCTAAATCAAAGGCCACCGATAAACCCTTTTGACCAGCCGCTAAATTGCGACGGTAAAAGGCATTCGATTCCTCGGCAGTACTAAAGCCAGCATATTGGCGAATAGTCCAGGGGCGAATGGTATACATACTGCTGTAGGGACCCCGTAAATAAGGGGGGAGTCCGGCTACAAATTGGGTATGCTGTAATTTTTCAAAGTCTTTTTTATTGAAGAGACTGGGGATTTCCAGTCCTTCGGGCGATTGCCAATAATGACGTTCCGCTTGGGGAGCCTCATAGGCTTGGGCCTGATAGTTTGAACTAAATTTATGACGGCTCATAACTAGGCTTTTTCAAGTATGATTTCCTTTTCCAGTGATTCGGCCAGGCGCTTGGCTTCAATAGGCTGAACGATGCCATTTTTCTCGGCCTTGGGTCGAGCTAAGGCATTGCGTACTTCTTCACTAAACTCTTCCTGATCCTTACGGTAGATGTTTACCCCGATCATTTTCAATTCGCCAGAATCGAAGCGATCTTGTTCTGCCTGGGCCATTTCAGAAATTTGATTTTGCAACCAATTCGATTTTAAGGCAGCCACATAACCACCTTCGGCCTCAATTTCCTGGAAGAATGCCCAGCCTTTTTCGGCAAGAGCATCCGTTAGGTTTTCCACCCAATAGTTGCCAGCTCCCATATCTCTTACCTGGTCGAAGCGACATTCGTGCTGCAATAGATTAAGCTGGTTTAAAGCTAAACGACGAGGGAAAAATCCTAAATCTTCCAAAGGTTCGCCAAAGCCTTTTACGCAAACTTCGGTGGCACCACCAATCACTGCGGCCATAGCTTCGGCTGTGGTACGAATCAGGTTATTGTATTTATCTAGCAAGCTCTTATTGCGAAGGCTGGTTTCGGCATATATGCGTACTTCCTTTTGTTCGAAGCCCAATTCGGCTTGCCATTGTTGCCATACTCTGCGGAAGGCCCGCAATTTGGCGATCTCTGAAAAATAATCGGAACCAATGGCGAAATTGATCCAAAAGCCACGACTGTTTTTTAGGTCCAAGCGATACACATATTCGTAAGCCATAGACAGGGCAATACCAATTTGCTGGGCAGGACTGGCTCCGGCATTAGCAAACAGATTGGCATTAATAGCCAAACTGCGCATGCCTTTAAACTCAGCTTGCTGTAAGGCTTGTAAAGCTTGGAAATCGCTTTCCTCGTTCTGAAACCAATTCCCAGTGCGAGCTAGGTTTTCCAGGGGATCAAAATTGAAGCTTCCTTCTAATTCTTCCTCATCCAAAGCTCTTTCAGCTATTAGTTGTTGGAAGGAATCGCGGTAATACTCTGTATGTCCTTCAATCACAAAATTGCTGCAGATGTATTCCAATTGAATGTCCTTCAACAAGGTTTTCAAATCAACCTTTCCGGGTAGATAAAAGAGGAGGGAAGTAGCGCCGCGATTTAGATAATTCAAGGCTTCCTCATTAGCTTTCTCGGCATCCAGAACTAAGATCTCAATCACATTGTCCCATTTGGGATGCTCCTTTAAAGCTTGTTGATGGATTTCGGTACTTTCTGTACTATAGATTGGTTGAATGGGAATTCCATCCGGACTCATCCGCACTAGCTCTTCATAGGCTTTGCCACGGAGGTCTTTTTCAATTTTTGCTTTCCACTCGGCTTCCGTACTGGCCGAGAATTCCGAAAACAGCTTGGTTTCAGACATGGTCTAAAAATTTACACAAAGGTCTTAAATATTGCTCGTTTGACTTATGGACAATTGTCAGTTTACCACTTTAAAATTTCAAATTCACTGGCCCTTAATTCAGCATTCAGGCTGGCGACTTCCTTTTTCAAGGCATTCCATTCTTGCAATTGCTCATTAATGGCTTGATTAAGTTCGGCTTCAACGCCTAACATGGCTTGCGTAGGTGCTTGAAAACCAATTCCCGCCAAGGCTCCTAAATGTCCGTACTTGTTATTGAGTCGAATAGGGAAATTTAAAGGGTCTTGTGGACTGCGGTTTTGAGTTTGATAGAGTGCCTTTTCAATGGCCTCACTGCGATCCAATAAATTTTGGATTTTCGAAAGAAGTGCAGAATCTTCCACTCGTTCTTGGGCTCTTTGCAAATCACCTCTCAAACTGCGAATTTCTTGGATGCATTGATTAGTGCTATCCAAACCATCACGAATCCGAAGCATGAATTCTTGCTGGGCCTTTAATTCGGGCATTCCGCTTGAAACGCGCGGATCCAAAACCAGTACTAGATCTTGAGTCAAGGTATCTGCGGGAGTGATCAATTGCGCCTTATAATTACCAGGTAGGGCATAGGGACCATTACGCAGTACGAACCAAAGTATCATGCCTTCTAAGGGCTCGAAGCCTTTTAAGCGCATGTCCCAAACAAAGCGATGGGCCCCGGCTTCTGGTTTCCAATTTTCTTGCTTGTCTTTGGATTGTGAGCTGAACTTCCGAATGAGATTCCCTTCAGAATCCGATATCAACCACTGATAGTCGAAGCTTGAATCGATAGCTTCCAAATAATAATTGAAGATGGCTCCATTGGGGTGATTTTCCCCCGCGCTCTTGGATTTGCCACCATATCCCGCCTGCATCAAATAGCTGTCTTTAGGATGGTAGAAATGTTCGCTGCTTTTAAAGCCGGGTTTCATTTCATACAGGGGACCGATATCGTCCAAAATCCAAAATCCTCGCCCTTGGGTGGCGGCAATTAGATGCTGGTCTTTAATGGCCAGATCAGTAATGGGACTCTGGGCCAGGTTATTTTGAAACGCTTGCCAATGCTGACCACCATCCACCGAAAGGTAAAGGCCATACTCAGTACCAACGAATAGCAATCCCTCCTGATGGGGATCACAGCGAATTACCCGACTAAAATGATTGCGATCAATGCCTTTATCAATTCGCTTCCAGCTTTTACCATAATTGGAGCTGTAGTAGAGGTAGGGACTAAAATCGCCCCATTTGTAGCGTGTTCCGGCCAAATAAAGTCCACCGGCATTAAATGGATCGGCCTCCATGCTATTTATTTGGGTAAAAGGAGGGAGGTCCTTAGGTGTTACCTCCTGCCAGTTTTTTCCGTGGTCTCTGCTGATATGCACCTTGCCATCATCACTACCGGTCCACAGCACGCCGGCTTCCAATATGGATTCGGCAGCAGCGAAAATGGTACAATAGTATTCAACTGCCGTATTGTCTTTGGTGATGGGGCCGCCGGATGGACCTTGTTTCGTACTGTCATTGGTAGTTAAGTCACCGGAAATAGTTTCCCAACTGCGACCCAAATCCTTGCTGCGATGCACATGATTGCTAAAGGCATAAAGCAATTCGGGCTCGTGTTTCGAAAAGAACATGGGATAATTCCATTGGAAGCGGTATTTCATGTTTTCCACACCATGCCCGAGTGGATTATTAGGCCAAACATTGGTAGCTTGAATTTCATGGGTACGATGGTTCAAGCGCATCATAAAGCCACCGTATTCGCCACCGAATACAATGTCTTCATCGGCAGGGTAAATAGCGTGATGACCAGCTTCTCCACCGGCGGTTTCTTCCCAATCATTCTCGGTGATAAAGGCCCCGTCGCTTCTGTGTTTGATGCGTATGGAGCTATTGTCTTGTTGGGCGCCATAAATCCGGAAAGGGAAATGATTATCTACCTTAACTCTATAGAATTGAGCGGTCGGTTGATTGTAGTAGGTAGTCCAGTTTTGACCGCCATCGAAGCTAATTTGTGCTCCGCCATCATCACCGATAATCATGCGCTCCGGAGCAGTGGGATCAATCCATAAATCATGGTGATCGCCATGGGGTGCATTATGAGGAGTAAAGCTTTTACCGCCATCCTTGGAATGATGGTAGCGTACATTCATCACATATAATTGATCGATATCGGTAGGGTGGGCATAAATGCGGGTATAGTACCATGCTCTTTGGCGTAAGGCCCGCTGATTATTCACTTGCTTCCAACTTTGGCCTCCGTCTTCACTGCGGTATAATCCACCATCCGGTTCATTCTCTACTTGGGCCCAAACTCTTTGATTGTTCACTGGAGAAACGGCAATGCCGATAATTCCTTTTAGTCCTTGAGGAAAGCCTTCTTTGCTGGATAGCTCTTGCCAATTTTGACCTTCATCCGTGCTTTTCCACAATTTAGATCCAGAACCTCCACTGGATAAGGAATAGGGAGTTCTGCGGATGGTCCAGGTACTGGCATATATGGTACGATAATTTTGAGGGTCGATAAGCAAGTCAATGGCACCACTGCCTGCATCGGAAAATAAGATTCGCTGCCAGCTTTTCCCTCCATCGATTGATTTATACACTCCTCTTTCTTCGGTATCTCGATAGAGATTTCCGAGCACAGCGGCATAAACGATGTCTGGATTTTTAGGGTGTACCCGGATGCGGGTAATATGACGACTTTCCATTAAACCGATGAACTGCCAGGTTTTTCCGGCATCGAGGCTTTTCCACATTCCAAAGCCGGAACTCACATTCCCGCGAACGGTTTCTTCCCCTTGACCAACATATATAACATTTGGATCACTGGGTGCTATGGCGATGGCTCCTATGCTTCCTCCGAAATAGCCATCGGAAATGTTCTCCCAGCTGTTTCCGGCATCAGTAGTTCGCCAAACCCCACCGCCGGTACTGCCAAAATAAAAGAGATTGGCCTGCCCGGGAACGCCAGTCACAGCGCAAGAACGACCGCCTCGCCAGGGACCAATATTTCGCCATTCCAGACTTTGTAAATAAACACTGTCGATTTGAGCCTGTAAGGGGGCATAGAACAGAATGAGCCCCAGCCCTAATAGGCATAGGCGGACTTTCCTTAGATTCATGTTTGGCTTGTTTGAGCCTAAGGTACGAAGCAGAATATAAGTGAGAGCGAGCCCTTTAGAAGCTAATCTTCCTTTTTAGGAATTTCGATGAGGTAAATTTCTTCGCCTGGTGCACTGAGGTAGTATTGTTCTCGGGCAAATTTTTCCAGGTTTTCGGGTCCGGAATTGAGTTGCTCTAACTGCGCTTCATCTTTTTTAATTTCCTCCTCGTAGTAGCGAATACTGGTTTGCAGATCATCGATTTCCTGATTGAGTTCGCGATGAATGAGCCAGGAGTTTACATCCAGAAAACTCATCCAAACTCCAAATACAATCAAGCTTAATACAAAGCGATTGCTCAGGATTTTGAACCAGGTACGATGACGTAGATTTTCCCAGAATTGACGCATATTCAAATGTAAACTAAAGCAGTATTAGTGCGTATTCGGCGAAAGCCAAGAAACGAACAGGGGGCTGTTTAATAGTAGTTGGTAGTTGGTAGTTGGTAGTTGGTAGTTGGTAGTTGGTAGCTTGTCGCTAGTAGTTGGTGACAAGGGACTTTAGACGATAGTTAGGGAAGACAAGAAAGATTGTTTGGTTCTGGATACAGATTAAGTGTTGAACTGTAGCTGACTTAGATTTTGATAAATACCATCCTCTTTTTGGATAAGTTCTTCGTGAGTACCCATTTCCACTAATTCGCCATGATCCATAACCAGAATACGATCGGCAGCGCGCACTGTTGCTAAACGATGCGCAATAACCAAGGAAGTACGTCCTTTCATTAGGTGATCAAGGGCATCTTGCACCAAGCGTTCACTTTCCGAATCCAGAGCGGAGGTTGCTTCATCTAAAATCAGAATTCGAGGATCTTTTAAAATAGCACGCGCAATGGCCACTCTCTGGCGTTGGCCGCCGGATAATTGCACCCCACGTTCACCTACCAAAGTATCGAGGCCTTCAGGAAATTCTTGAATAAAGCTCCAGGCATTGGCTTTTTGGGCGGCTTCAATAATTTCTTCCTCACTGGCTCCTGGCTTGCCATAACTAATGTTCTCGCGAATACTACCTCCAAAGAGGAATACATCTTGAGGTACAACGGCCATATGATCGCGAAGGGCAGAAAGCTGGTAGTCGGTAGCTGGACGTCCGTCAAAAAGCAGTTCACCACTTTCGGGCTGGTAGAAATTGAGGATCATCGAAACTAGAGTAGATTTACCTGCTCCACTGGGACCAACCACTGCAATTTGCTCACCGGCTTTAACCTCGAAGCTTAGATTATTCAGCACCTTGGTATCAGGACGATTGGGATAGCTGAAGCTAAGGTTTTTGAGTTCAAATTCGCCTTTGAAATTCGGAAGAGGCTCACGATCTTCTTTAGCTTGTAATTCTTCTTTACCCTCATCAAAAATATCCATAAGAGCCTCTGTGGCTCCAATAGCCTTTTGCAGGTTTGCATAAACGCTGGCTAAACCACCGATTGAGCCACCAATAAAGGCCGTGTAAAAGAGGAAGCTCATTAATTCGCCCGGTTGCAGTTCATTATTGGCCATCAGGTTTACCCCTTGCCAAATCACTGCCACCATGGCGCCAAACATACCTAGTACCATAAATGAACTGAAGGCTCCGCGATAAAGACCACCTTTCATCCCCAGGCGGGCAACTTCATCAGTACGCTTGCGATAACGAGCAATTTCGAAGAACTCATTGGCATAGGCCTTTACATTAAAAATACCTTGCAAAGTTTCCTCTACAATAGTGTTTGAATCTGCTACTTCATTCTGCATTTTCTTAGCATAGCTGCGAATGAATCGGCCGAAGAAAACCGCCAATACAATTACTAGTGGCACCACCATTAACATGAAGAAAGTTAATTGCGGAGAAGTCACTAAGAGGATGGTGATACCACCAAAGATCACTATGATCTGACGAATAAATTCGGCTAGGGTAGTGGTAAAGGTTTCCTGTAGTAAAGAGATGTCTGAAGAAATACGACTATTTAATTCACCCACTCTTTTGCGGTTAAAGAAGCTGATGGGTAACTGAATTAGATGCTGGTATGTTTCTTGGCGAAGATTAGCGAGGGTCTTCTGGGTTACATTTACAAAGAGCAATACCCGAAAGAAGGAGACCACCGCTTGAGCCACTAAAATGATGGCTAAGATGAGGATGATCTCATTAATCTTTTCGAAGATATCCTCGGATTTAGTGGCGTCTACTAGATCACCTAAATACTTCGGGAAAGCAAGGTTCGCAGCAGAACTCAGCACTAAGAATATTAAGCCAATCGCAAACTCACCACGATAAGGCTTAACGTATTTATATAGTCGAAATGATTTTTTAAGGGCTGCTTTACTAATGCCCTTTCGTTTTTTCTTCTCTTCCGCCATGAATCAAATTCTGGGCGGCAAAGTTAAACTGAATATTGGACCGCTTATTTGGTATTCAGAATTTCTCCTTTTTTGATTTTACTCCAATAGTCTTTTAGCTCAGCACGCACCTCGCCACTCAGCAATAATAAGCCGATGATATTAGGGAAGGCCATGGCTAAAATCATCATATCCGAGAAGTCGAGTACCGCTCCCAAGCTTACGCTGGATCCGATAATGATGAACACACAGAAGATTACTTTGTAGATAATCTCGGTCATCTGGCTACGACCAAAAAGGAAAGTCCAGGCGCGTAAACCGTAATAACTCCAGCTGATCATAGTAGAGAAAGCAAAAAGGAAAATTGCGATTACTAAAACATAGGGGAACCAAGAAATCACGCTTCCAAAGGCTTGAGAAGTTAATTGGGCTCCACCCATACCACCATCGTCATAATATCCGGTGAAGATCAATACTAAGGCAGTAAGAGTACATACCACAACGGTGTCGATAAAGGGCTCTAAAAGGGCCACAAAACCTTCGCTTACGGCATGTTTAGTTTTGGCGGCGGAGTGGGCAATTGCGGCACTACCTACACCAGCTTCATTAGAGAAGGCGGCACGACGTACCCCTTGAATCATTACACCAATAAAACCACCCAGCATGGCAGAGGGCTTAAAGGCACCATCAATAATCAAGGCGAAGGCCTCACCAATATTCCCGAAATTACGGAAGATGATCACTAAGGCTGCAATGATATATAGACCAGCCATAAAGGGTACGATCTTCTCGGTAACCTTGGCAATAGATTTAATACCACCTAAAATTACGGCGCCCACTAAAATGGCTAAAACAAATCCGAAGATGCTGCCTTTCCCTTCCATGAAAGCAAATTCTCCGGAGAGGATTTCAAAGGCTTGATTGGCCTGGAACATATTTCCACCACCAAAGCTTGCGCCGATGGCCAGTACGGCAAATACCACCGCTAAAGTTTTACCAAGGCCAGCCATTCCTTTGTTGGCAAGGCCTTTACGTAGATAGCGCATCGGACCACCTTCTACTACACCATCTTCGCCAATATCACGGTATTTTACCCCAAGGGTACATTCGGTGAATTTGGAAGCCATGCTTAATAGGCCCACAACAATTAACCAGAAAGTGGCTCCTGGTCCACCCACAGAAATAGCAACCGCTACCCCGGCAATATTTCCTAAACCTACGGTGGCACTAACAGCAGTAGCCAAGGCTTGGAAGTGAGTTACCTCTCCCGGAGCATCTTCTTCATCGTATTTACCGCGCACTAATTTGATAGAGTGACGCCATCCCCAGAAGTTTACAAAACCCATGCGGATGGTAAAGAAGATGGCTCCGAAGATGAGCCAGATTACAATGAAGGGAATACTATTGGTGCGAACATCTCCATTGGGATGTTTGGCTAAAACGCCATCGTCATTGATTACGCGATTGTCGTAAAGACCTAAAGCATAGAAAGGGTCCCAGAAAATTACTGTGGCGATTCCATCTACCACCGGTTTCATGGTTCCATTTAAACTCTCAGCAATGGATTCTGAAGGAATTTTAAAATCTTGCTCGATGCTATTACCAGCAGCGTCGGTAATGATCAAGGAATGTGACATGCCTTCTACCAATCCGTTAGAAGTGCGAGATAGGGTGTCGGTACCTTGATTACTCCACTTAAAATGGTAGGGGGCCATTCCACCACTAACGCTTACAGAAGCCCTTCCGTCGTTAATCTCGGAAGAGGGGTTGCTGATTTCAAAATTGTCGATTTTCAGATTTCCCTGGGCGATTGCACCCAAACTGATCAGGCTAAGTAGAAGAACTAATCCTTTACGCATGTATTGCTGATGTTTTTAGAAGCCACAAGTATCGCAAAAAAATGGCAGTTAGTAAAATAAGTCACTAGCGGATAAAAGGTTTATAAATGCTTTTTAAATACTTAGGATTTGCAGGCTTCATTGGATTCTGAATTCTTTGTCCTAAAAAGATGTATCCCAGCACAGAAAGGGCTTTGATTTTTCTCTTGGTGATCCTTTTGATTCTGTCGGTATTGGATTGGAATTATTATACCTGGTTTCCACCTGAGAGTCATTATAGTGAAAGTGAAGTTGAGGCTATAAAATTAAGCTGGCGGCAAGAGGAGGAGGCTGCAGCATTAAGGTTTGAAAAAGCTTTGAGTAATTTTGATCCTAATCAGCCTGATTCGATGCAATTAGCAGATTTGGGTCTAAAACCATCACAAATTCAGGTATGGAAGAATTACTTGGAAAAGGGAGGTCGTTTTCGTAGACCAGAGGATTTACATCGTCTTTATGCTTTAGATAGCAGTTGGATAGCTCAGGTAATAGAACATGTAAAAGTGAGGCCTGAAGCTGGTTCGGGGAAAAATGAGGAAAGTACCTACACCTTGAAGCTGCATTTTTTCAATCCTAATGAGGTAAGCCAGGATGAATTATTGGCAATGGGTTTACCAAGTTCAGCATCGCGTGGAATTATATCCTTTCGGGAAAAGTACCGGCCCTTTCAAAGTCGGAATGATATATATAAGGTCTATACCATAGATTCGGCATTGGCTCGAAATCTTCATGCTTATATAATAGGTTTAGAAAAAGAGGGGCAAGACAGCATTCCAATGAGATTGGAGCCGGTAGCAGTAGAAATTAATCTAGCTGATTCGCTCCAGCTGCTGGTTTTACCAGGGATCGGGCCATTTAGAGCGCAAAGAATTTTGGAATGGCGACAGCGCCTGGGAGGTTTTCACAGTATAGCACAATTGCTGGATCATCATTTAATTGACAGCCTTTCCCTAGATCAATTGGAACTTTATCTTCTTTTTAACGTTGCTCCTAAGCAACTGAGTTTGAATTACGATTCGATGGAAAGCTTACAAGGCCATCCCTACATTAACTATTACCTAGCCCGCAGTATTATTGACTTTCGGGAACAGGTACGGGCATTTAAATCGGTGGATGAGCTCAAGAACATCGAATTGGTCGATGCCGTATTATTCAGTAAACTTGCACCGTATTTGAAAGTGTCTCAAAAGGGCACGAATGCCGCAAACCTCTCTAATTAAAGCACCGCATGGATACACTTGCAAACCCTTCGGTGGGCCTAGATTTTGCCCAAACCGAAACCCAAAAAATGATCGCGGAATCAGTTCGTGATTTTGCTGAGCAACATATTCGTCCAAATATTATGACCTGGGACGAAAGTCAGGAATTCCCTATTCACATCTTTAAAGAATTAGGCCATTTGGGCTTAATGGGGGTATTAGTACCCGAAGAATATGGTGGTTCAGGTTTAGGATATTATGAATATGTAACAGCCATCAAAGAACTCTCTAAGGTTGATCCTTCGATTGGCTTAAGCATGGCAGCGCATAATTCTTTATGCACCAATCATATATTAACCTTTGGTAATGAAGAGCAAAAACGCAAGTATTTACCCAAATTGGCTACCGCTGAGTTTATTGGTGCTTGGGGTCTTACTGAGGTTGGAACCGGTAGCGATGCGGGGGGTATGAATACCGTTGCAGTGCGTGATGGAGATGACTGGGTGATTAATGGTTCGAAGAATTTTATTACCCATGCCATTAGTGGCGATGTAGCGGTGGTAATTGTGCGGACCGGTGAGAAAGGAGACTCCCATGGGATGTCGGCTTTCGTTATTGAAAAAGGTACTCCCGGATTCCGCGGAGGACGAAAGGAAAACAAGTTGGGAATGCGCGCTTCCGAAACAGCGGAGCTTATTTTTGAAAACTGTCGCGTTCCCCATGCTAATATGCTGGGTGAAGAAGGAGACGGATTTATCCAGGCTATGAAAATCTTAGATGGAGGTCGGATTTCGATTGCGGCGCTGTCCTTAGGTACCGGCTTTGGCGCATTGGAAGCAGCAGTTAAATATTCCAAAGAGCGCGAGCAATTTGGAAAGCCTATTTCAAAATTCCAGGGCGTAAGCTTTAAGTTGGCGGAGATGGCCACTCAATTGGAGGCTGCCGAATTATTGACTTTCCAGGCTTGTGATTTAAAGAACAAGAATCAGAAGGTGACAGTGGCTGGAGCCAAGGCAAAAATGTACAGCTCGGAAGTAGCAGTAAAAGCCTGTAACGAAGCAGTGCAAATTTTTGGCGGGTATGGCTTTACCAAAGACTTCCCGGTAGAGAAGTTTTACCGTGATGTAAAGCTTTGCACCATTGGAGAAGGAACCACTGAAATTCAAAAGTTGGTGATTTCCCGAGAATTGATGAAATAAGCTTTGTAAGTATGAATTAATGGCTATATTTGCAGCCCGAAAAAATTAAAAGCGAAGAATGTTAGTTATTTCCGTAAAAGAAGGTGAGTCTATCGATCGCGCGTTAAAGCGTTACAAGCGTAAATACGATCGCACTGGGGTGATGAAAGAGATTCGTTCCCGCAAGCAATTCGTAAAGCCATCAGTGGCTCGTCGCAAAGAGATCATCAAGGCTGCCTACATTCAGCAGATCCGTCAGGAAGAGGAGTAGGACTCCCGTATTCTGATACGTAATATTTCAGCAAGGGTTTGTATATATTTACATTCCCTTGCTTTTTTATGTCCTATACTCAGCAATTTTTGGACTATCTCCATTTTCAGAAACGCTTTTCTGAACATACTCTTTTGGCTTATTCAAAGGACCTATCCTTATTTGAAGAGTTTATTAAGGAAGAGTTTGAAGAGGAGGATTTGCGTGAAGTCCACCATAGTATGATCCGTTCTTGGGTGGTGCATATGGTAGAGCAAGATTTAGCCCGTACCTCCATCAAGCGAAAGCTGAGTGCGCTAAGATCCTTTTATAAGTATTTACTGCGTCAAGGTCAGGTTAAGAGTAATGTGGCCGCGCAAATTGCCGTACCTAAACCTCCAAGGAAACTTTTAAGGGTGGTTCCGGAAGAGGATATGCTGGCTTTATTATCATTAGATATCGATGAAGAGGACTATTGGATGTTTACCCAATCCTTAATACTAGATCTCTTTTATCAATGTGGTCTTCGCTTGAGTGAATTGATAAACCTGAGGTTGGAAGATTTGCGTTTGGAGTCTTCTTATATTAAGGTGATGGGGAAGGGGAGTAAGGAGCGTGAGATTCCCATTACCTCGGAATTGAAAAAGCGTCTGAACTTTTATTTAAATCATCATCGTTCGAGCTTCGGGGAGCAAAGTCACGCTGCGCCTGTATTCCTTACACAGAAGGGGAAAAAGCTCTATCCAAAGCTTGTTTACAATTCGGTAAATGCCTATCTTAGTTTAGTCAGTGGAGTGGACAAGAAGAGTCCACACGTGCTACGGCATTCATTTGCCAGTCATTTGCTAAACAGGGGTGCCGATTTGAATTCTGTAAAAGAATTATTAGGCCATTCATCATTAGCAGCGACCCAAGTTTATACGCACAATTCCATTGACCGTCTGAAATTGTTGTATAATCAGGCTCATCCACGAGCCGCAAAATCTGATGACATATGAAAGCTACCTTTCAGTCTGTAAATTTCACCGCAGATGTGAAATTGATCGATTTCATCCAAGGTAAATTGGATAAATTAGAGTTGTTTAATGACAGCATTATTAATGGAGAGGTGTATCTAAAAGTGGTGAATACTTCCTCAAAAGAGAATAAAGAGGTTGAAATTAAGCTACATATACCCGGACATGAACTGGTGGTTAAGAAGTTGAATCGCTCCTTTGAGGCAGCAGCGGATATGGCTACTGAGGCCTTACGCAGACAGTTAATCAAGCATAAAGATAAGCCCCGAATGGTGGCTTCGTAAAAATTTCTTTCTTGCCTATTGTGGCAATCAAAAAACATCTTACATTTGCAGTCCGTTTCAAAAACGGGCTGTTCTTTTATATAGAGGAGCGTTTAAAAGCCTGTGTAGCTCAGTTGGCCAGAGCAGCTGATTTGTAATCAGCTGGTCGGGGGTTCGAATCCCTCCACAGGCTCTGAATTTTTTTAGGTAAGCGCTTAAAAAGTTCTTTTATTAATGATTTTGGGGAGATACTCAAGCGGCCAACGAGGACAGACTGTAAATCTGTTGGTTTTACCTTCGCAGGTTCGAATCCTGCTCTCCCCACCATGTAGACCAAATTGTTTAGGCGGGAGTAGCTCAGCTGGCTAGAGCATCAGCCTTCCAAGCTGAGGGTCGCGGGTTCGAATCCCGTTTCCCGCTCTAAATAGAAAGGTCACGGTGGTGATATACTGCTGTGCCTTTCTTTTTGTGGAATATAGTTCCATAAGCCGATGTAGCTCAGGGGTAGAGCGTTTCCTTGGTAAGGAAGAGGTCAGGGGTTCAAATCCCCTCATTGGCTCTAAGTGAAAGACCAAGGTGGTCTCGCTTATATATGTTGCAAAGTTTTAATTTTTAAGACACAAACCATGGCAAAGGAAACTTTTGTTCGTTCTAAACCGCACTTAAACATCGGTACTATCGGACACGTTGACCACGGTAAGACCACTCTGACTGCCGCCATCACTAACGTTTTGGCTAATGCTGGTTTTTCCGAAAAGCGTGATTTTGATTCTATCGACAACGCTCCTGAAGAAAAAGAGCGTGGTATCACTATTAACTCTGCTCACGTAGAGTACGAAACTGCTAACCGTCACTATGCTCACGTAGACTGTCCCGGTCACGCCGACTACGTAAAGAACATGGTAACTGGTGCTGCTCAGATGGATGGTGCTATCTTAGTAGTTGCTGCTACTGATGGTCCCATGCCACAAACTCGTGAGCACATCCTGCTTGGTCGTCAGGTAGGTATTCCACGTATTGTTGTATTCCTCAACAAAGTGGATATGGTAGACGACGAAGAATTATTAGAATTAGTTGAGATGGAAGTTCGTGAACTTCTTTCTTTCTACGAATATGACGGCGACGAGACTCCTGTAATTTCAGGTTCTGCTTTAGGTGCATTGAACAATGAGCCTAAATGGGTAGACACTGTAATGGAGTTGATGAACGCTTGTGATACTTGGATCGAGGAGCCAGAGCGCGACAACGAGAAGCCATTCTTGATGCCTATCGAGGACGTATTCTCTATTACTGGTCGTGGTACTGTTGCTACCGGTCGTATCGAAACTGGTGTTGCTAACACTGGTGATGCTGTAGACATTATCGGATTCGGTGACGAGAAATTAACCTCTACTATTACTGGTGTTGAGATGTTCCGTAAGATCTTAGATCGCGGTGAAGCTGGTGATAACGTAGGTATCTTATTACGTGGTATCGAGAAAAAAGATATCCGTCGTGGTATGGTAATCTGCAAGCCAGGTTCAATTACTCCTCACAAGAAATTCAAAGCTGAGGTGTATATCTTGAAGAAAGAAGAAGGTGGTCGTCACACTCCTTTCCACAACAACTACCGTCCTCAGTTCTACTTACGTACTACTGACGTAACTGGTGAAATTCAATTACCAGAAGGTACCGAAATGGTAATGCCTGGTGATAACTTGACTATCCACGTTGAATTGATCGCTCCTGTAGCTATCAACAAAGGTCTGCGTTTCGCTATCCGTGAGGGTGGTCGTACCGTAGGTGCTGGTCAGGTAACTGATATTATCGAGTAATTACTCGGTAGAAATAAATTTGAGTAAAAGGTGTCTCGGCCTCCTAGCCGAGATACCTTTCTCACTAAATACGGGTGTAGCTCAGCTGGTAGAGCAGCGGTCTCCAAAACCGAAGGTCGTGAGTTCGATCCTTACCACCCGTGCAAAGACTTAAGGAATGAGTAAAGTAAAATCTTACTTCCAGGAATCATACGAGGAACTGGTTCAGAAAACCAGCTGGCCTACTTGGTCAGATCTGCAGAAAACTTCAGTTTTGGTAGCAGTATCTTCAGTAATTATTTCCCTGGTTATTGCGGCGATGGATAAAAGTATCAGCGCTATTTTAAAGACGATTTACGAAGCATTCTAAGCAGCCCTTATGAGCGATAGTGGAAAGAAATGGTACGTTGTTCGCGCAATTTCCGGGCAGGAGAATAAGATTAAGTCTTACATAGAAAGTGAGATCGAATACGCCGGTTTGCAAGATTATTTAGGACAAATACTTGTACCTACCGAGAAAGTATTCCAGATCCGCAACGGAAAGAAGATCAGCAAGGAAAGAAATTACTTTCCTGGATATATTATGATTGAGGCCAACCTGGGCGGTGAAATGGTGCACACCATTAAAAACGTACAGGGGGTTATCGGCTTTTTAGGAGAAACCAAAGGTGGTGATCCTGTGCCATTGCGTCAGAGCGAAGTAAATCGAATGTTAGGTAAGGTGGATGAGCTTTCTGAAACCGAAGAGAAAATCAACATTCCTTATATCGTTGGCGAAACGGTTAAAGTTATTGATGGTCCATTTAATGGATTTAATGGAACCATTGAGAAGGTGTATGAAGACAAACGTAAATTGGAGGTTATGGTTAAAATCTTTGGCCGTAAAACTCCTTTAGAGTTGTCTTACATGCAGGTTGAGAAAGAGAGTTAATAAAATTGTGAGCTCAAAATAGGGTAATTACCCGGTGGGAAGCTTCCAACCCACTTATTTTGATTTTTTAAAGATAAATAGAACAATGGCTAAAGAAGTAAGTGCACTTATTAAACTCCAGGTTCGTGGAGGTGCTGCTAACCCTTCTCCTCCCGTTGGTCCCGCGCTTGGTGCGAAAGGGGTTAACATCATGGAGTTCTGTAAGCAGTTTAATGCGCGTACACAAGATAAGCAAGGGAAGGTTCTTCCGGTTGTTATTACCGTATATTCTGACAAGTCTTTCGACTTTGTTATTAAGACTCCTCCCGCCGCCGTTCAATTAATGGAGGCAGCTAAGATCAAGAAAGGTTCACAGCAATCTAACCTTCAAAAGGTAGGTAAAGTAAGCTGGGATCAGGTACGTGCTATCGCAGAAGATAAAATGGCCGATCTGAACGCCTTTACCATCGAATCAGCTATGAGCATGGTTGCTGGTACAGCGCGCAGTATGGGTTTAACAGTAACTGGCCCAAAGCCTTTCTAAAGCGATTCTAAAGATGGCAACAGTAAGTAAGAAACGTAAAGTGGCATTGGAAGCCTTCGATCGTAAGAAATCCTATTCTTTGACCGAAGCCAGTGCTATCGTAAAGGAAATCTCTACCGCTAATTTCGACGCCTCAGTAGATTTGGCAGTTCGTTTAGGCGTAGATCCTCGTAAAGCTAACCAAATGGTACGTGGGGTTGTAACCCTTCCTCATGGAACCGGTAAAGATGTAACTGTATTAGCATTAGTAACTCCCGATAAGGAAGCTGAAGCTAAAGAAGCAGGTGCAGATTACGTAGGTTTAGACGAGTACATTGACAAGATCAAAGGAGGCTGGACCGACGTAGATGTGATCATTACCATGCCTAGTGTAATGGGTAAAATTGGTCCTTTAGGTCGTGTTTTAGGTCCACGTGGTTTGATGCCTAACCCTAAGACTGGTACTGTAACTATGGACGTTGCAAAAGCGGTTAATGAGGTGAAAGCAGGTAAGATCGACTTTAAAGTAGATCGTTACGGAATCATCCACGCTGGTATTGGTAAAGCGTCTTTCGAAGCTGACAAGATCAAAGAAAATGCTGAAGAGCTGATCAAAACTTTGATCCGTATGAAGCCTACCGCATCTAAAGGTACTTACGTGAAGAGTATTACTCTGAGCAGTACTATGAGCCCAGGTATCAGCATTGATGCAAAGTCCGTTTCCTAATTCCTAATTTTTGAGAAATGACTCGCGAAGAAAAGAATAAAGAAATTGAAGTATTATTAGAGCGTCTCGAGAACTCTGATGTACTTTATATTACTGATATCGAAGGATTAAACGCTGAACAAACCAGCAACCTTCGTCGTACTTGCTACAAAGCAGGTATCAGTTTAAACGTGGTTAAGAACACCTTGCTTAAGAAAGCTATGGAGCGTAGCTCTAAAGATTTCGAAGCATTGTATCCAACTTTGAAAGGTTCTACAAGTATCATGTTCGCCGAAGCCGGTAATGCACCTGCTCGTTTGATCAAGGATATGCGTAAAAAGAAACAGAGCAAACCTGTTATCAAAGGAGCCTTCATCCAAGAAGCGGTATTTATTGGTGATGATCAATTAGAAGTACTGAGCTCACTTAAGAGCAAAGACGAATTGGTTGCCGATATCATCGCTCTACTGCAATCTCCTGCCAAGAATGTTATCAGCGGCCTGAATGGTGCCGGTGGCAAATTGGCTGGTCTTTTAAAGACCTTAGAGGAGCGCGCAGCTTAATGAGTACGCACTCAGCTTCCATATATTAAGTGTTGTAATTAAATTTTTTAAAGATTCTAAAAATGGCAGACATTAAAGAATTAGGAGATCAGTTAGTAAATCTTACCGTTAAAGAAGTAAGCGAATTAGCTGACTACCTGAAAGAAGAATACGGTATCGAGCCTGCTGCTGCAGCTGTTGCTGTTGCTGGTCCTGCTGCTGCAGGAGACGAAGGCGGTGCTGAAGAGAAAACCGAATTCGACGTAATCCTTAAAGCTGCTGGTGGTTCTAAATTAGCCGTTGTAAAATTGGTTAAAGAATTAACCGGATTAGGACTTAAAGAAGCTAAAGCTCTCGTAGACGAAGCTCCTAAGCCTTTGAAAGAAGGTGTTGCTAAAGACGAAGCCGAAGCTTTGAAGTCTCAGCTTGAAGAAGCTGGTGCTGAGGTAGAAATCAAGTAAGCACCCTATAGCCCCCGAGGCTAAATTATTAAGGTTAAGGTCTTTGGGAAAGCCCCAATAGACCTTAACCCTTTTGTGTTTGTATAATTTATATCCGCATTTTGAGTAACCCGGTACCCGCAATAGGAATGGAAAGAGTCAATTTTGCATCCATCAAGAATCATTTCGATTACCCCGATTTTCTGGCTATTCAGATTCAGTCTTTTAAAGACTTCTTCCAGTTGGAAACCAAGGCGGCCGATCGAGCTGATGAAGGTTTATTCCGAACCTTTTCTGAAAATTTTCCGATTACCGACTCGCGTAATCAATTCGTACTGGAGTTTATCGATTACTTTATCGATCCTCCCCGCTACTCTGAAGAAGAGTGTATAGAGCGCGGACTTACTTTCAGTGTTCCACTGAAGGCTCGTCTGAAACTGTACTGTACAGATCCTGAGCACGAGGATTTCGAAACTATCGTGCAGGACGTTTACTTAGGAACAATCCCTTATATGACCCCTCGTGGTACCTTCGTTGTGAATGGTGCAGAGCGAGTTATTGTTTCTCAGTTACACCGTTCTCCTGGCGTATTCTTTGGTCAAAGCTATCATGCTAATGGTACCAAATTATATTCGGCTCGTGTAATTCCTTTCAAAGGATCATGGATCGAATTCGCCACCGATATCAACTCGGTGATGTATGCCTACATTGATCGTAAAAAGAAATTACCGCTTACTACCCTCTTGCGTGCAATTGGCTACGAGCGTGATAAAGATATTCTTGAAATCTTCGACCTTGCTGAAGAAGTTAAGGTTACCAAAACAGGTTTGAAGAAAGTGGCTGGTCGCAAATTGGCGGCTCGTGTGCTTAAAACCTGGATTGAGGATTTCGTAGATGAAGATACAGGTGAAGTAGTTTCTATCGAGCGTAACGAAGTTGTACTCGATCGTGATACCATCCTTGAAAAAGAGCATATCGAAGAAATTCTCGATGCTGATGTGCAAACTATCCTTCTGCACAAAGAGGACATCGAAGCTTCAGAATATGCTATTATCCATAATACCTTACAAAAGGACCCCACTAACTCTGAGAAAGAAGCAGTGGAGCACATCTATCGTCAACTGCGGAATGCGGAGCCGCCAGACGAGGAAACTGCCCGTGGTATTATCGATAAGCTCTTCTTCTCTGAGCAACGTTATAGCTTAGGTGAAGTAGGGCGTTACCGAATTAATAAGAAGTTAGGTCTGGAAATCGAAAGCGATGTTCAGGTATTAACTAAAGAAGATATTCTCAGTATTGTAAAATACTTGATCGAATTGATCAACTCTAAAGCAGAAATTGATGATATCGATCACTTGAGTAACCGTCGTGTACGTACCGTAGGTGAGCAAATGTCTAACCAGTTTGGTGTAGGTCTTGCTCGTATGGCTCGTACTATTAAAGAACGGATGAACGTTCGTGACAATGAGGTATTTACTCCGATCGATTTGATTAACGCGAAGACTCTTTCTTCAGTAATCAACTCTTTCTTCGGTACCAACCAGTTGTCTCAGTTCATGGACCAAACCAACCCTCTGGCAGAGGTTACGCACAAGCGTCGTCTTTCTGCATTAGGACCTGGTGGTCTTTCTCGTGAGCGTGCCGGTTTTGAGGTTCGAGACGTACACTACACCCACTATGGTCGTTTGTGTCCGATTGAAACTCCGGAAGGACCAAACATTGGTTTGATTTCTTCTATGTCGGTTTACGCCAAGGTGAACAAAATGGGCTTCTTGGAAACTCCTTACCGTGAAGTTAAAGAAGGTAAGATTGATTTCGCTCAGGATCCTATTTACTTAAGTGCTGAAGAAGAAGAACAGAAGGTAATTGCTCAGGCCAATGCACCTGTTAAGGACAGCGGTGAGTTTGTGAACGACCGAGTTAAGGTTCGTGATGAAGCTGACTATCCTTTGGTAGAGCCTGAGAAAGTGGATTATATGGACGTGGCTCCTAACCAGATTGCCTCCATTTCCGCTTCTTTGATTCCTTTCTTGGAGCATGATGATGCGAACCGTGCCTTGATGGGATCAAACATGATGCGTCAGGCTGTTCCATTACTTCGTCCCGAGGCTCCTATCGTAGGAACCGGTCTTGAGAAGCGCGTGGCTCGTGATAGCCGTGTTCTTGTTAATGCTGAAGGCGACGGTGTAGTAGAGTATGTAGATGCTCAAAAGATTATTATCAATTACGATCGTACGGAAGAAGAGCGCCTGGTGAGCTTTGAAGATGACTTCAAAACTTACAACCTGGTAAAATTCCGTAAGACAAACCAAAGTACTTGTATCAATATCCAACCGATCGTTAAGAAAGGTGAGCGGGTATCAGAAGGCCAGGTATTATGTGAGGGTTATGCTACCGAAAGCGGTGAATTAGCACTTGGACGTAATATGTTGGTAGCCTTCATGCCTTGGAAAGGTTACAACTTTGAGGATGCGATTGTAATTTCAGAGCGCGTTGCCCGCGATGATGTCTTCACCTCTTTGCATATCGACGAATACACTCTAGATGTTCGTGATACCAAATTGGGAGTAGAAGAACTAACCGCCGATATTCCTAACGTAAGTGAGGAAGCTACTAAAGATCTTGATGAAAACGGTTTAATCCGCATCGGGGCTGAAGTGAAGCCTGGCGATATTCTGATTGGTAAGATTACGCCTAAAGGTGAATCTGATCCTACTCCAGAAGAGAAATTATTACGTGCAATCTTCGGTGATAAAGCCGGTGATGTTAAGGATGCCTCTTTGAAAGCTTCACCTTCATTGAATGGTGTGGTGATTGACAAGAAGCTCTTTGCCTTAGCTCGTAAAGACAAAAAGACTCGTTTACAAGACAAAGAAGAGATCGAGAAATTAGATCAGGAATTCAACATGCAAGTTGAAGTACTGCGTCAGAAATTCCTCGAAAAACTTTCAATCCTGGTTGCTGGTAAAACCAGTCAGGGTGTTGAAAACGATCTGAATGAAGTAGTAATTCCAAAAGGAACCAAGTTTACTCAGAAGATTCTAAACGGAATCGATGATTATACTCGTGTGACTGGTGGAGTTTGGACTACCGATACTGATAAAAATGAGTTGATCGCAACCTTGTTGCACAACTTTAAAATTAAGTACAACGATTACCTGGGTGCTTACAAGCGTCAGAAGTTTACCATTAGCGTGGGAGACGAATTACCTTCAGGTATTGTGAAAATGGCCAAAGTTTATATCGCTAAAAAGCGTAAGCTGAAAGTAGGTGATAAGATGGCAGGTCGTCACGGTAACAAAGGTATTGTAGCACGTATTGTACGTCAAGAGGATATGCCATTCCTCGAAGACGGTACTCCGGTAGATATCGTACTGAATCCATTGGGTGTACCTTCACGGATGAACATCGGTCAGATTTATGAGACCGTATTAGGATGGGCCGGAAAACGCTTGGGTCGCAAATTTGCTACTCCGATTTTCGATGGTGCCAGCTTAGACGAGATCAATAAATACACTGATGAGGCTGGAGTTCCACGCTTCGGACATACCCACCTGTATGATGGTGGTACCGGAGAGCGTTTCCACCAGGCGGCTACCGTAGGGGTGATCTATATGATCAAATTAGGTCACATGATCGACGACAAAATGCACGCTCGTTCTATTGGACCTTACTCCCTCATTACACAACAGCCATTGGGTGGTAAAGCTCAGTTTGGAGGTCAGCGTTTCGGAGAAATGGAGGTTTGGGCACTTGAGGCCTTCGGTGCTTCCAATATCCTGCGCGAGATCCTAACTGTTAAGTCGGACGACGTTGTTGGACGTGCCAAGACTTACGAAACCATCGTTCGTGGTGATGCAATGCCAGAGCCCGGAATTCCGGAGTCTTTCAACGTATTGTTGCATGAACTGAATGGATTGGGACTGAAAGTTACCCTCGATTAATTAGTACGAATTTAATTCCTGGAAGATGTCATTGAGGAAAAACGATAAAAGCACATTCAACTCCGCCTTTAAGAGCATTACCATCAGCTTGGCTTCGCCCGAGTACTTGTTGGAGCGTTCTTTCGGGGAGGTGCTCAAACCTGAAACCATTAACTATCGTACGCACAAACCAGAGCGCGATGGTCTTTTCTGTGAGCGTATTTTCGGTCCAGTAAAAGATTATGAGTGTGCCTGTGGAAAGTACAAGCGTATTCGATATAAAGGAATCGTTTGTGATCGTTGCGGTGTGGAAGTTACCGAGAAAAAGGTACGTCGCGAGCGCGTAGGTCACATCAACTTGGTAGTACCAGTAGCTCATATCTGGTACTTCAAATCATTACCTAATAAAATTGGTTATCTCCTCGGCTTGCCTACCAAGAAGTTGGAGATGATCATCTACTACGAGCGTTATGTAGTTATCCAAGCTGGTAACGCTACTAAGGAAGATGGTAGCCCCATGACTTACATGGAATTCCTTACTGAAGAGGAATACCTGGATGCATTGGAGCGCCTTCCGGTAGAAAACCAATATTTAGAAGAAAGCGACCCCAATAAATTCATCGCCAAAATGGGTGGTGAAGCCTTGATCGACTTATTAAGTCGTTTGGATTTGGATTCACTTTCATACCAATTGCGGAATAAAGCCAATACTGAAACTTCTCAGCAACGTAAGCAAGAAGCTTTAAAACGTCTGGTTGTTGTAGAAGCTTTCCGTGATGCCAATACCCGTATCGAGAACCGTCCGGAGTGGATGGTAGTGAAAGTAGTTCCGGTAATTCCACCCGAATTACGTCCATTAGTTCCTTTGGATGGTGGTCGTTTCGCTACTTCTGACTTGAACGATTTATACCGTCGGGTAATTATCCGTAACAACCGTTTGAAGCGCTTAATGGAGATTAAAGCTCCTGAGGTGATTCTTCGCAACGAGAAACGGATGTTGCAGGAAGCTGTAGATTCACTTTTCGATAACACTCGTAAGGCATCTGCAGTTAAAACGGATAACAACCGTGCCTTGAAATCTCTTTCTGATTCATTGAAAGGTAAGCAAGGTCGTTTCCGTCAGAACTTACTCGGTAAGCGTGTGGATTACTCCGCTCGTTCGGTTATCGTTGTAGGTCCTGAAATGAAATTGCATGAATGTGGTCTTCCAAAAGATATGGCCGCAGAACTGTATAAGCCATTTATCGTTCGTAAGCTGATTGAGCGCGGTATTGTAAAAACCGTAAAATCGGCCAAGAAGATCATCGACAAGCGCGAGCCAGTTGTATGGGATATTTTGGAGAACGTAATGAAAGGTCATCCGGTATTATTAAACCGGGCCCCAACTCTTCACCGTTTAGGTATTCAGGCTTTCCAGCCTAAGATGATTGAGGGTAAGGCTATTCAATTACACCCATTAGCCTGTACCGCATTTAACGCGGATTTCGATGGTGACCAGATGGCGGTTCACTTACCTTTAGGTTCAGCGGCTGTTTTAGAAGCACAAATGTTAATGTTGGCTTCTCACAACATCTTGAACCCAGCAAACGGATCTCCGATTACTGTACCTTCTCAGGACATGGTTTTGGGTCTGTACTACATGACCAAGATGCGTGTAAGTGATGAGACCCTTACTGTAAAAGGTGAAGGTCTAACTTTCTACTCGGCTGAAGAAGCGGAAATCGCTTTCAACGAAGGTCGTGTAGAATTGAACGCTAAAGTTCGTGTTCGTGCTCGCGTAGAAGAGGACGGCGAATTGAAATACAAAGTGATTGAGACCTCTTTCGGTCGTATCCTCTTTAATAAGGTGGTACCTGAGAATGTAGGTTATATCAACGAAGTATTAACCAAGAAAGCTTTACGCGGAATTATTTCCGATATCCTGAAAGCAACTGACGTGCCTACCACTGCAGACTTCCTGGATAATATCAAGCAACTTGGGTTTATGACTGCATTCCGTGGTGGTTTATCCTTCTCCTTAGGTGATATCATTATCCCACAAGAGAAAGACGAGCTGGTAAGCAATGCAGAGTCTCAGATTGAAGAGATCTTAGGATCTTATAATATGGGTCTTATTACCAACAACGAACGTTACAACCAGGTAATTGACGTATGGACCAACACCAATGCTCGTCTTACCGAGCGTGCCATGCACTACCTGTCTTCGGATCGTCAAGGTTTTAACCCAATCTACATGATGCTCGACTCCGGAGCACGGGGATCTAAAGAGCAGATTCGTCAGCTTTCCGGTATGCGTGGTCTGATGGCTAAACCTCAGAAATCTGGTTCCTCAGGTGGTGAGATTATCGAGAACCCGATTATTGCGAACTTTAAAGAAGGTTTGTCAATTCTCGAGTACTTTATCTCTACTCACGGTGCCCGTAAAGGTTTGGCGGATACCGCATTGAAAACTGCGGATGCAGGTTACTTAACTCGTCGTTTGGTAGACGTAGCTCAGGATGTGATTATCACCGAAGAGGATTGCGATACCTTACGTGGATTAGAAGTAACTGCTCTTAAGAAAAACGAAGAGGTTGTAGAACCATTATTCGATCGTATTATCGGTCGTACTTCTTTACATGATGTGGTTGATCCGATCACCAACGAAGTGTATGTGAAGTCTGGAGCTATGATTTCGGAAGATGAAGCTCGTCGTATTGAGGAATCTCCAATCCAAATGGTAGAAGTACGTTCTGCACTTACTTGTGAGAGCAAGCGCGGTATTTGTGCCAAATGTTATGGTAGAAACTTAGCGACTGGTAAGAAAGTTCAAATGGGTGAGGCTGTAGGTGTAATTGCTGCACAGTCGATTGGAGAACCAGGAACACAGCTTACACTGCGTACTTTCCACGTAGGGGGTACCGCGGGTAACGTTTCGGAAGAATCTTCGATCAAAGCCAAATTTGATGGTACTGTAGTTCTGGAAGATGTTCGTACTGTAAAAGGTGAGGATAACGAAGGAAACCCTGTGGATATCGTAATTGGTCGTACTGGTGAATTCCGCTTGGTAGACAATAAGACCGGTATCAACTTGATGACAAGCAATGTGCCTTACGGTTCATTCTTGCACAGACAAGATGGAGATAAAATTAATAAGGGCGATGTGGTATGCCAATGGGATCCATTTAACGCGGTTATTATCTCCGAAATTTCGGGTACCATTAAGTTTGCTGACATTGAGCAAGGCTTTACTTATCGAGTAGAGATTGACGAGCAAACAGGTTTCATGGAGAAAGTAATCTCAGAAACTCGTAACAAGAAAATGATTCCAACCATTGCCATTCTTGACAAAGAAGGAAATGAGTTGAAGCATTATACCCTACCTGTAGGAGCCCACATTATTGTGGAAGATGGCGATAGCATTAAATCGGGTAAAACACTGGTTAAGATTCCACGTAAATCTGCGAAAGCAGGTGATATTACCGGTGGTCTGCCACGTGTAACCGAATTATTTGAAGCACGTAACCCATCTAACCCTGCAGTTGTATCTGAAATCGATGGTGTGGTATCTTATGGTAAGATTAAGCGTGGTAACCGCGAGATTATCGTAGAGAGCCGTACCGGTGAATTGAAGAAGTATCTGATCAACTTAAGTAAGCAGATTCTGGTACAGGAGAATGATTATGTTCGTGCAGGTATGCCACTTTCAGAAGGGGCTATTACTCCAGCGGATATCCTCGCTATCCAAGGACCAAATCGTGTACAGGAATACTTGGTGAATGAAATTCAAGAGGTATACCGCTTACAGGGTGTGAAGATTAACGATAAGCACTTCGAAACTATCGTTCGTCAGATGATGCGTAAGGTAGATATCCAAGATCCAGGTGATACCCTGTTCTTAGAGAAAAGCCTGGTACACAAGAATGACTTTATTGAGCAAAACGACTGGATCTTCGATAAGAAGGTAGTAGTGGATGCAGGTGAATCTGATACCTTACAAGCAGGTCAGATTATTACTGCTCGTCGTTTACGTGATGAAAACTCATTATTGCGTCGTGCCGACAAGCAATTGGTAGAAGCGCGTGATGCTAATCCAGCTACCGCTAAACCCGTATTGCAAGGTATTACCCGTGCATCTCTACAAACGAAGAGCTTTATCTCTGCTGCTTCCTTCCAGGAAACCACTAAGGTGCTGAACGAAGCTGCAGTGAACGGTAAGCGTGACTTCCTTGAAGGTCTGAAGGAAAATGTGATCGTAGGTCATAAGATTCCTGCCGGTACCGGTATGAAGGAGTACGAGCGTATTATCGTAGGCTCTAAAGAAGAGTATGAGAAATTGAAGTCCATCCAGGATTTGAACGTAGAAGAAAAAGTTTAAATCATGGCTGAGGATTCTAATAAGGCTTCAATGCAAGCCCAAGCCCAGGAAGGGCAAATTAATGTGGAATTGAGTGAGGAGATTGCGGAAGGACAGTATTCCAATCTGGCGATCATTAATCACTCACCCAGTGAATTTGTAGTGGACTTTATCCGGGTTATGCCTGGTGTGCCTAAGGCAAAAGTGAAGTCGCGGGTAGTTTTAACTCCCCAGCACGCAAAGCGATTATTACGCGCCCTTGGCGATAATATCGCTCGCTACGAAGCCCAACACGGAGAAATTCGTGATATGGAATCACAGACCTTTCCCATGAATTTTGGAGGACCTCAAGGACAAGCCTAAATCGGATTAAACGAAATAGGAATAGAATTAAAAAGCCCGACCATTAGGTCGGGCTTTTTTGATTGTAAGATGTTAAGACATCCAGTTCATTTCAATTTCAGTTGAATTGGAATGATCATTTTTAAACGTACCGCTTCCTGATTTTTTTTAGCCGGGGCGGTAAAGCTTGGAATGCTTGCAATCAATGATTTGGCTTGCGTTTCAGCTTGTTCTCGAGCGCTTTCTTCCGCTTCGGAACTGGTACTTAGGCTACGCACAATTTCTACTTCGTTGATGCTACCATTTTTCTCAATAACAAAGGCTACAAAGATTTTACCTTCTAAGCCTTCGGATTTGGCCAATTCTGGATAAGTGAAGTTGTTAATGATATGCTCAGAAATGGTTTGAAAAACGCAGGCTTTGCGATCTTCAGCACTGGAGGCTTCACTACAGTTTCCTGCAATAGGCAGTTCATCAACCTCGGCTAGGTCTAAACTCTTTTCTTCTACTTTGGTGACTACCGCTGCATTGGAGTCATCAGTTTTATTACAAGCGAAAAGACTCATGCTAATGGCCAATGGGAGAACTAGGGTGTATAAAGCTTTACGCCAGGGCTGACTTTGATTTGAATACATCATGGTAATTCGGGATTTAATTAAGGATGAATTAAAAAAAGGACTGGGAGCGAGGGCCTTTTCCGGAAATTTAAGGTCGGCACCCAGGGTGCTGCGGAGCAGCGTATGCGCATAATCTTCAATATTTTGATTTTGAATAAGGTCGGCATCCACTTCGTACTCATGTACCTGGCGCAGTTCTCGGGCCATGGCATGTAGAAAGGGATCGAACCACAATAGGGTATTTAAGACTTTATAATAGAGACGGTCCCAAACATGCGCCATTTTTTGATGACGGATTTCATGTTCGATAATCAAGGCTAAATCCTCTCGGTCCTTGAAGGAGAGCGGTAGGAAGATATATGGACCAAAGCAAAAGGCTGAAGAGATAGCCGAAGTCCAATACAGTTTGTAGGACTCCCTATCCTGTACTTCAGAGGCTTTTAAGATGCGCCGTAATTGGAATAGGCCCGATGCAAAATAGATGAGCGATAAGCTGATGCCTAATAAATAAATGAGGGTCCAGGTAGAAGGGATTTGGCGCTGCGCTGCTTCTTGAAGGTTAATTCTTTGGCCTTCAATTTGGATTTCGGGCAATTGCCAAACGGGTAGGCTTTCTGGACTGAGGCTTAAACTAAATTTTGGAGCAATTAAGGCGATCGACAGGGCAGTTAAGGGGAGAAGCAGTAATAGAATGCGATTCAACCGATGGAAGCTTAGACGGGCAAAAAGCAGTCGATAGAGCAAGTAAAAAAGACCGCTGAAGAGCAAATAATATAGAATGCTGAGTATCATGATTGCTTGCGATTTTTCTCAATGATCTTGAGAATATCATCCAGTTCATTGCTGTCTAGCTTTTCCTTTTCTACAAAGAAGCTCACCATTTTACTGAGGCTTCCGCCGAAATAGGACTTCATGAGTTTATTCATGGAGAACTTTTGATATTCCTCTTTACTGATAAGAGGAAAATATTGATAGCCTCTGCCTAGGGGGCGATGGTCTACAAAGCCTTTTTGCTCCAAAATGCGCACGATGGTAGAAACAGTATTGACGGCAGGTTTGGGTATATCCATTTCGGCAATGATTTCTTTTACGCTGGCGGCTTCGAGTTGCCATAAGAAATGCATGATTTCTTCTTCAGCTTTAGTTAATTCTTTTAAAGTCATGCTAGCAATTTGATACAAATAAACTAAAAATATAGTTGAAACTAAAATTTTAGTTGAAAAAGATGATTTCCGCGGCCGGGATAGAAACGGAAAACCCGCAGGACTGGGGCTGATGCAGCCGCAGGATGAGGAGCCGCAGGGACTAAGGCCCCGCAAGACCTTGCGGATGCTAGCACCAGACCGAGGATTTGGAGTGGATAGCCCGCATGCCGCCCAAAAAAAAAGCCACCCCGTAGGATGGCTCATAAATAGAAATAATAAAACTTAATCATCGCCGCCTCCTAAAAAGGAGAGGTAGTAGGCCAATTGCGTAATAGAAGCTAAGGCTCCCACCACATAGGTATTGGCGGCAGAGTTTAGTGCATCTTTAGCCATGGCATGTTCTCCATGACCAGTTATACCTTTTTGTTGCATCCAAGCCAGGGCTCGATTGCTGGCATCGTATTCTACCGGTAGGGTTACCACACTAAATAGGGTGATGGTGGCTTGCAAGGCAATCATAGTATAGATAACATATTCGAAAGGGAACATGTTAACAACAAAGGCTCCCAAGAGCATAGCAATAAAAATGTATTGCATAATCCGGGAGCTGAAACTTACAATAGGAACCATGGCAGAACGGAAACTTAACCAGCTATATGCTTTAGCATGTTGAACGGCATGGCCAACCTCATGGGCTGCAACTGCTGCTGCAGCTACCGAGCGTTGATCGAAAACCCAGTCACTTAAGTTTACCGTTTTGTTCTTGGGGTTGTAGTGGTCGGTTAATTGACCAGGCGTGGAGATTACCTGAACATCGTAGATGCCATGATCATGTAACATTTGCTCTGCGATTTCTCTACCACTTAGGCCATTGTGCAAGCTGATTTGGCTGTATTTCTGAAATTTAGCTCTCAGGCGGTTCTGCACTAGAAAGCCGATGAACATGAAGCCAATAATTATTATCCAGTACATTTTAGTTCAATTTATAAGAGCTTAATGTGCAAAGCCTATGCCCGGTTTAATGAATAGTAATAGCTTTGGGTATAATTTGAAGAAATGGCAGAAAAACCCTTGATTCTGGTTTGTAATGACGATGGAATTACGGCCCCCGGTATTCGCAATTTGATTAAGGTGATGAATGAATTGGGGGATGTAGTGGTGGTAGCACCGGATAGTCCTCAAAGTGGAATGGGGCATGCAATAACTATTACGGGTATTTTACGCTGTGATCCAATTCGAATTGATGAAGGTCCGCAAAGTGAATACAGCTGCAGCGGTACACCGGTAGACTGCGTCAAGTTGGCAGTGAATGTGGTTTTAGATCGTAAACCTGATTTGGTGGTAAGTGGAATAAACCATGGTAGTAATGCCTCCATCAATGTTATATATAGCGGAACCATGTCGGCCGCCATGGAAGGTTGCCTGGAAGGAATTCCTTCGATTGGCTTTTCACTGTGCGACTTTGCCTGGGATGCCGATTTTAAACCGGCCTTACCTTATATCAAGAAAATTGCGGCTAAGGTTTTAGCGGAAGGCTTACCTCAAGATGTGGTCTTGAATGTGAATATCCCAAAATTTACGGGGGAGCCTTATAAGGGAATTAAGATGACCCGTCAGTCGCGCGGTAATTGGGAAGAAGAATTTGATTCGCGCAAAGATCCTCGCGATCGTAATTATTATTGGCTAACTGGAAAGTTTGTGAATTATGATGCGGCCAAAGATCATGATGAGCAAGCCCTGGCTGATTACTATATCAGCGTGGTGCCGGTTAAAAGTGATTTAACCGCGCATGAGCATTTAAATCGATTAGTCTCCTGGGAGCTTTAATACTAGTCTCCGAAAAACACGTTTTAGTAGTATGAAATCTAAAGGGACTCTGATTGCCGGCTTTATAACGGGTTTGCTGGTACCTCTTTTAAGTATGTATTTGATCGCTCAGTTCCGACCCGAACTTATGGCGATTCAGCGATTTGATTTTAGTGAGGTTAAGCATTTAAATATGCAATTGATGACCATCACCATGTTGCCCAATGCTGCCTTGTTTTTTGTAGCGCTTCGTTTTGAAAATGAGGATTTTGGTCGTGGTTTAATAAGTGCCACCATGCTGCTCTTAGCTGCGGTGTTTATCTACAGATTCTTGTTGTAAAGTTTTCTGAACCCTTTGAAAGTCAGTAAAACAGATCCGTAATTTTGGGTCCAAATTGAGCTCTACTTGAAGTACTATATCATTGCAGGGGAGGCCAGTGGCGATCTCCATGGAAGTAATTTAATCAAAGCCTTAAATAAGAAGGATCCGCAGGCAGAAATTCGTGCTTGGGGTGGAGACCTTATGGAGGCCCAGGGCGCTCATTTAGTTAAGCACTATCGTGATTTGGCCTTTATGGGCTTTGTGGAAGTGTTGATGAACCTTCGCACCATTTTGCGAAATCTTAGCTTTTGTAAAGCGGATATTGATAGCTATAATCCGGATGTTTTGATCCTCATCGATTATCCGGGCTTCAATATGCGAATTGCTGAATATGCCAGGCAGAAAGGCATAAAGGTGGTCTACTATATTTCTCCTCAAATTTGGGCCTGGAAGCAAAGTAGGGTTCATAAGATTAAGCGAGATGTAGGCTTAATGTTGACCATCTTACCCTTCGAAAAGGAATTTTACCAGCGTTTTGATATGGAGGTTTCCTTTGTGGGACATCCATTATTAGATGCTATTCAGAATCGTCCGGACTTTAATCCGGCTGAAAGAAGAGCAAGCCTGGGATTAGGCGAATCTCCATTGATAGCCTTATTGCCGGGCAGTCGTAAGCAGGAAATTCGAGCCATGCTTCCTTTAATGATCAAGACGGTAGAGTCCATGGGGCTTAACTGGGTTGTAGCAGGTGCTCCTTCTCAGGATTTAGCTTTTTATGAAGAGGTGAGTGCTCGCAAGAATCTGCCGATCATTTTCGGAAAGACCTATGAAATTCTGGAAATCGCCGATGCTGCTTTGGTGACATCTGGAACGGCTACTTTGGAAACCGCTTTGTTTGAAGTGCCGGAGGTGGTATGTTATAAAGGATCACGCATTAGTTATGAGATTGCCAAGCGCCTGGTGAAGATTGATTATATCTCATTGGTAAATCTGGTGATGAATCGGGAAGTGGTTACTGAATTAATTCAGCATGATTTTAGGGAAGATCGTCTAAAGGCTGAATTGCAGAATTGTTTGAAGGAAGATAGCCGCTCGGCAATTTTGGCGGATTATAAGGAACTAAAGGAAAAGCTCGGGGGAGCTGGGGCTTCAGAGAGAGCCGCGGAGGAAGTAATAGAGTATGCGAGTGCATAGGTTTTTAGTGTGGGTACTTCTAATGCTGGCTTTCACGAAGGCTGAAGCATTAGATTTAAAAGTTAGACTGTATTCTGATCAGGCGATTCAACGCTTTCTGATAACCCCGGATAGTGCCAAATTTAAATTGTTGGCTTTGCATTCGGATGGATCGGTTTTGGATACGATCTATGATATTTACCCTAAGGATCCTTCACGCACCTTTGTGGTTTCAGTAAAAGGCAAAAGGCTGCAATTAAAGCTTGGCGATGAAAGCTTAGGTGAGTTTGAAGGTCTGTATTTCGAAGGAGTAGATAGCTTGCATCAATTCAGAATTACCGCTAATAAGCGCAACCGCAGCTATTTTGGTGGCGTACGGGCCTTGGTTCGCGGTGGGCAAATGCAGATCGTTAACATCGTTAACCTGGAGCATTACGTTGCTGGAGTGGTAGAAAGTGAAGCGGGCCATGTTCCAGAATTGGAATTCTTTAAAGCACAGGCGGTTTTAGCACGGACTTTTGCTCTACGTAACCTGGGTAAGCATGAAGCCGAAGGCTATAATCTAAAGGATGATGTGAGTTCGCAAGTGTACTTTTCTAAGGCTCATTATACCCATCGGGATTTAATTCTTAAAGCAGTTGCTGCGACTCATGATACGATATTGGTGAACAAAGATTGCAGTTTGGTCCTTAGTGTTTTTCATGCGAACAGCGGTGGGATGACGGTAAACTCAGAAGATGTATGGCTAAAGCCAGTGCCCGAGTTAAAGTCGAAAATCGACAGTTTCAGCATTGGGGTTGGATCTTATTCATGGGAGAAAAGAATTAATTCGCAGCGTTTCTTTTCCTATTTCGCGAGGATGTTTGGCGTTAAGAATGATGCAGAATTGCAAAAGGCCTTATTGAACTTTGAACAAAAGGAAAGACAAAAGAACTTCACATACAAAGGAAAGAGTCTAAAGCTTACCACTGTTAGACATGATTTTAAGCTTCGTTCAACTTATTTCACAGTTGAATTAGACGGAGAAGATGTGCTATTAAAAGGCAAGGGTTTTGGTCATGGGGTTGGTCTTTCGCAAGACGGAGCTATTGAAATGAGCAAAAGAGGCTATAGTTATAAGTCGATTTTAAGTCAGTACTTTTTTGAAGTAGAACTTGAAAATAAAGACCACATTTTAGTCAATTGATTAGTAATTTTGCTGGCAAAACCTAAACCTTGGAGTAGTCTAATATTGACTACTAAATAAGCCGCAGTTAAGCTTGTTTTAAGTTTTCAGAGCTATGGATTGTATTAGTGTGAAATATTCTGAATCAAGCGTGGAACCAAGGAGAAGCTTATTTTTTTTCCTACCTTTGACCTCGGTTAGGGGAAAGGAGATTAGAAATTAACGGCCAAGCCTATGATTAGGAAGTTTATCCTACGGAATTCGGATCGGTTTCTCTCCAGATGGATAGTTCTTGTCTTCGATTTATTTATTGTCATTGGTACCTATGTTGCCTCTGTCATTCTCCGTTTCAACTTTGAGTATCTCGATATTCCCAAGGGAATCATCGGTGATAAGATTCCCGTAATTGCCTGTGCGTATCTAATCGGATTTGCAATAGCTCGATCCCATATTGGTGTAATTCGCCATACGGGGGTTAGTGATGCTTGGAATATTTTCAAAGGTTCCTTTATTGCAGTAATTATACTCGGAGCCCTCTCCACCTTAAGTCTTAATTTCTTTCAGCCCTTTAGCGATTTTTTAGCGGTATCTAATTCCATTTTGTTAATCCACTTTTTATTGAATGTGGTGATTCTGATTGGAACACGATTTTTAGTCAAATTACTCTATGCACGCTTTCAAACCTCTCATGAGGTTAAGGCTACTCGGGTAATGATCTATGGGGCCGGAGCATCAGGTATAATTACCAAGAATACTTTATTCCACGATACCAGTCGGGAATACCAGATTGTGAATTTCATTGATGATAATCCCAGTAAGGTGGGTAAGTCGATTGAGGGAATTCCAATTATTTCCAATGAAAAGGCTTTCTCTATAGGTCATTTAGAGAAAAACCTGGTAGATCAGGTGATTATCTCTATTCAATCAGCACTTCCCAATGCTCGCCGCAATCAAATTGTAGATCAGTGCTTGCAACAAAACTTGCAGGTGAAGGTAGTACCGCCAGTTAGTAGTTGGATTCAAGGGGAACTAAGTACTAAGCAGATTAAGCCAGTTCGTATTGAGGATCTATTAGAACGTGATCCGATTGTACTGGATAGCGAAAATATTAGCCGTGAATTACGAGGTAAAAGAATCCTTGTAACGGGAGCGGCTGGATCTATCGGTAGCGAAATTGTACGTCAGTGTTTACATTACCAACCTGAGCAAGTAGTTCTTTTAGATCAGGCGGAGTCTGCTTTATATGAACTGGAACTGGAGCTGAAAGGTAAATTCAAAAATTTCGCAGATATAGCGAATTGTGTAATTGGCGATGTGCGAGATTTTAGCCGGATGCGCAGAATCTTTGATGTGTTTAAACCCAATATTGTATTTCATGCTGCTGCCTATAAGCATGTACCTCTTATGGAGGACAATCCTTATGAAGCGGTTGGGGTTAATGTTTTAGGTACCAAGAACGTGGCTGATCTGGCCGTTGAGTTCAATGCGGAGAAATTCGTGATGGTAAGTACCGATAAAGCGGTAAACCCTACTAATGTAATGGGTGCTACTAAGCGAACTGCAGAACTGTATACCCAAAGTTTAGGAAAGAAGGTAGAAGGTAAAGGAACACAGTTTATCACTACTCGCTTTGGGAATGTATTGGGATCTAATGGTTCGGTTATTCCGGTATTCCGCCGTCAGATTGCAAAAGGAGGTCCTATTACAGTTACACACAGAGAGATTACCCGTTATTTCATGACTATTCCTGAGGCCTGTAATCTGGTTTTAGAAGCAGGTTGCATGGGCCGTGGAGGTGAGATATTTGTATTTGATATGGGCGAATCCGTAAAGATTTATGATCTCGCCAAGAAAATGGTGAAGCTTTCGGGATTGGATTTGGGTAAAGACATCGAAATTGTAGAAGTGGGTTTAAGGCCTGGAGAGAAGTTATACGAAGAGCTTCTTACTGGTAAAGAAAATACCTTACCTACCCACCATAAGAAGATCATGATTGCCCAGACGCAAACCTTGAATTATTCACAGTTGCTTCTTGCCTTAGATCGTTTGGGAGCTGCGCATCAAGGCAGTGATAATCTGGAATTGGTTCGGGCTTTAAAATCAGTGGTTCCAGAATACATCAGTAAAAACTCAGTATTCGAAAGTCTTGACCTCAAGACCGCTTTAAAATGAGATTAGCCCTTAGGCTGCTATTAGTATTGGCCTTTCCTGGTCTACTCTCAGCACAATATCAGTTTCGTCATCTTAATAATTTTAATCACTTAACAGAAGATAGTCGCTTGTATGCGCAAGATTCTGTTTTTCATACCGGCATTCGCCCTTTTAACCGACTTCAATTGGGAATTTCCAATGAGCTTAAAAAGGTTCGGACTGAAAAGGGCTGGTGGCATCGAAAGCTATGGCAGGAAAGGCTCATCACCGTTAGTGATCAAGATTATTCCTTCAGTATAGATCCCTTAGTAAATTTCCAATACGGCTATGAGGAGAATGCTGATTATCGTTTCATCAATACCCGTGGTTTTATACTCGAAGGTCGAATAGGTCAGAAGTTCAGTTTCTATTCCACTTTCTTAGAAAATCAGGCACGTTTTCCTACTTACATCTCGAACTATGCTCAATTGAGAAGGGTGATACCTGGACAAGGATCTTTAACTCGTCCTTTTGGGGCAGGGGGCTATGATTATAGTTTTTTCACCGGGGAGTTATCCTATCAAGCCAATAAGTATTTCACCTTTACGGCAGGTCAGGGACGTAACTTCTTTGGTGAAGGATATCGATCCATGCTATTGTCGGATGCCAGTTTTAGCTATCCCTTTTTTAGAATTGAGACTAATGTTTGGAAGTTTAAGTATGTAAACCTCTGGGCTCAATTGTACGATACCCGAAAGGAAGCCCAGGTCAATGAAGGCATCCTGGCTAAAAAGTACTTGAGCAGCCATTTACTGAGTATCGCAATTAATGATCGTTGGAATTTAGGTCTGTTTGAATCGATCGTATACGGGGATACCAATCAGCTGCAAGGATTAGATGCCAGTTTTTTTAACCCCATCGTTTTTTATCGCCCAGTTGAGTTTGCCGTGGGTTCCCGTGGTGGAAATGCTCTAATGGGATTGCAGACTTCCTATAAGTTCAATAAGGCCCGAATGATCTACGGTCAATTTATTCTGGATGAATTTCAACTGTCTTCCATAACCGCTGGTGAAGGTAGTTGGGTGAATAAATACGGTTGGCAACTCGGATTTAAGGACTACGATGCCTGGGGAGTAAAGGGACTTTTTCAAAGGCTGGAGTACAATGCTGCCAGACCTTATACCTATTCACATCGGGTAGTACTCACTAATTATGCCCATTATGGTAGCCCATTGGCGCATCCTTGGGGGGCGAATTTTCATGAGCTGGTATTTCAAAATATTTACAAGAAGGCTCGCTGGGAAGGGGAACTACATCTTAGCTATGGCATACGAGGCAATGACCCAAAGGGTGAGAACTGGGGTTCGGATGTTTACCAGAGCTATGAAAGCCGCATGCAGGATGAAGGGAATCAGATTGCACAAGGTGCAAAAGGCGATTACTTTTTCCTCAATTTCAGGGTAGCTTATGTGGTAAATCCAGCCAGTGGATTAAAGCTTGAAACGGGTTTTAGGTTTCGCAGTTTCGAAACCGAACTGGGAAATACGGTTTCACCGATGCTGGAAGGGCAGAGCTTGTTATTTATCTTTGGTTTAAGAACTGATTTGTATAATTCCTATTACGATCTCTGATGTGGAAGGAATTTAAACCTACCATTTTATTTCTGATCAAGTTTATCAGTATTTACCTGGTGGGCAGTGGCTTGTACGGCTATTATATATCCAATTACGATCTTCAGGAAAAGCTTGACCCTATTACCCGCTGGGTTACCTATCAATGTGCCGGAACAGCAGGAATGTTTGGATATGATTCAGAAGTGGTGCAGAACGACCACCTAGCACGGGAAGAGAATGCCGAACAAACCTATGATAGCCTTTGGCTGGATAGAACCTATGCCATTTCAGTGGAAGAAGGTTGTAATGGTATTAACATCATGATACTCTTCGTCGCTTTTGTGATTGGCTTTGGCGGAAAGTTTTTGAATACACTTTTGTTTATCCCAGCCGGATTGCTCTTTATTCACTTTGCCAATTTGGGGCGTCTTATGCTACTGAGCGTGCTGAATGTGGATTTTGATGGAAAGGGATTTCACTTCTTTCATAAGTATGGCTTTACGGCTGTATTATACCTGGCCATATTGATTCTATGGTATTTCTGGGTCATGCATTGGAATGGTAAGAGCCGAAGCCTCGCCAAAAAATCGGAGAAAGATGCTTAGGCAGATCCTGAGAAGTCCAAAAAGACTTTTACTCCTGTTGGTAGGTTGTTTAGGATTATTCCTGGTTTATTTCTTTCAGCATTATCTGGATTTCTACCATTTATTTCAAGGCAAGGCTCCACAGGAATTGAACTATAGCAGTGATTTTATTGAAGTCGATCCCAGGGTCTTTTCCGTTAATAAGGTAATCCGATACCTTTTGAACGACCTTTTTGCCATGGCTCTTATCAGTGCACTCTTTCCGCAAGGACGCTATGTTCGCTTTGCACTTTTTGTGCTGATGTTTGGTTTGTTTATCCTGGTTCCTATTTATTTATGGCTGTATCTATCTCAGCCTGTTGGCTTCAGTTCATTAATCGGGCATTTACATCGACTGGTAATGAATCCGGTACTAATGATGCTTCTGATCCCTGCATTCTTCTATCAAAAGCGCTTGATTGAAGAGCAAGTGCAAGAGCCCTAAAATTTTTTTTAAAAATGAACAAGCTAGCTATTGCTAGGTTATTTCTCTGTTGTACTTTTGTTCAGTGTTTAAACATCAATTTCAAAAAAAGATCAAAAATGAAAATCGCTAAACAAATCTTTGCATTGAGCGTAGCAGCTAGCATGGTGGCTTGTAATAATGCACCTGAGGCCAATGTTCAAGCTGAAGACGCAAAACAAGTAGATGAAACAAAATCTGCTGAAGCTGTTACTTATGCTGCATTAACCGACGCTGATGAAATTAGCTGGAGAGGTTACAAAACTTATTCTAACAGTGAGCACACTGGTGTAATCCAAGTGACTGAAGGTGAGTTTAAAGTAAAAGAAGGTCAATTAGTAGGTGGTGAGTTCACTATCGACATGAATTCTATCCAGAATTCTGACGTTGAAAGTGATGAGTACCGTGCTAAATTGGAAGGACACTTAAAGAGCCCTGACTTTTTTGCGGTTGACTCTTTCCCTACTGCTACTTTCGTTATTACCGAAGTAAGTCCTGCTGATGCTGGTGCCGAATCTGGAGCTACTCACAATGTAACCGGTAACCTTACCTTACGTGGTATTACCAAGAGCATTACCTTCGGAGCTAAAGTAAGTGTTGATGATAATAATGTTAGCCTATCCGCAACTAAAGTAATCATCGATCGTAGCCAGTGGAACGTTCGTTTCCGTTCTACTTCTTTTGCACAATTTGCAGATATCGCTAAAGAAGAAGCTATCGACAACAGCATTGAATTGAACCTGAATATTCAGGGAGCAAAGAGCTAAAAAAGCGTTTCTTAAATATATAAGGCCTCTGTTATCACAGGGGCCTTTTTTATTTTCGGACAAAAGATATGGGCAGCTCCGTTTATGGTCGTGCAATTAAAGATTGGTCGGAAGATGATCAGCCCAGAGCTAAAATGATTAACAAGGGCCCATCTGCATTAAGCGATGCTGAGCTACTCAGTATATTAATGGGTAGTGGAAAAACCGGGCAATCGGCCCTAGATATTTCACGCCATATATTAGAATCGGTGAGCCATAATCTTTTGGAGTTTTCACGCTTGAGCATAGATGATCTTGAAGGCTTCGAAGGAGTGGGACCGGCCAAAGCAGTGCGATTGCAAGCAGCGCTCGAATTAGGCAGGCGCCGCGAATTGGCAGGCGCCCTGCAAAGAAAAATGGTATCCTCAAGCTCAGATGCTTATTCTGTACTTAAATCGAAATTGTCGGATTTAAGGCATGAAGAATTTTGGGTCCTTTTTCTCAATAATCGCAATCAGGTCTTAGCTCAACAGCGTATTAGTAAAGGAGGCTTAAGTGGCACCACCGCTGATCCTCGTGAGGTGTTTCAGATTGCCTTGAGATTGCAGAGCACTGGGATTATTCTGGCTCATAATCATCCTAGCGGAGCACTCCGTCCCAGTGCTTCAGATGATCGCTTAACTCAACAAATGAAAGCCGCCGGCGAATTATTGGTTATTAAGGTTTTAGATCACTTGATCATAACCGAATCAGGATATTTCAGTTATAGTGATGAGGGGGAGCTTTAATCCATAATCACCTCCTTATCTTTGCTGCATGATCCTCTTATACACCACCGCAATGAGCCCGCGTATACGCTATGTAGCGCGACTTGTATTCCAGAATTTGCTGGGCCTCGAATTGCGTTTTACTCATGATAAAGAGGAATATCTTCTATCCACTTTACCGAAAATCAACTACTCAAGAGATTTCTTGCAGAGTGGAATTTATTTGCAGTGCGCTCATCTTTTGTTTGAAACCGATATTTCCGAACAAGAGCTTAAACCAGGGCAATACAAGGGAGTGCCAACTCTGTTTCAAAGCTCTCAGCAATCTCATTTACCTTTCGATCCTTTAGCTGCCTCCTTTTATTTGGTGAGTCGCTATGAGGAGTATATGCCTTTTATACCGGATGAGCATTTGCGTTTTCCAGCCCAAGAGTCTATTCTCTATAAAATAGATGCCTTATCCATTCCTCTGGTTAATGCCTGGGCCGAAATAATTGCCGATCTTCTCAAAGAGCAAAACCCCAGTATTGAGTTTAAGAAACCCCAGTATCAGTTTTACAATTCGGTAGATATTGATAATGCAGCGGCCTTTTTAGGGAAAGGTATCTTTAGAGCTTTGGGAGGCTATCTTCAGGATATTATATCTCTAAATTTCAGAAGAGTACTGGCCCGCAGTCGTTGTATTTTTATAGGGGAGAAGGATCCATTTGATACCTTCGATTTTGTACTCTCTTTACAGGAGAAGTATAAATTCCAAACTATATACTTTGCCTTATTTGGGCGAATGGGCCAATACGACCGTAGTCTCACTCGCTATAGTACCCGCTTGCAACGCTATTTGAAGGGAATAGCAGATTTCTGCGAAATGGGCATTCATCCTTCTTACCGTTCTAATGATAATTACGATTGGCTGGAAGAAGAAATAACAGCCTTGCAAAGAGTACTGAAAAAGGACATTACCAAGAGTCGCCAGCATTTCCTAAAACTCAAATTCCCTAGTACCTATCGGAATCTTTTACAATTGGAATTAACGGATGATTATTCCATGGGCTATGCCTCGGAGCACGGCTTTAGAGCTGGAATTTGTACCCCCTTTCGTTTTTACGATTTGGAGCAGGAGATTGAAACCCCACTGCTTATTCATCCCTTTCCTTTTATGGATGGCACCTTTATTTATTATCTCAAGCAAAAGCCAGCCGATGCCTGGCCCATTATTGAATACTATATCGAAACCTATCGTAAATATGGTGGTGAGCTAATTCCTATTTGGCATAATCGTATTTATAGTGAGAAAGAAGCGGAATGGGAAGGCTGGAATGAGATTTTCGAAAAAATGGTGAAAGCGGCAGTATGATTCAGTTGCGCTCGCAATCTTATCTCGACTTAAAAAAGTACGATAGCTGTGTACAAAGAGATGCCTCCAGTTTGCCCTATGCACATTCCTGGTATCTCAATTCAGTATGTGAGCAGTGGGAATGCTTGGTTCTCGACGATTACGATGCCGTTTGGCCCTTGCCCTATCGCCGTAAATGGGGGCAGAAATATTATTACCGTCCCTATGGCATCCAACAATTAGGAATTTACAGCAAGAAGGAATTAAGTGATGAGGTAATCGCTTCCTTTTTAGCCGAATTATCACGACAAGTTCGCTTTGCGGATATCTACCTCAATGAAGGCCAGAAATTGGAGATCAACTCCAAAACCAGTTGGCAATTTCAAGCCCAGCCCAATTTGCTCTTGGAAATGGGGCGCTCCTACGAAAAGATCTACCAGGGCTTTAACACCAATCTTCGGCGTAAGCTCAAGAAAAGCTCCAAGGAGAATTTTGAGTTATTTGAAAACGATGGACCGGATGTTTTACTCAAGCTCTTTCGCGAAAATCAAGGTGAGGAATTAAAACTGCCGGAAGCCTTTTATCGTGATTTTAAAAAATTGCTCTTTCAATTAATGCATAAGGGCCTTGCTCAGATTTATACCCTTTATGGTGGTCCTAATCAATTAGTGGCAGGGGCTTTTTTCTTGCAGTATCGCGAGCGAAGCATTTTCCTTTTTTCCGCTACTTCAGACTATGGGAAAAACTCCAATGCCATGGCGCATTTAATTAATGAGTATATAATCTTCCATTCCGAGAAATTTAAGATCCTGGATTTTGAAGGATCGAAGCAAGCAGGATTGGCGCGTTTTTATGCCTCTTTTGGTGCGCAGGAAGTTCAATATCCTCGTTTGTATTTAAACCGTTTACCCTGGCCTTTGTCCAGCTTTCGCCGATGAAAAGCAAATACCAACATCTCTTTTTTGATTTAGATCACACCCTTTGGGACTTCGAAACCAATTCGCAAGAAGCATTGCTGGATTTATACCAACGCTATGATTTGGAGCATCAGCTTAATGCGCCGGTACAGGATTTCTTAAAGGCCTATTATCAAATTAATGATGCCCTTTGGAAATTGTATCGCGAAGGAAAAGTGAGCAAAGCGGAATTACGCCATCAACGTTTCCAAAAGGCCTTTCACAGTTTTGGACCCTTAGACGAGCTGGTCATCGCTAAATTTGAAGAGGAGTATATGAGCCTGGCTCCCCAAAAAACGGCCTTAATGCCAGGTACCTTAGAGATGTTAAGCGAATTGAAAGAGCATTTTACTATGCATATCATTACCAATGGCTTTGAAGAAACCCAAAAAGTGAAATTGCAGGGTAGTGGCTTGGCGCCATTTTTTGAAGTTTTAATGTGCAGCGATACCTTGGGGGTTAATAAGCCCGAGTCCAAGATTTTTGTAAGTGCATTAAAAGAGGCCGGTGCCAATCGAAAGAATTCCCTGATGATAGGTGATAATCTCCAAGTGGATATATTAGGCGCCCGCAATACGGGAATAGACCAGGTTTATTATAATCCCCAAGGGGAAAGCCATAATGAGAAACCTACTTTGGAGATTCGTCATTGGTCAGAGCTTCCTGCCTATTTGCTTCAGGCTTAAGCCGAGATCGGTTTTTATAATGATAAGCAGTGTATTGATAACTGCCATTTAATGGGCTGCGCTTTACACTGATCCGAACGCTAATTTCATCACCCGCACCCACACCTGGGAAGGTGGCTAAATCACTCTTAACAGCCTGTGTGCTCCAATAAAAGGTGAATAGAAGCGTATCACCAATTTCAATTCCATAGGGGTTAGGATCTACTTTTTCTATGCGTAGAACCGCACGATCGTCTGTGCCTTGCAAGGTGAACAGCACCTTCGCATTTATAGGAAAGGTTTCAATAGGAATTACCTGTCTTTCTTGTCCTTTTAGGCCTAAACCCAGGAGAAGAAAGACTAAAAGCCAAACACGCATGCCTCGAATTTTTCTCAAAGGTAGCAGGGAACTCAAGAATAGCAAGCGCTCATGAGCAAAAGCGATGTTTCAATAAGTATGATGCTGCTCCCCCTTGCTTTATTAAATTTGCGCTACTCAAAAAATGCGCTATGCAAGACATTGCTCCATATACTCCTAAAAACAAAGTTCGCATTGTAACTGCGGCCTCATTATTTGATGGTCATGATGCAGCTATCAATATTATGCGACGGATTATTCAAGCTACCGGCTGTGAAGTAATCCATTTAGGCCACGATCGCTCGGTTGAAGAAGTGGTGAATACCGCTATTCAAGAAGATGCACAGGCTATTGCCATGACTTCCTATCAAGGTGGACATATCGAATATTTCAAGTACATGCACGATCTCCTGAAGGAGAAAGGTGCGCCACATATCAAGATATTTGGTGGTGGCGGTGGAGTAATTCTACCCGAAGAAATCAAAGAATTGCACGAATACGGAATTGACCGTATCTATTCTCCGGATGATGGCCGTGCCTTAGGATTGCAAGGCATGATCAATGATATGATCCAACAATGCGATTTCCCCACCGGAACAAAGCTTAATGGTGAATTAAATCATCTTAAGAGTCAATCGAAACCGGATATTGCCCGCCTTATTTCCGCTGCAGAAAACAATATGGATCTACATCGTGATGTATTGGATCAAGTAGATCAATTAGCAGCAGAATCGAAAAGCCCCGTATTGGGAATTACTGGAACCGGTGGTGCAGGTAAGAGTTCTCTGGTGGATGAATTGGTACGTCGCTTCTTGATGGACCATCCAGAAAAAACCATGGCCATTGTATCGGTAGACCCTTCCAAGCGGAAAACCGGAGGTGCTTTATTGGGCGACCGTATTCGTATGAATGCCATTCGTAATGACCGCGTTTATATGCGCTCCCTAGCTACTCGTCAAAGTAATTTGGCATTGAGTAAACATGTGCAGGAGGCTATTAATATTTTAAAAGCGGCTGACTACGATTTAATCGTATTGGAAACTTCAGGTATCGGACAAAGTGATACTGAGATTTTGGAACACAGCGATGTTTCATTGTATGTGATGACTCCTGAATATGGAGCCGCTACCCAATTGGAGAAAATCGATATGCTCGATTTTGCCGATCTGATTGCTCTAAACAAATTTGATAAGCGAGGAGCACTGGATGCTTTGCGCGATGTGAAGAAGCAGTACCAGCGCAACCATAACCTTTGGGATAAAGACCCAGATGATATGCCGGTATTTGGTAGCATAGCTAGCCAGTTTAACGATCCGGGAACCAATGCTCTCTATCGTGCTATAATGGATGCATTGGTAGAAAAAGCGGGCGCTAAGCACTTAAAAAGCGACTTCAAGAGCAGTGGTGAAATGAGTGAGAAGATTTACATCATCCCACCCAATCGCACGCGCTACCTATCCGAAATTTCAGAAAACAACCGCGGCTACGATCAAAAGGTGCAGAAAGAAGCGGAAGTGGCCCAGAAGCTTTATGGATTATATCAGGCAATACTCAGCTTTGGCGGTCCTAATTTACTGGCAGATGAACACGCTACAGTAGATACAGAGGGTACCTTAAAGGAGTTAGTGGATAAATTCCAGGAGATCAAGAAGGATTTGGATCCCCATAATTGGGATATCATTAAGGCTTGGGAATCCAAAGTGAAGCGCTATAAAGATGAGGTGTACTCCTTTAGCGTTCGTGGAAAGGAAATCCGCATTGAAACTCATACAGAATCTCTCTCTCATAATATGATTCCAAAGGTTTCACTGCCACGCTATCAGGCTTGGGGCGATCTATTAAGCTGGAATCTTCAGGAAAATGTTCCCGGAGAATTCCCTTATACCGCGGGCATCTATCCTTTTAAAAGAACCGGAGAAGATCCTACCCGAATGTTTGCTGGAGAAGGAGGTCCTGAGCGTACTAACCGTCGATTCCACTATGTGAGTCAGGATATGCCGGCCGCTCGATTAAGTACCGCCTTCGACTCGGTTACTTTATATGGTAATGATCCGGATTACCGTCCGGATATTTACGGGAAGATTGGTAACTCAGGGGTAAGTATCTGTAATTTATCGGATGCTAAAAAACTGTATTCCGGCTTTAATTTAAGTGAGCCTACTACTTCCGTAAGTATGACCATTAATGGTCCGGCGCCCATGCTTTTGGCTTTCTTTATGAATGCTGCCGTTGACCAGCAATGTGAAATTTACATTCGCGAAAATGGCTTGGAAGCTCAGGTAGAGGCCAAGTTTAAGGAACTTTACGATGATCAGGGTATAAGCCGACCATTTTACGAAGGACTTCCTAAAAACAGTCCCAAGGATCGTATTGAAGAAAATGTACTTTCTGGAGTAGCGGTAAAAGGTCATCTGCCAAAAGGCAATAATGGTCTGGGATTAATGCTTCTAGGCCTTACGGGCGATCAGGTATTAGATCCTGAGGTGTATGCTGGCATTCGAGCCAAGACCTTATCCGTGGTTAGAGGTACGGTGCAAGCGGATATCTTAAAAGAAGATCAAGCTCAGAACACCTGTATATTCTCCACCGAATTTGCCTTAAGGCTGATGGGTGATGTGCAAGAAAGCTTCATCAATAATAAGGTTCGGAATTTCTATTCGGTATCCATCTCTGGCTACCACATTGCTGAGGCCGGTGCCAATCCGATTACCCAATTGGCCTTCACCTTGGCCAATGGCTTTACCTATGTAGAGTACTATTTAAGTCGGGGTATGGACATTAACGATTTCGGCCCAAACTTGAGTTTCTTCTTCAGTAATGGAATTGATCCTGAATATGCCGTAATCGGGCGTGCAGCTCGTCGGATATGGTCTAAGGCCTTAAAGCATAAGTACGGGGCAAATTCTCGTGCTCAAATGTTGAAGTATCACATTCAAACCTCAGGTAGATCGCTCCATGCACAGGAAATTCAGTTTAATGATATCCGTACCACCTTACAGGCCCTGTACGCGATTTATGATAACTGTAATTCACTGCATACCAATGCTTATGATGAGGCCATTACTACTCCTACCGAGGAAAGTGTTCGTCGGGCCATGGCCATTCAGTTGATTATCAACAAGGAATTGGGATTAGCGAAAAATGAAAATCCGATTCAAGGAAGCTTCATTATTGAAGATTTAACTGATTTGGTTGAAGAAGCGGTATTGAGCGAATTTGATCGTATTACCGAAAGGGGAGGCGTATTAGGCGCCATGGAAACCATGTATCAGCGCGGTAAAATCCAGGAAGAAAGCTTGTACTACGAAACCTTGAAGCATAATGGCGAAATGCCCATTATCGGGGTGAATACTTTCTTGAGTTCAGAAGGATCTCCAACCACTACTCCAGGAGAGGTAATTCGTGCCACCAAGGAAGAGAAGGAGCAGCAGATTCAAAACCTGAATGAATTGCATGAGCGCAATGCAGATCAGGCAAAAATCTGGTTATCGAAATTGCAACAAGCGGCTATCAATAATGAGAATATGTTCGAGGTATTGATGGAAGCTACTAAGTTCTGTAGTCTGGGACAGATTACTACTGCCTTATTTGAGGTAGGTGGACAGTACCGCAGAAATATGTAAGAAAGGATTATCGACTATTATCTAGAGCCCGCATTAGCGGGCTTTTTTTTGTTTGCTAATCTCCAGTTTTACTAAGGTGTTATTATGGGTTTCAAAATGAATCATATCCTTCCCCAATTGAAGGTCATTGTAAAGTATACCCAGGCTATCCACCGTTTCTTGGGAATTTCGGTAAGGGAGTTCCTGATATAATTTATCCAGGCTTTGACCTGGTTTTAAATGAATGAGTTCCCTGAGGAAAATTTCCCGCTGTATTTCTTTGGGCATATAGGGGAATGCCGCTTGTGGACTGATATGGGGAAAGGCCCAGTAATACAAAAAGCAGAATAGCACAGGAGCGAGTAGGGCGGTAAAGCGCAATCGGGGAGACTTGTTTAGTAAGTCCTGCAAAGCGTTCCACTCCAATAGACCTTTAAAAATAAGCCCTGTGAAAAGTCCACCAAGCAGAGAGGAGTAGAAGAGATCAAAATTGCCAGACTCGAAAATAAGTGCGCCAAAGAAGCTAAAGCCAATGAGGGCCGCATGCAAAAGTGAATACCAAAGCACATTCCATTTTCGATAGAAGCCTGACTTTGTGGGAATCAGAAGAAGTGGCCAGGAAACAGAAATGAGCCAGGTAAAAATGACAAAGGCTCCTCCAATTAGAGGAAAATAGGCAATCAGGATTTCCTCTTTATCTGCAAGAATGAAGCGATTCAGAATGGCGGTGATAAAAGTGGAAAGGATCATGGCCACAAAGGAAAGGGCGACCCGAAATCTTCGGGCCAACCTTTCATTTTGAGAAGCAGGGCTAATCATGGTTTACACTTGAGGCTTAAATTGCTGCTGACGTTCCCGAATCTCACGATTAATTCGAGCCGCTTTTTTTCCTCTGAAGAAAAGGAAGAGATTGAGGAAGAGAACTACCCCTAAATAGATGCTAAAGCCACCTACTTTTTGACTGAGAGACTCTACTAAATCGCGGGTAGAGTCGAGATAGTGCATTTCCAGAATCCAGAGTGCAAAGCCAATATTGAGAAGGTAGAAACCGGTTTCAAACAAGCGGTTAGTGCTTAGGGCTAATTCCTCACGACCGTGAAAGATATCGCGCATATAAACCAAACCGTTTTTAAAGAGCTTTCGAGAAACATAGATGGTAAGTGCTACGGTAACAGGAATGGAAATACCATAGGCCCAAAGGGTATAGAAATCGGGGTTTTCGATAATAGGAGTCATGATTGTGGATTTTGAGATGATAAACTTGAGTTTGAAATAGCGTAGAGAACGATGAGATTAGAGTAATGGATGCTACCTAAGATTAGGCAGAGGAGGCCAATGTTTTCGGCCCAGAGCCTGATGAGATCAGCCCAGCTATCGATGCTTTCATTTTGGACCAGGTTATATATGGCGAAGCCTAGGTTTAAAAGGTAATAACCGGTTAGGAGCATGCGATTGATAAAGCGGTCCAAATCTTTTTCAGGGTATAGGGTTTTTAGGAAAGGGGCTCCATTTCTAAAGAGGTGGCTGCCTACCGCGAAGATGATCCATACCGCGGCCAGGAGATAAAGGAAGATGTAAATCCATTGCCAGTTCATTTTGTTGTTTTTAAACTTTCAAAAAATATTGAAACATATATTGAAAAAAATATTAGCTAATAAGTTTGATTAGTTTTTTGAAGAACCAATTGCGATCGCTCTGTTGGAAACGATCCATAACATTGGTAAGGGTAGCGGTAAATTCGTGCATATCTTTTAAGAGAGCGCTGAACTCCGGATCACTTTGATCTTCGGTTTCTTTAAGGTGACCTATCACCTCTAAAACGGGACTTAATTCCCGACGTTTGCGTTCGGAGGCAATTTGGCGAGCAATTTCCCAGATGTCTTTTCCCGCTTCAAAGAACTCTTTTCTTTCGCCAGGGATAAAGCGTTTTTTTACTAAGCCCCAATCAATCAAAGCCCGAATATTCATATTGGCATTGCCTCTCGAAATTTGGAGCTCTTCCATAATTTCTTCGGTGCTTAATGCCTTAGGACTACTCATAAGCAAAGCATGAATCGAAGACATGGTACGGTTAATTCCCCAGCTACTGCCGAGGCTGCCCCATGCCTGAATAAATTCTTTTTTCGCTTCACTGCTTTTCATAGTTCAAATGTATATAATAAATATCAGAACTTTCAATAAATATTGAAAATAATATTTTCTGATTTTGAAATGCTTATAAATGGCTGGCTCAATCAGGATGTTTTAAATTGCCGGAAATCTGAGAATTTACCGTGGATCCCGCTCAAATAGCCCAGCAGTTTTTAAATTATAGTTCCCGTAATGTATTTCTCACCGGCAAGGCAGGTACCGGGAAAACTACCTTTTTGAGGGAATTGGCCGAACATTGCCACAAGAGTTTTATCGTAGTGGCTCCAACCGGGGTAGCGGCACTAAATGCAGGAGGGGTAACCATTCATTCTCAGTTCTTATTTCCATTAGGTTCCTTTTTACCTGAGGGCTCAGCCACGCAATATCCCAATCAGAATTTTTTTGATCGCTCTGCTCTGAGTCGCAGACATCCCTTAAATGCGGCCAGAAAACAAGTCTTACAGGGTATTGACCTGCTGGTTATTGATGAAGTAAGTATGTGCCGGGCGGATTTACTGGATGCTATTGATCAGAGATTAAGACAAGCTAGGCGTAAGAATAAAGCCTTTGGAGGGGTCCAATTATTAATGATTGGGGATTTGTACCAACTCCCACCTATTGTATCAGACCATGAATGGCAGGTACTAAGTGCCTATTATAAGGGCATGCATTTTTTCCATTCCCGAGCTTTAGAGGCATCCGGATTTGTGCAGGTGGAATTGCAAAAGGTTTACCGACAGCAGGATGATGCTTTTGTAAGCTTGCTCAATAAAATTCGGCATGATCGAATTGAAGAGGAGGACTTGGCGAAGCTCAATGAACGTTGTATAAACGATGTGCCGAAAGATGCAATCCATTTAGTCACACATCGACATCAAGCTCAAAAGATTAATCAATCTCGATTGGATGAATTAGCAGGCCAGGTTTACACCTATTCAGCCAAAGTTCAGGGAGATTTTCCCGAGCGAAATTATCCGACCTCCGATGAGTTGAAGCTAAAAGTAGGCGCCCGAGTGATGTTTCTTAAAAACGATAGTGAGGAAGGGGCATACTACAATGGTAAATTAGCGGAAGTAACAGAGTTGGATAAGGAGGCTATTTGGGTCCAAATGGAAGATGAGGATCATTTTAAAGTGCCTTTGGACACCTGGAAAAACTCGCGCTATAAGCTGGATGAGGACAAGCAAAATTTAGAGGAAGAGGTATTGGGGCAATACACCCAGTTTCCCTTGCGATTGGCCTGGGCGATTACCATTCATAAAAGTCAAGGTTTGAGTTTTGACCAAGCGGTGATCGATTTGGGTAAGGCCTTCGCCCCGGGGCAGGCCTATGTGGCCTTAACTCGCTTGCGAAGTTTGGAAGGATTGTATTTAAGTAGTCCCTTGCAACGTTCAGCCCTCTTGATTTCTCGTGAGGCTCAGGAATTTAGTCGCATGAATGAGGACTTAGATACCTTAGCTAGTCTGGATCAGGCTCGAAGTGAGTACCAATTGAATTATTTACTCGAATGCTTTGATTGGCAAGATTGGTATTATTCCTACCGTGATTTCTTTCAGGATAACTATGAGAAGCTCAAGTTGAAAGAAACGGGATTCAGTACTCGATTTGAGCAATTGGAAAAGAATCTGGAGTTACTAATGAAACATGCCCGCAAGTTTCAAGGCCAGATATATGATTTGATGAATTCAGATCAAAGTGCGGAATTAGAGGAAAGACTCGCCAAAGCCAGGGCTTATTTCCTCCCGCATCTGCAAGATTGGTTAGTAGAGGTCCTAAGTTTAAAAGGAGAATACGGTCAGCTTAAGCGAACTAAGCAATTACTCGAGGCCATGGATCTAGTTCCGCAAAAGGCCTTTCAGTACTATTTGAGAATATTTCAGTTAAATGATCAATTGCAGTTCTTAAAAGGAAAGGGTGATTTGCAATTTGAAGATACTAGCCTGAGCAAATCGCGATTATGGGAAGAAATAAAGGCTAAAGTTCCGGAACCCAATTTGCCTAAAGCTAAGGGAGCTAAGAATCAGAAAGGGGAGACCTATAAACAAACCTATCGATTAATCGAAGCAGGTTTATCACCGGAAGCAATCGCAGAAAAACGCAGTTTAACGGTTTCCACTATTTATCGGCATTGCCAAAAAGCCTTGAAAGAAGGAATTCTAGAGATAGATGAAATCTTGACTAAGGAAAGGCTGGAGAGTCTTGAAGCACTGTTTGACCCCGGTCTGGATCGCAATGCCTATCAGTGGAGCCAGGCTCATCCACAGTATCACCAAGACCTTTGGAGGCTATTTCTTCTTTCGCGTTCCAAATAGGCAATTATATAAAGTAGCCTTTAGATCAATGTTAAATAATCCGCATTCTGGGGTCCAGTCTAAGTTTCTGGATATGAACATCTTGTTAGCATTAACGCTCTTTTAACATTTATTGGATTTTAGTAATTCATGCTTAAAATATTCTCAACCTCGTGGGAATATGGCCCGTCTACATTTGCTCGAAATGCTAAACAATCCAATCATGTTTAAAACTATTAAGACAATCTTGATGATGCTTCTGTTTGCTGGCGTGGCCAGTGCACAGAGTTTTGTTTCGGGTACCGTGGTAGACGGAGCCGATGGTAGCCCATTGCCAGGGGCGAATGTGGTGATTTCTGGAACAACTCAGGGTACTCAAACCGATGCCGAGGGTAAATTTAAATTGCGTATTCCTCAGCACAATTTCACCATTCAAATCAGCTTTATTGGTTATCAAGCTATTAGCAAAACCTTAAAGGCGAATGGCGATTTGGAAATGGGAACCATCAAGATGATGGCGGGTTCCAATGAATTGAGCGCTGTTGAAATTGTTGCTTCTCGCACAACCGCAGAGTCTCCTTTCGTATTCCAGGAATTAGACAAAAAGGAAATTGTGCAAAACTTGGGTTCTCGTGACTTACCTAATGTATTGAACGTAACTCCTTCTGTTTACTCTACCAATCAAGGTGGTGGTGCAGGAGATTCTCGAATCAATGTTCGTGGATTTGATCAACGAAATGTAGCTGTAATGATTAACGGGGTTCCCGTTAATGATATGGAGAACGGCTGGGTATACTGGTCTAACTGGGATGGTTTAGGAGATGCTTCTTCTTCCATTCAAGTACAACGTGGTATTAGCCCGGTAAACATTTCCGTTCCTTCAGTTGGTGGTACGATCAACATTATTACTGATCCAGCTGGTCAGGCTCAATCCACTTCTTTCCGTCAGGAGGTAGGTAGCTTTGGTTTCCGTAAATCTACTTTCGGATACAATTCTGGTATGCTCAATGAAAAGTTCGCCTTCTCTTTGAACTTGGTTCGCAAGCAAGGCGACGGTTTCTACCAAGGAACTTATACAGATGCCTGGGCTTACTATTTCGGAGCTTCTTATCAAATGGATGACAATGATAAGTTCGAGATTTACGCCGTAGGTGCTCCACAGCTTCACGGTCAAAACCTCTACGCCCAAAACATCGCTCGCTACAGCCACGACTATGCCAGCGACTTGGAAGACTATGATCAAGCGGCTTTCCAACGTTACCGCGAAGCTGGTCGTGACTTTAACCAGAATTATGGTGGTGTGAGTTCTTCTTATACTGGTCGTCAGTACTACGCTATGTATAATACCAATTTAGGTCAGCGCTACGCTTCAGATTATATTATGGAGCGCGAAAACTACTACCACAAGCCACAAATTAACTTGAACTGGTACCATACCTTCAACAAAGATTTACGTTGGAGCAATGTAGTTTATTGGTCAGGTGGTGCCGGTGGTGGTACTGGTACTTATGGATCTGTAAGTACAGACTATAGTTATCAAGGAATGGGCGTGATTCAGTGGGACAAAGAAATCGCTCAGAACTCTGATAATTTCGACCAAACCTACCATAGTGCTTTAAATGCTTCTACTGGTATTCTCCGTAACTCGGTTAACAAGCAACAAACCTGGGGTGCTATTTCAAAATTGATGTACAATGTGAACAGCAATTTGAATATTCAGGCCGGTGTGGATTATCGCTGGGCTTCAATCGATCACTATCGTGAAGTGCGTGATCTCTTAGGTGGAGATTATTTCGCCTATACCGGTAATGATTTCGAGTCTAGCAATGCTCAGTTTATGAAAGGTTTAGGTGATAAAATTGCTTACGATAATACCAATCAGGTAAGCTGGTTAGGTGGATACGCCCAAGCGGTTTATGATACCAAGAAATTGAACCTTTTCGGTATGGCCGGATATACCGTGGTTTCTTATGATTATACTGACCATTTCCAAAATGATGGAACCGGTAATGCTTTAAACCTTGCTACTGATAATCTTCCAGGATTCCAGGTGAAGGCCGGTGCTGCTTATAAAGTAAACCGCAATTTCAACTTCTTTGTGAATGGTGGATACATTAGCCGTAACCCTATTTTCGATTATGCAATCAATGATGGTGCAGGGGTAGTTTATGACAATCCTGAAAACGAGAAAGTGAGCATCTTCGAAGCTGGAGCTAGCTACTATATTGGTAACAAATTCGGTTTAACTGTAAACTATTACAATACTACCTGGACGGATCGTACCATTACCCAGAATGTTCGCTTAATGAATGGAGACGAAGACTTTATCTTCTTAGGCGGATTAGGTCAGAACCATAGTGGTGTTGAATTAGCTGGTTCTTATCAGCCCATTGAAGGACTGCGTTTCGACTTCGGTTCTTCTATCGGAAACTGGGAATATACCAGCGATGTAAATGCTACTTATACCACTTACGAAAACGGTTCAGCCGTGGAGAACACCTTCAATTTATATGTGAATGGTCTTAAAGTAGGTGATGCTCCCCAAACTCAAGCTTATATCTCCGGTTCTGTGGATATTACCGAAGGTTTAACCGCTAAAGTGGACTACCGCTATTACACTTCTTTCTATTCTAACTTCAACCCAATGGATCGTACGGATGAAGGAGATCGCACTCAGTCTTGGCAAGTACCTGACTACGGTGTAGTTGACCTTCACTTATACTATGATCTTCCATTAAATACTGAAGATTATAGTGTTAGCGTTTTTGCTCACGTATTTAATGCTTTAAATACTATCTACATTCAAGATGCCACTGATAACAGTCAGTACAATTCTTTCGATGGAGATCATGATGCAGATGATGCTGAGGTATTCTTTGGAATTCCAAGAAACTTTAATGCTGGATTTACCATCCGCTTCTAAGCTTCTAAAAAAAAAATACAAAGCCCCATCTGCTAGCAGATTGGGGCTTTTTTTATTGGCTATCCTGAAACCTCTTGCTTCTCCTAATATACTAAAATTAAAGCGCCCTTTTCTAGGCCTGATTTGAAACTGAACAATAGTCTTTAATAGAATTCCTTGAACATCGTTAAATAATGCAGGAGGACTCAGGATATAGCCTTATCCAAGCTTTTTTGTTATTAATTCTGGTTCTACAAATCTTTTCATAAGTCAATAAGGAATTCCACAAGGGAATAAAAAAAGCCCGATACCAAAGTACCGGGCTTAATTAATTTGCTAAATCTGGATCTTATTTCACACTTAATCTACGGTGTGCTTTCAGATCTCCGGATTGAATTTCGATCATATAGATTCCTGAAGCGAGCTGGCTTACATCCAGTTCACGCTTAAATTCTCCTCCGGCAGCACGTTCCTGAACATTCATAACCTCGCGGCCTTGAGCGTCCACTAAACGAATTACTGCATCGGCACTGCTTACAGCGGTGAAGTTGATGTTCACCATAGAGTTAGCAGGGTTAGGATAAACACTTAAGCTATTAGCTAAAGGATTCTCTTCGATACCAATGTTCACATTGATATTGTAAGTAAGGGTATCGCTACCACAAGCATTGCTTACTACTAAGGTTACGGTATAACCACCATTTCCTAAGTATACCATGGTATCAGCAGCATTGCTGGAAGTAACACCATTACCGAAGTTCCACTCATAAGTATCAGCATCCGTAGAAGCAGAGGCATCTACATAGATTTCATAGGAGTTACCTACAATGGCGCTGTCAATAGTGAAGCTTGCTACTGGTAATGGACCAGAAGCGGTACTGAAGTTATTCATGGTGAAGCCTGAAGTATCGCTGCTACAAGTGTCAGCTACATATACATCATAAGAAGTACCAGGGTTCAAGTTCGAAATCAAGTAGGGGGCAGTTACTACACCCGTTAGGGTACCGGTACCCGGAGTAAATCCAGCAGGACCGTACTCGATCAATGAACCACCCGAATGGCTATTCCAATCTACTTCGATGGCATCACATGCTACATTGGTAGTAGCCCAGATTGAGTCTGGTGCGGTACATGGGGTAGAAGGGCTACCAGTACAATAGGCGATAAAGTTAGCCATGGTATCTCCTTGTGCGGTTAGGCCACTGGCATAATAGAATGCTGAAGTGTCTCCAAGTGGGTTGTATACAAAGAATCCAACTTCAGATGGCCAACCACCTCCGGTAGTCAATACAATTTGAGTAGGCAAGGAGTCACATAAGGAAAGTGAATCTTGATACAATGTACCACCAGTGAAGTTGGAACCAAGTTTACCGATTTCAATACCATTTTGATACACTGTGATTTCTGCGCCATTCCATCCATCACCAAAGGAATCGGTAAGGTCGAAGTGGAAAATACATTGTTGACTCACGGCACAAAGTGAGGTATTCATCTTAACCGGGCCGTACCATGCAGAGGTGTCGTTTGGTCCACAAATTTCACGTACATAGATATCATAGCTCGATGACGACATAAGTGAAGTTATAGTCGCGCTATTGGTATTGCTACTTTGAATAGAACCGGTTCCGGCGGTATGTCCCACAGAGCCATACTCTACCTCAAAGCTGGTTCCTGGGCCATTTGAAACCCAAGACATGCCGATGTCTGTTAAACCACCTGAGGTTTGTACCAGGTTGGTTGGGGCAGCACAGGTTGGAGGTGTACAAAGGGCTGTGAAAGTACCCATAATGGTGTTCAGGTTCGTAGTGCCGGTAGCGGCATAATTTACAAGTGTATCACCCCAGGGGGTAAAGAACATGATTCCCATTTCGCTGGGCCATCCACCAGTATTACTTACCACAATTGAAGTTGGGAAGTTATCACATAAGAGAACAGAGTCGGAGTAGAGACTACCACCGGTAAAGTTCTGTCCTAAGGTAGCTACCGTAACTCCGTTCTGACGGATTTCTACCAAACCACCATTCCAACCATCGCCAAAGGCATCAATTAGGTCATAAGTGAACCAGCATTGATTAGTTGCAGCACAAACAGTGGTTGACATTTTTTCTGGCCCAACAATACGACTGGTATCGCCAGGAGCACAAATCTCACGGATGTACACATCATAAGAGGTAGCGGCCTGTAAGCTGTTTATGGTGAATGGATTTGAGTTGGCAATTATAGTGGTGCCATTTCCTGGAGTAAATCCAACCGGACCATATTCAATCGCCCAAGAGTTACCAACTCCATTAGAAGTCCAGGATACATGCAACATGTTTAGATCTGCGGAATCCAATTGCAAGTCTGAAGGTCGAATACAAGTTGGAATGGTTTCGTAGATGAGATCATCAATCAGCAATGGACTGAAGGTAGATCCTTGTCCGTGCATTAGCCCAAAGAACATGTCGGTGCCATTGTATCCATTAGCCGCGGTAAACTCAACATTGTATTGAGTAAAGGCAGCTCCATCAGGATAAATGGTGTCAATAGCATGGAAGGTGCTCGCATCATTACCATTGCTCATAGTACCGATGATCAGCGAATGAGGTGGCGTTGCATTAAAGGTGCTGCGCGCATAGAATTCAATACGCTTGTCACCACCATTTAAATCTGTGGTAGGAGGAGAAACCAAGATTAATGGTGAGCCGGTTACACTGCCATTGTCTATTTCCACATAGTTAGGCGTAGAGATAGGGGCGTAGAAACTTAAATCCTGAATGGTTACTCCATCGAAAGTAGAACCATTAAATGAGGCGTCTTCTACAATACCAAAACAGCCAACATCTTTAGTAGCCGAGGTGTAGGCATCCCAATCTTCAAAATAAGGAGCGCTGATAGGGCTACATGGGGTACAAAATTGGAAAGGACCCGTCCAATCAGAACTATCGCCTGCTGAACATACGGAGCGCACTAAGAATTCGTAGCAAGTGAATTGACTAAGTGTATCAATCAATATTCCTGAGCTGCTGCTCATTACCTGGGTTCCGGCAGTGGTTGAGGTACCTTGGTAGAATCCTGCTGGTCCAAACCAGTACTGGTAATTTGAAGCTGTTCCGGCCCAATTTAGAGTAGCGGTTGTGTCAAACAAGCTACTTACAGCCAGGTTTCCGGGTTTAGGGCAGCTAACAGCCTCCAGAACTAAATCATCTATCGTATAACCGTCGCAACATGTAGTGCTGAAAATACCGTTCTGACCTTCTTGATCGAAGCGAATTTGAGTGGTAGCACCCACCGTTTGACCAGCAGCGGCAAGAGGGCCTACGATGTCTACCCCAATGATAGAGTCATACGAACCAACATTTGGAGAGTTCATCACACCGATTTGCACCCAGGTGTCAGCTACGCTTCCACGGGCAAAGATTTTATTGCCAGGGCGTGAGGTAGCAGTATGACGCATGTAGTATAAGCTAAGTGTTATACCAGGCGATGTGGTATAATTACTAAGATCTACCGTCATGGTTAAATCATTAATCACCAGATTATTGGTGAAACTAGATTGCCCCACTGTCATGGCTTGTAGTCCATTACGGTAGAAAGTAGCTCCGGCTTGTAGATCAAAGCGACCGTTTCCTACCGGGTTCATAGTCCATGAATAGCTCGGATTACATAATTGATCTGGGGTCGTGAATACCGGTCCGGTAGAATAGTTTTCAAAACCCTCAATAAGAGGTAGAACTGCCGCCGTAGTTAATGCACAAGCGGTACTGGCAGAATGGAACACTGGTAAGCTTGCGGTACCCCCAAAACAGCTGTCTACCAGATAGAAGTCATATGCGGTTTGAGCACTTAAACCCGTGATCGTGATGCTGGAATTTGTAGTGCCTACGATGGTTCCGGTACCTGGAGTAAATCCAGCAGGGCCATATTCAATGCTAAAGCTGGTACCTGATCCGGCGGTCCAAGAAAGACCTAAGGAGTCGGAGGTAGCGAAGGAGGTCATGAAATTGGTTGAACGAGCACAAAGTTCTTCTTGAATCAGAACGTTGTCAATCAACCACCACCAAGCCCAGGCGCCATTATCCTGGTAAACAAAACGAACTTGAAGGCTATCATTAGCATAAGCCGTAATATCGATTTTCTGATGATCTGGGGCTCCAAAGGCTCCAATATTGGCGGTTTGGTTCAATAGGCCAATCCAATTGTTACCATCCCAAACTTCTACTATGGCATTAGAGCCAAGGTTTTGGTAGAATTGATCAAATTCCAGATATAAAGTTCCAGTGATATTACCTGCATCGATATAAGGACTCAATAAGTTTTCATCCATGGTAACTGCACCCGAACCTGCATTATCAGAATCGGCCTCTACCCATCCAGGGGAGCTATTCAATCCAGCGGGGTTGGTTGTAGTTGTGGAGGAGGTAGCATGTACCCAAGTATCGGTTGTAGTTCCACCGTCTTGAGCAATGAAACATCCAAGGCCAATGTCAAAGTTTTCAGAATAAGGTAAGCTCTGCGTTAAGCAAAGAGTGCATACTGTGAAAGGACCAGACCAGATAGAAGTACCATTACCTCCGCTTGTACAATCAGTACGCAGGTAAACATCGTAGCAATTGGCAGAACTTAAACCACCAATGGTACCCGTATTGCTGGGCAGGGTGCCAACCGTTCCGGTTCCCTGCTGATAGCCAACAGGACCAAACTCGTATTGTACAGGATTGCTGCTGCTGTTATAGCTGAAGGTAGCAGTGGTAATTCCAACCGCATCTAAACTGATATTAGTTAATTGAGGACAGGCTGGAATCGCTTCATATACAAAATCATCGATGTACACATCGCTAAAGGTATTTTCCAGTCCATGACGGAAAACCACATATTTATCTGAGCCATTATAGCCACTAGAGGCATTTAAAGGGATAATAACCAATTGCCAAGATGTGCTTAAGGTAATGGTGTCGATAGGATTAAATGCGGAGCCAGGTAATTGTGAATTAGAGGTACCTACAATTAAGGTATTGCTAGCTACTTGTGAGCTCACATAGAATTTTACCTGACGAGTGTTGCTGGTCATATCGCTGAATTCAGGACTTACTGAAATCAGGGTGTCACCTGCGGAGAAATTAGAGCTACTGAAGATCTCTAAGACATTATTACCACTATATGCATTGGTTACCGTTTCGGTTCTGGCATATGCATTTAGATCGTAGTTATTGTATTGTACCCAACACTGTGGTTCGTCACCATCCGTATCAGACTCAAAGTCGCGTGCATAATAAGTGTTGAAAGGAACGCAGCTGGTTTCGAAAGTAATGGCACAGATGGTACCACTTAAACCATTGGAACCACAATCCGACTCAACATAAGCCTCATAAGTAGTTGCGGCGCTTAAACCGGTTAGGGTTACAGTGTCGTTCGTAAAGGTTTGAGGCGTTACTGTAGCAGGATCAAAGCCTGGGGCACCTACATAAACGCGGTAGCCTGAGGTTGCTGCAGCAACAGCGTCAAAAGTTAAGATGGCTGCGTTTGGAGTGCTGCTTAACCAACGGAAATTTACAGGAACAGGGCAATTTAAGGCCTCATCGACGGTAATCTCATCAATGGAGATATCGCCAGTAAAGGAGCTACCTCTTTCACCTACAAACTTGATACGTACTGTATCTCCAAAGTAGGCAGATAAGCTAACGGCTGATGGTAGCCAGCAATCTCCTTCTCCTGTTTGTTGCTGACCAACAATTGAACTCTCAAGCGTCCAGCCAGTGCCATCATTTACATAGATGTCGAGCTGACCAATGGTAGCACCGAACATGTGGTACAGGAAGCGCAGTTCAGGGTTTGTTAATCCCACCAGGTCGATTGGTGGGGTAATTAAGCCGGCGGTATCGCCTAATGCACCTCCTGAAGTTTCGAGGTAAGCATAAATACCGGTGCCTGAAGCATCATTCAGGGGGCCGGTTCCAGCGGAATTTGCCGTTCCGCTACTTTCATATTCCCAGCGAGGTGCTGTAGAACGAGTTCCCACATAACAATTCCCGAAGGTGGCCTGATAGCCTGCAATTTCAGAATCGAAATTTTCGGTGTAGGGAGTTGAAAGTGGAGAGCTTGGTGGACATTGAGCCGCCGCTCCTAGCCAAAGATTGACGAGGAGTAAGGTTAGTAGTACTCTTTTCATCTAGTTAGGGATATTACAGTTTACTATACAATAATAGCTTTTTAAAATGAGAAATTTAACTGTTTTATAAGCTTGCTAAAAATAATATTAGTAAAACTCTGGTGTAATAACACTTTTGAAAAGAGGGTTTTAGCTAGTGAAATCTTGTTTTTTTTTGGATGGTATTTAATAGGCCTTATAGCTGTGTAAAGGCCAGTTTATATAAGGGTTTTTAGGGCTTTGGATAGATGAATTTTGTACTAAAAAGAAAGCCCCCCTTGCAGCTTGAAAAGCAACAAGGGGGGCTCTTTATGAAATTCCTAAGAATCTTATTTCACACTTAATCTACGGTGTGCTTTCAGATCTCCGGATTGAATTTCGATCATATAGATTCCTGAAGCGAGCTGGCTTACATCCAGTTCACGCTTAAATTCTCCTCCGGCAGCACGTTCCTGAACATTCATAACCTCGCGGCCTTGAGCGTCCACTAAACGAATTACTGCATCGGCACTGCTTACAGCGGTGAAGTTGATGTTCACCATAGAGTTAGCAGGGTTAGGATAAACACTTAAGCTATTGGCTAAAGGATTCTCTTCGATACCAATATTCACATTGATATGATAAGTAAGGGTATCGCTACCACAAGCATTGCTTACTACTAAGGTTACGGTATAACCACCATTTCCTAAGTATACCATGGTATCAGCAGCATTGCTGGAAGTAACACCATTACCGAAGTTCCACTCATAAGTATCAGCATCAGTAGAAGCAGAGGCATCTACATAGATCTCATAAGAGTTACCTACAATCGCGCTGTCAATAGTGAAGCTAGCTACTGGTAATGGACCAGAGGCAGTAGAAGTGCTTACCATATTGAAGCTTGAAGTATCGCTGGTTCCACAAGTATCAGCAACATAGATGTCGTAAGCTGTACCTGGGCTCAAGCTTGAGATCAGGTATGGAGCGGTTACCACACCGGTGAAAGTACCAGTTCCAGGGGTAAATCCAGCTGGACCGTATTCAATAAATGAACCACCAGTATTGCTGTTCCAGTCTACTTCAATACCATCACAACTTACATTGGAAGTTGCCCAGATAGAATCTGGCATGGCACAAGGAGTAGGAGCACCAGCACAGCTTGCTAAGAAGCTTACCAGAGTATCACCTTGTGAAGTTGTGCCACTGGCAATATAACTGCCAACACTTGCTCCGGTAGGATCAAATACTTCTAATCCAATTTCACTTGGCCATCCACCAGCGGTAGTAAGAGCTACAGCAGTTTGGAACATGTCACATAATTGGATAGAGTCTTTGTATAAAGTACCAGTGGTAAAGTTGGATCCCATCTTACCTACTTCGATACCGTTTTGGTAAATGGTTACTTCGCCACCATTCCATCCGTCACCGAAGGTGTCTTTAAGATCGAATACGAACCAACATTTGCTGCTGGCTAAACAGATATCAGTGCTAGCCACTAAAGGACCAGTCCAAGCTGAGGTATCTGCTGCACCACAAATCTCACGTACATATACATCATAATTAGTAGCTGCGGTAAGGCTGTTGATGGTTTCAGGATTGTTGGAAGTAGTCAATAAAGTTCCGCTTCCAGGAGTAAATCCAACCGGACCGTATTCAATTTGCCAGCTGGTACCAGTACCATTAGCAGTCCAACCAATTGTGATATCATTTAAGTTCTTAGCAGTTTGTACTAAGAATGTAGGACGAGGACAGCTTGCTCCAACTTGTACACGGAATTCGTCGATAGAAATATCACCGGTAAATGATGAACCGATATGTCCTTCGAATACGAATTTGTATACACCTGGAGTCAGGTTAGCAATACTCACATTCCGTTGCCAGAAAGGATCAGACTGCGCAGTTTGTTGTTGACCAACTAAGCTGTCAATAGCTGTACGACCACCAAGGTTATCCTCAGCATAAACTACTAAACGGTTAATAGTTGCTCCGAACATGTGGTACCAATATTCAACTTCAGGATTAGCTAAGCCTGTAATGTCGATGGGGGGAGAGATTAACTCTGCAGGACCACCAGTAGATGAAGTTTCTAAGTACATATAAGTACCACCAGTAACACTGGGAGTAGTAGCATCATAGAATGGACCAGTACCAGTACTGTTCTCGTTTGCACCAGTGGCATCTTCTGATTCCCAATGCAGGGAACCAGTAACTGTGTTTTGTGTCCAACAGTTTTCCCATCCTGTAGGAGTACCAGTTGCAACACCGATGGTAATACCTTCGAAATTGGTATAGTAAGGAGCAGGGTTACTAGGAGCACAAAGTGTGCTGAAGCAGAATGGTCCTCTCCAGAAACTGGTATCGGTGGCCGAGCAAATTTCACGCACCCAAACACAGTATCCGGTTCCAGGAGTAAGGCCAGCTAAAGTGGCGGCCGGGGTAGAAATTGTGGTACGCGTGTTACCTGGATCGCCCAATGGATTGATTCCGTATTCGTACTCAAAGCTAGAACCACCATTCGCACTAGTCCAGCTTACACTGGCGCTGTTCGAGGTGATGCTGGTAACATCCAGACTATCAGGACGAATACAACTTGGAATTGCTTCGTAGAAGATATCATCGATAAGAATAGTTTGGAAAGTAGCAGTTAAGCCGTGGGCAATCGCAAAGTACTTATCAGTACCATTGTAACCATTGCTAGCATTAAAGTTAACAATGTACTCTACCATAGCACCGGTTTGCAATGGAATGGTATCCAGAGCGTTGAAAGTGCTATTATCTAATGGATTGCTCATAGAGCCTACTACGATTTCAGGATTCTGGAAGGTGGTAGTGGTACGGGCATAGAAACGGATCCGTTTATCCGAAGCACTTAGGTCATTGGTGCGAGGTGAGATCAAGATCAGATCATCATTCACGATGTTACCATTATCCAACTCAGCTACATTAGGAGCAGAGAATGGCTGGTTGAAGGTACCGGTTTGAATGGTAACTCCCTGGAAAGCACTTATGGTCAAACTAGGATCTTCGTATTTATTAAAACATCCTAAATCTAATCCGGTAGCCAAAGCATCCCAATCTTCATGTGAAGGAGCAGAAATACTTAAACATTCCGTTTTGAAGCATTCAGAGCCTATCCAGATACTGGTATCACCAGGAGCACAGATTTCGCGAACCCAGAAACAGTAGTTAGTACCTGGAGTTAAACCCGTAATGGTAGTAGTATCATTAGAAGCAACCACACGGCTGTTACTAGATGAGCCGAAGGCTCCGGTTCCATATTCAATCTGGAAGCTTCCTGTACTTCCGCTGAAAGGAGTCCAGCTTACCATAGCATTCATGCTATCCACCTGTAAGGTCTTGAGATTGCTTACTTCAGGACAGGTAGGAATTTGCTCGTAGGTAACATCATCAACTAAGATGGTGTAGAAGGTAGCATCCTGACCGTGCGCAATCGCAAAGTATTGATCCGTACCATTATACCCATTAGCGGTCGTTAAGTTTACTACGTAACGAGTAAATGCATTTCCATCCGGATAAATAGTATCTAATCCATGGAAGGTAGCAGCATTGTTACCATCTGCCATGGTACCTACGATTAAACTATGAGGTGGTGTACCCACAAAAGTAGCGCGACTGTAGAATACAATTCGCTTATCACCGGCAGTCATGTCGGTAGTTGGAGGAGATACTAAAAGCAATGGAGCTGAAGTAGCGGATGAGTTATCCATTTCTACATAGTTGGGTGTAGAAATAGGATTGTAGAAGGTACTATTTTGGATGGTAACCCCTAAGAAGTTGGAGCTGTTTAAGCTAGGATCTTCGATAGAGCTGAAACATCCAAGGTCCTTTGAAGCCGAGGTAAGGGCATCCCAGTTCTCAGAATGAGGAGCACTAATTGGGCTACAAGGAGTACAGAATTGGTAAGGAGCACTCCAAGAAGAAGTATCACCAGGCTGACATACTGTACGTACCAGGAATTCGTAGCAAGTAAATTGACTTAATGTGTCTACAACAACTCCTGAGCTTGCGCTAAAGCCTTTAATCCCACCGGTAGTGGTAGTTCCCTGGAAGAATCCAGCAGGACCAAACCAGTATTGGAAGTTGGATGCTGATGAAGCACCGGCCCAATTTAAGGTAGCAGTAGTGTCAAATACACCACTCACGTTTAATCCACCAGGCAATGGACAAGCTACTGCCTCAAGGGTAATGTCTTCTAAAGTATAGCCATCGCAGCAGGTATTGCTGAAGCTGGATCCGTTTTGACCTTCCTGGTCGAAGCGAATCTGAGTAGTAGCACTAACGGTTTGACCTACAAGACCTAATGGAGCTACAATGTCCATTCCGATAATGGAATCGAAACCACCGCTTAAAGAGTTGTTCAAGCTGGCTAATTCAACCCAAGGGTCAGAGGCGCTACCACGAGCATACACCTTGTTGCCAGGGCGAGAGGTAGTAGTATGACGCATCCAGTAGAAGCTCAATTCAATACCATTAGCGGTAGTGTAATTGCTTAAATCTACCGTCATAACCATACTGTTGGTTTCAGGCGTAGAAACAAATGGATCGTGATCCGCTGTTAAGGCCTGTAAACCACTTCTGTAATAGGTAGATCCAGCTTGTAAGCGGAAGCGACCATTACCAGAGGATGGGTTTAAGGACCAGTAGTATGAAGGGTTACATAAGTACTCGGTAGTACCATTGAAGGTAGGACCTTGACTGTAATTTTCGAAATCTTCGGTTAAAGGCAATACAGCAGGAGTGCTGATAGCACAAGCCGTTGCTACATTTAAGAATACAGGTAAACTGGCAATACTACCAGAACAGGTATCGATTAAGTAGAAGTCGTAGCTGGTTTGTGGTGATAAACCAGTAATAGTAATTGAAGAATTAGAAGTACTGGTTAAAGTACCACTACCTGGGGTGAATCCGGCAGGACCATATTCGATGCCAAAGTTGCTACCTGCACCTGGAGTCCAAGCCAGACCAACTGAGTCAGCAGTTACAAAGGCTGCGGTGAAGTTGGTTGAACGGGCACAAAGTTCTTCTTGTACAAGAACGTTGTCGATTACCCACCACCAGGCCCAAACGCCATTGTCTTTGTATACGAAACGTACTTGAAGACTGTCATTGGCATAAGCAGTAATGTCAATCTTTTGATGATCTGGATTTCCCCAAGCACCAACATTAGTTGAATTTTGAGTAAGCACATTTACCCAGGCATTTCCATCCCAGATTTCTACTTCAGCATTTGATCCTAGGTGCTGATAGAACTGGTCAAATTCCAAGTATAAGGTTCCGGTGATACTTCCGGCATCGATATAAGCACTGGTGATATTTTCATCCATGGTGATTGCACCTGAACCGGCATTATCTGAATCTGCTTCAATCCAACCTGGAGAAGCATCCAGTGCAGTACCAGTTGTGGTAGTGGTAGTATTGGATGAAGTGGCGTGAATCCAGGTGTCTGTGGTGTTACCACCATCAGTTACTACAAAACAACCTAAACCAATATCGAAGTTTTCAGAATAAGGTAAAGATTGAGTAGTACAAAGAGTACATACTGTGAAAGGGCCAGACCAAATGGAAGTTCCATTACCACCACCGGTACAATCGGTACGCAAGTACACATCGTAGCAGCTAGCGGAGCTTAAACCATTAATGGTACCGGTTCCTGCGGGAAGAGTACCAACCGTACCGGTTCCTTGAGTATAACCTACAGGACCCCATTCGTATTGAACTGGGTTTCCATTGCTATTATAGCTGAATGTTGTAGTGGTGATTCCAACATTGGTTTGGCTGATGTTGGTTAATTGAGGACATGCAGGAATTGCTTCGTATACAAAGTCATCAATATAAACATCGCTGAAAGTGTTTTCCAGACCATGACGGAATACTATATACTTATCGCTTCCATTATATCCGGTGGCGGCATTTAATGGAAGAATTACCAATTGCCAGGAACTGGTCAGATTTGATAAAGTATCAATCCAGCTAATTGGAGCACCTGGGTTTTGTGAATTAGTGGTGCCAATCATTAAGGTATTGGTACCTGTTTGAGCAGCAACCTGGAACTTAATTTGACGAGCATTGCTGGTCATGTCACTAAACTCGGGACTTATAGCCATCAAAGTGTCTGCCGGGGTGCCGCCACTTGCGCTATAAAGCTCTAATACATTGGTGCCACTATAGGCTTGGGGACTGTTGAAAGTAGGAATGGTAACTACCTCTGCCCAAGAGCTAGCAGGATTGTAAGAAGAATACTGAGCCCAGCACTGAGCGGGGTCACCAGCTGCATCGCTGTCAAAGTCGCGGCTGTAGAAAGTGTTGAATGGAACACAAGTGGTTTGGAATAACAAACCTTTACAAAGAGTTCCGCTTACACCATTAGTACCGCAATCTGACTCTACATAAACTTCATAATTGCTAGCAGCAGCCAATCCGGTTAAAGTAATGTTGTTACTGGTGTAATTTGTTGGAGTAACTGTTGCTGGATCAAATCCTGGAGCTCCAACATAAATATTGTAACCTGAGGTAGCATTAGCCACTGCATCAAAGGTAATGGTAGCGGTAGTAGGAGTGCTGCTTACCCAAGTTAAGTTCAAAGGAATAGCACAGTTCAATTCGTTATCTACCTCAATTTCATCAATAGAAATGTCACCGGTAAATGAACTACCACGCTCACCAACAAACTTAATGCGAACAGTGTCGCCGAAATAGCTCGCTAAACTTACAGATGAAGGCAACCAACAATCGCCTTCTGCAGTTTGTTGCTGACCAACAATTGAGCTTTCTAAAGTCCAACCGGTGCCGTCATTAACGTAAACATCCAATTGGCCAATAGTTGCACCGAACATGTGGTACATGAAACGGAGCTCTGGATTGGTTAAACCAACTAGGTCGATTGCTGGTGTAATTAAACCAGCCGTGTCACCTTGTGCTCCTCCTGAGGTTTCCAGATAGGCATACAAACCTGATCCTGATACATCATTGAGGGGTCCTGTGCCAGTAGAGTTGGCGGTTCCGCTGGTTTCATACTCCCAGCGAGGGTTTGAACTTTGGGTTCCGATGTAGCAGTTCCCGAAAGTTGCTTGATAGCCCGCTGTCTCGGAGTCAAAATTCTCCGTGTAGGGCGTCACCAAGGGGGAGCTTGGCGGACATTGGGCATAGCCCAACTGCCATAACCCCACCAAAGTGAGGGTTAATAGTAATCTTTTCATAAACAATGGATAATTATTACAAATGCAATAATAAACTATTCCACTTTGTTTAGAAGAATTCTAAAGCCTGAAATGTGTACGATTTTTAACATTCAGTTAATAACCACCCCTTTGCCAGTAAAGGTAAAATGCTAAATGCTAATGTTTGAGGATAAACCTGAAAGTCTTCCGATCACTTGGGCCTTCAATTATACCGATGTACAATCCATCGGTCAGATTTTTATTTAATCTGATTTCAGTGTCGGAGCTAATTTCCTGACTAAAAACTTGTTGCCCTTGAGTATTGAAGATGCGGAGATTTGAATACTCAGCAAGGACATCCGCTGCTAAGTCAATTTGAAAGGCGCCATTATTGGGGTTGGGATAAATGCTTACAAAGCTTGATTCCTTGGAGATTTCGGGTGTGGAAAAAGTGTATTCATTTCCATAGAATAAACTCAATCCTCCGCTTAAATTTCCTACTACTGCATCCAGATAACCATCACCATTAAGATCGGCAAAGTCGGCAGTGGTACGTTCCCCAATATACAAGTCATGGTGCTGAGCAGCCGGAACCGGAATCAAAGCAGGGGTGAGGCTCAGACGAATATCCGGGCGCTTTTGAATAGTCTGTAAATATGGCATTGCACAACCATTTGCCGACTGTGTGTTAAATCCGGTGATGTCCCCGTAGGCATGGCAATTAAAGCCTTCGTCTGTCATCGAAACATGAATATTGCTGGCTGGGAAGTTTCCGCTAAAGCAAACTTCAATTAGCAAATTAGATTGTCCATCCCAGGCATGTGGATATTGTAAGGGGATAGTATTCCAGCCATTACCGAAATTGTAGATGTAATTTTCTAAAGGATAAGGATAAGGGAAATTGTCTTCAAAGGCGTTTAAACTGGTAGCGCTGGTGTTTTTCATCTTCACCGTAAAACCATTGGTTAGAACAGAACCGCCTTTGTCAACAATGTTAAAGCCAATGCTTTCAATATATCCATTGAGGTAACCTTTGGCTTGCAGTTCGGAGGCAAGAATTAAGAATTGATTTCGGCCACTGCGCTTGCTTATGCCGAATGGGCTTTCATTATTATTCAGGCTTTGCTTGCTAGCATTTCCAATTGTATCACTAATTGAGCTGGGTAATTGAGAAACAGTATCTACTTCATCAAACTGCACCACACCCAAACTTCTAGATCCTACAAATAAGGAAGTAGTGCCAGTGCTGTCTCTATAAAAAACGGGAACGGCATTTCCCGACAGGTTTTGAGCAGAAACATTTACCGCTCCAAAGAAGCTTGATTTTTGACTGAAATTAGGCGTACTGGCTGAGCTATTATCAAACCAATAAATATGTCCTTGTTGGTTTCCTACAAAGAGGTCTAAGTCACCATCATCATCCAGATCAAATAAATAAGGTGCAGCATTAGCACCAACATCTGTATTGGTGATGATATATGTATCTATGGTAAAAGATGGTGAACTAGCAGAGCCAGTATTTTTTAAATAATGGAAATAGCCACTGTTAGCACCAACAATCAAGTCTTGATCTCCATCTCCATCCAAATCGCCAAAGGCAGGAACAATTTCAGTTCCTAAATTGAGGGAAAGAATATCTGCGAAATTTGTGTCGATCAGGGTAAATTCAGCTTGCTGGGCCGTACCAGTGTTTTCATAGTAATAAAGTTGGGAGTTCGAAAAGCCGGGTTGCATGAAGCGGTTACCAACACTCAAGACTAAATCCATTAAACTATCCCCATTTAAATCCACCAAGCGAGGTGTTGAAGCAGCGCCGGGGTCTACCATATCGCCTTGCAGATAATTATCTTCTGTGAAAACAAAATTGGGTTGTGTATTGGTGCCGGTATTTTTATAATGCCATATCCCTCTATGATTTGAGGACATATCCGGACTGCCGCTAGTAGCTGAACTAAAGCTACTCAATACTAAATCATCCACACCATCGGTTCCGGTTTCGGCTCTAAAAGAAGCCGGGAAATTAAATAGGTCAACAGGATGTGATGGTGGATACATGGTGTCTTGAGCCACCATGGCTGATGAATCGAGCGTACCACCATTGCTTAAAGCAGATAGGTTGTTGTACGAAACATTGGATAGCAGTAAATCAACAACATTGTCATTATCCAAATCCCAGCTAAGCATGGCGCTACCGGTATGCAAAACTTTACCAGATCCGGAGCCTAAACTTCTTTTATTGCCACCGGTGCAGTGATTTAAGATGACAGAACGATAAATGCCCCCTTCCTTAAATAAACCCCAGCAATTACCGGTTTGAACAAAATTAAGTCCGCAAGGACTGGTGTTTTCATGAAATTCTACTTGAACGCCGCCATTGCCAAAAGTTAAAATATCGAGGTCTCCATCGCCATCCACATCATTTATGTCGGGCATGTCGGCGCGTGAGATATAGAGCTTGGAAACTCCAGAGGCTAAATAATCCGTGTCTAAATGTTGACCATTGTTGGCGATGCTAAAGCTCAGTTGACCATTGGAACTGGTGTTCTCATATACATATATAAAGGAACCATCGGAATAAAAGATGTCGTTTAGGCCATCGCAATTGTAATCGCGCAGTAAAATAAAGGCCCCTTCACCTCGAGGAAAGGGGAAGTGTTTTATATACTCAGGATGATAGCGCAAAACATTATCTCCGTTTACCAGCTCCCACATCATGGGTAAAAGTCTTTTTCCACTTCGATCGAAAACTAAAAGATCAGTGAGTCCATCGAAGTTAAAATCCAAATTGTTGAAAATTGGATAATTTAATCCACCTGCCCAAGGGTTAGGTACGGTATCAGTACCATGGTAAACTTTGGTATTGATCTGTTGCTCAAAGGAAAAGCGAAGCTGAGCACTCATTTGAAATTGAAGAAAAATGAGTAGTAAACAGGAGATAAAGGTGCGCATTTACAGAGACTTTTGGTAAAATTACGCAAATATCTCACTGAAGGCTTGGTGATATAGTCAACGTACATTGTGATTTATTTACTGAAAAACTATATTTGCCGCCTTCATTTGAACACCCTTTTACGACTAAGTAATGCAGAATAAAGGAGTTATCCGACTGTTTGCCATAGTGTTTGCTTTGGCTTGTATTTATCAGCTTTCATTTACCTACATCACTCGCTCTGTCGAAAGTGATGCAGATGACTATGCTGCCGGCGATCCAGAACGCCGTGAAAGCTATCTCGACTCAATGCGTAGTGAGGTGGTATACAATGTTTTTGTAGATGATTTCACCTATGCTGAAGTGAAGGAACAGGAAATTAACCTTGGCCTTGACCTCCGCGGTGGTATGAACGTAATCCTCGAAGTCTCGGTAAAAGATATTCTTCGCGAGATTTCCAATCAAAGCAAAAACATCGTTTTTACCGAGGCTATCAAGCTGGCAGATAAAAATGCTACTGAGAACCAAGAAAATTATTTGGACAATTTCTTTGCTGCTTTCAAGCAAATTAACGCTGAGCGTGGAGGTAACTTAAAAATGAGTGACCCCAAGGTGTTCGGAACCAAAGAAATGAACGATAAACTCGGTTTCAATGCTTCCGATGCGGAGGTTGAAGCTGAATTACGCGCTCAGGTGAATGCCTCTGTTGAAAACGTATATACCGTATTACGTGCTCGTATCGACCAATTTGGTGTAGTACAACCTAATATTCAGAGATTAGGTGAGGGTGGACGAATCTTGGTTGAACTGCCAGGTGTAAAAGATCCCGATCGAGTTAAAAAACTATTACAATCCACTGCAAAATTGGAGTTCTTCGAGCTTTATGAAGGCTACGAAATGTTGAACTTTATGGTTCAAGCAAATGAGCGTTTACGTGGATTAGTGGAAAACCCTAATGCCGGAAAAGACAGTGCCGCTGCTCAGGAGAATGGAGTAGTGGAAGGTTCTGATTTCTTAAATGAAATTCAAGCTGTAACTGATGCCTCAAACGATAGCACTTCTAATGATAGCACAGCTTCTATGGCTAGTGCAGAAGTTGATTCATTAGCTTCGGATAGCACAAGTATGGTGAACCAATTCAACCCGCTTTGGGAAGTTTTCGGTCCTAACGTAAACCAAGAAACTGGTCAACCCAACAGTGGTCCTATTGTAGGGGTTTCTCGCGTGGGCGACACCGATAAAGTAAATGAGTACCTTTCTAATCCACGTATCTTGGCTTTGATTCCAGGTAACCTCCGCAATGTGAAGTTTATTTGGACTGCTAAGCCAGATGATGGAGGTTTCTTGTATTTATTAGCTGCCAAAACTACTCGTGATGGTAAGGCTGCAATGGAAGGTGACGTAGTGGTAGATGCTCGTCAAGACTTTAACCAGGCTAATGAGCCAATAGTTACCATGAGCATGAATGCCAGTGGCGCCAGCCGTTGGGCTAAAATCACTCGTGAAGCAGTGGGCGATCAATCGAATCCGGAAGATAATCGCTCTGTAGCGGTTGTATTAGATAATCTCGCTTATTCTTACCCTCGTGTAATTAGGGAAATTAGCAATGGAAATACCGAGATCGTTGGTAGTTTTAGTGTAAATGATGCCCAAGATTTAGCCACTATTCTAAAGGCAGGAGCATTACCGGTTGCCTCCAATATTATTCAAGCTGATATTGTTGGACCAAGCTTAGGTAAGCAAGCTATTAGTGCTGGATTATGGTCATTCGTAATTGCCCTTGCCATTGTGATGATCTATATGATCTTCTATTATAATGGCGCAGGTGCTGCTTCAGATTTAGCTTTGATCGTAAACATGTTCTTCATCTTTGGAGTATTAGCCTCCTTAGGTGCAGTACTTACCTTACCAGGTATTGCCGGTATCGTATTAACCATCGGTATGGCGGTAGATGCGAACGTGCTGATTTATGAGCGTATTCGTGAGGAATTAACTCATGGTAAAGGATTGCGCCTTGCTATTGAAGATGGATACAAGAATGCTTATTCTTCCATTATCGATGCCAACGTAACCACCTTCCTTACTGGGGTTATCCTGTATGCTTTCGGTACTGGGCCAATTCGTGGTTTCGCCACTACCTTAATCATTGGTATTCTTACTTCATTGTTCTGTGCCATCTTCATTACCCGCTTGGTATTTGAAGCACGCTTAGGAGCGAAGAAATCCGTAAGCTTCTTTACTGGAGCTACACGTAATGCATTTACCAAGTTTAATTTTGACTTCCTGGCCAAGCGTAAAATAGCCTACACCATTAGTGGATTGATCATCTTAACTGGTATCATTTCACTTTCTACCCGTGGCTTAAACTACGGTGTGGATTTCGTTGGAGGTCGTTCTTACCAAGTTCGTTTCGACAAGGATGTAAATTCTGTAGATATCCAAACTGCCCTTGGCGACCATTTCGTAAATGAGGATGGGGCCAAAGTTTATCCAGAGGTGAAAACAATTGGTGACGCATCTCAAGTGATCATCACTACCAAGTATAAGATCAACGAAACCGGAACTGAAGTAGAGGCTGATATCAAAAATCGCTTATACGAAGGTGTTACCGCATTCTATCAAAATGCTCCTTCCAAAGAGGATTTCTTCTCCGAAGCTTCAGGAGCCAGTGATATTGGAATTGTGGCAGAGCGTCAGGTAGGACCTACAATTGCAGACGATATTAAGTCTTCTGCAGTATTGGCGATTATCTTCTCCTTAGTAGTAATCTTCCTTTATATCTTAATCCGTTTCAGCAAGTGGCAGTTTAGTGCTGGTGCTGTAGTAGCGGCATTCCACGATGTATTGGTAGTATTGTCGCTCTTCTCTTTACTCTACGGTATTTTACCTTTCTCTTTAGAGATCGATCAAGCCTTTATCGCAGCCGTGTTAACAGTAATTGGTTACTCTCTGAATGATACCGTGGTTGTATTTGACCGTATTCGTGAATACATGCGTACGCATAACCTTAAGAAGAAAGGAATGAATGAAGTGGTGAACGACGCCTTGAACCGTACTTTAAGTCGTACCATCAACACCTCTTTAACTACCTTCTTCGTATTGCTGATCATCTTCATCTTTGGTGGTGAGGTAATCCGAGGCTTTATGTTCGCATTGTTAATCGGTATTGTAGTGGGTACTTATTCATCCCTCTTCATTGCTACTCCGATTATGATCGACACCATGAAAAAAGAAGAGGAATAGTCCTCCTTAAACAATAGTCTTGAACCCCGATTTCTTTCGTAAGGAGTCGGGGTTTTTTGGTTAATTTTGAATTATGATTTTTCAGACCCTCCCATTTATGTTTTTCAATATCAGCGGTGGTGAAATCGTAGTGATTTTACTGTTGGTGATTATGTTTTTCGGGGCTAATCGTATCCCGGAGATCGCACGTGGAATTGGCAAAGGAATTAGAGAGGTGCGCAATGCTACGGAGGACATCAAGAATGAGATCAATAAAACCAGCGAAGGTTCGGACTTAAAGAAATTTAAGGACAAGGTCGAATCAGAGAAAAAGGAAATCGAAGAAATCACGGGATCTATCAAGCGAAATAAGTTCTAGAATGGATTATTTCCTGGTCCTGGTTGGAGTTTTACTCCTACTTTTCGGTGGTGATTGGTTGGTTAAAGCCTCGGTTGATATCGCACTGAGAGCCAAAATTTCTTTGTTAGTGGTGGGAATGACAGTCGTGAGTTTTGCGACCTCTGCCCCGGAATTATTGGTAAGCTTAAAAGCCGCATTAGAAGGTCACATTGATATTTCCTTTGGTAATGTGATTGGTTCTAATATTGCGAATATCTCCCTCATTTTAGGTTTAACCGCCATGGTATTCCCTATGCAGGTAAGCAAACGTACTATGCGGGTTGACTGGGGTATCATGTTCTTTGTAACCCTTTTATTATACCTCTTTCTTTGGAATGATCTCCTAGGCTTTTGGGAGGCTTTAGTACTCTTTATTTTACTAGTATTATATAATCTCTTTCAGATTCGGGGATCACGTAAGCAAGAGAAGGAGAACCCCGAAATTTCGGATGCCAAACTGCTAAAGCTATGGCAGATGGTATTTTTCCTGGCTGCTGGTATAGCAGGATTGCGATTTGGATCCGAGTTTCTCGTAAAGGGAGCGGTAAATATTGCCACCGACTGGGGGATTAGTGAAAGGGTAGTGGGCTTAACAGTGGTATCCATCGGCACCAGCTTACCCGAATTAGCCGCTTCTTTGATAGCCAGCTTTAAAGGGGAGCAAGACCTTTCATTAGGGAATCTAATCGGGTCCAATATTTTTAATATTCTGGCAGTATTGGGTATAACCGGATTGATTACAGACTTGCCTGTTCAAAGTGCCGCATTGATGTCCTTTGATTTCCCGTGGTTAATTGGAATTAGTCTCATTTTATTGCCATTTATGCTTTGGATGAAGCGCGGTGTCATTAGTCGTTGGCAAGGATTTATCATGTTCGCTCTGTATACCGTGTATTTATTGGGGGTTATTGGGGTGATTTAAGATAATCCTGGAGTACACCCCTAGTTTTTAAGAGGGTGTTTGTAAAAATTTAAGATTTTTCTGGTTTCAACCCCCCGAGGCAATTAATTTTGCGAAAAATTTTTCAAAATGCCTCAAATTCGATTTACCGCATTGCAAGAAGCACAAAGACGGATGGCTCCAGAAGTAGAGCTTCCTTACACTCGTGTTTCTGAGATCTTCGGAGAGTACACATTCAACTACCGTTCGATGAAGGAGTATATGACTCCCGAAGCCTATCGAAGCGTGTCGGATGCTGTGAAAAAAGGAACCAAGATTGATCGTGGAATTGCCGATCAGGTGGCCACCGGCATGAAAGCCTGGGCTATCAATAAAGGAGCAACCCACTACACACACTGGTTTCAGCCTTTAACTGGCGCTACTGCCGAAAAGCACGATTCTTTCTTTGAGCCTACTGGCGATGGTCAGGCCATTGAGAAGTTTAGTGGCGGTATGTTGGTTCAACAGGAGCCTGATGCATCCAGCTTCCCTAATGGAGGTATTCGTAACACATTTGAGGCTCGTGGTTATACCGCATGGGATCCTACCAGCCCAGCTTTCATTATGGGGCGTACCCTTTGTATTCCTACTGTATTTGTTAGCTATACCGGCGAAGCTTTGGATAATAAAACGCCTTTATTACGTGCCTTGCAGTCTATCGATCAGGCAGCTACTGACGTATGTCAGTACTTTGATCGCAATGTTCGCAAAGTGACCGCTACTTTAGGATGGGAGCAGGAATACTTCTTGGTGGATATGGCCTTATTCCATGCTCGTCCGGATTTGAAGTTAACCGGACGTACATTATTGGGACATGCCCCTGCAAAAGGACAACAGCTGGATGATCACTATTTTGGATCAATTCCAGAGCGTGCCCGTCAGTTTATGCGTGAATTGGAAATGGAATCCTATCGATTAGGAATTCCGGTGAAAACCCGTCACAATGAGGTGGCCCCCAGTCAATTCGAATTAGCACCTGTATTCGAAGAAGCAAATATTTCGGTAGACCACAACTCTCTTATCATGGATTTGATGGATAAGGTTGCACGTCGCCATCACTTCAAAGTGCTCTTGCACGAGAAGCCATATAAAGGAGTAAACGGAAGTGGAAAGCACAATAACTGGTCTTTGGCTACCGATACCGGAGTAAATCTTTTAGCCCCTGGTAAAACCCCAAAGAGCAATTTACAGTTCCTTACTTTCTTCATTAATGCTATTATGGCGGTGCACAATCATGCCGATCTTCTTCGTGCTTCGATTGCATCAGCTAGTAATGATCACCGCTTAGGGGCAAATGAGGCTCCTCCTGCTATTATTTCTGTATTTATAGGTTCTCAGTTAACGGCCACTTTAGATGCTCTTGAGCAGCTGGAGAAAGGTAAATTGAGTCCTGAGCAGAAAACAGATCTCAAGTTAAACGTAGTTGGTAAGATTCCAGAAATCTTATTGGACAATACCGATCGTAACCGAACTTCTCCCTTTGCCTTCACCGGAAATAAATTCGAATTGCGTGCAGTAGGTTCCTTAGCGAACTGTGCTCAACCCATGACCATTTTAAATACGATCATGGCGCAGCAATTACGCGAATTTAAAGCGGCGGTAGATGCTCATATAGCGGAGGGCATGAAAAAGGATGATGCCATCTTTAATGTATTGCGTGACTATATCAAGCAAAGTCAAAATATTCGTTTTGAAGGTGATGGATACTCAGATGAGTGGGCCGCTGAAGCCGAAAAACGTGGCTTGAGTAATGTGCGTACTACTCCTCATGCATTGGATTTTTATGTAACCGATTCGGCTGTAAAGCTTTTCGTGGAAAACGAAGTGATGAATGAGGTAGAGGTTCATGCTCGCCATGAAATTATGCTCGAAGAGTATAAAATGAAGATTCAGATTGAAAGTCGTGTTTTAGGTGATATCGCTGGAAACCACGTAGTGCCAACTGCAATTAATTATCAGAATAAATTAATCCAGAATGTTCGTGGATTAAAAGAGGTATTGGCACCGGAAGTATTCCAGAAAGTAGCCAAAGATCAATTGCATATGATTGAAAGCATTAGTGGTTATATCAGCACCATTATTGCCGAGAAAGATGCGATGATCGAGGAGCGCAAGCGCTGCAATGCCATTGAGGATACTCGTGAGCAAGCCATCGCTTATTGCGAAAAGGTGATCCCTTATTTTGATAAGATTCGATATGCCTGCGATAAATTGGAATTATTGGTGGATGATGAGCTCTGGCCATTACCAAAGTATCGTGAGTTAATCTTCATTTAAGATTAATTGATATTCAAACAAAGCCGTCTCTTATTAACAGAGGCGGTTTTTTTTTTGAAACCCCTAGTAAAATCGGGCTTAGCTGAATAAAATATTTAACTATTTTAGCGGCTTACAGACCAAAATCACAGCGGCATATATGAGACATTTTCGTCTAGGATTTGCATTAATTCTTGTGAGCTTTTTATCTTACTCCCTTAAAGCTCAGCCAGATGGCGAACCGAAACTCCCTAAGGAAATAGATAAAGCTTACAAAGCATTCGATGCAGAAGAATATTTCTACGCAGTAGAACTTTTAAAGGATGCCTATAATGAAGCCAAAGGTCGAGATCAAAAATCGGAGGTTCTATTCAAGTTAGCGGAGTCATATCGCATGATGAATGAGTATGATCAAGCTGAACAGAATTACAACAAAGCGATTAAGGTAGGATACCGTGATCCCAAAGCAATTATGTTGCGTGGGGACATGCTCAAAGCGATGGGTAAATACGAAGAGGCCATCGAAGTTTATCAAGAATACAAAAAAGAGAATCCTACCGACTCCATGGCTGACGAGGCGATTGAATCTACTCGTAAAGCCATCGAAAGGAAAAATAAGCCGAGTCAATATCAGGTAGACAACATGAAGGACATTAACAGTCCTGCTATGGATTTCTCCGTGACTTATGGTGGAGATCGCCGTGAAAATGATGTGATTGTTTTTGTGTCCTCTCGAGATGAGTCTGTAGGTAGCGATGAAGATAGCTGGACTGGTGAATCCTATATGGATCTTTATACCAGTACCGCAGAACGTAAATCTCGTGGTCGTCGCCGTGGTAACGATGAAGAGGAGGAAGTTAGCTATGCTGATTTAAAATGGTCTACCCCTGTTTTATTGGATGAAGAAGAAATCCTAAACAGTGAATTTCACGAAGGAACGGCAAGTTTTGATAGTCGTAAAAAGGAATTGTATTTCACTCGTTGTATTGTAGATGATGATTTGCGTTTAGGTTGTGGTATCTACAAAACGGAGATGCAAGGTCAGTCTTGGAAAGAGCCAGAGCGCCAAATTATCGGTGGTGATACCATGGCAAATATTGGTGATCCCTGTCTTTCTCTGGATGATAAGTTCTTATACTTTGTTTCCGATGATTTCAATACCAAAGGTTCTCACGACATTTTTGTGACAGAATATGATCGTCGTTCAAAATCTTGGGGAAAGCCACGCAACTTGGGCTCTAAGGTGAACACTACTGGCTCTGAACGATTCCCAATTGTTCATGGTGATGGCTTCCTATACTTTGCATCTGATGGTCACCCCGGGATGGGCGGCTTAGATATTTACAAGGTAAAATTAGGAGAAGATGGTATGCCAGAAGGAGATGTTATCCATATGGAATATCCGATCAACTCTAGCAGTGATGATTTTGCATTGATTTGGGAGCCTGGTTCTGATACTAAAAAAGGTTTCCTTTCTTCTAATCGTGAAGGATCTAAAACACGTTACGGTTCTCAAGAGAACAGCGATGATATTTGGTCGGTGTACCGTACTCCATTAGTGTTTAATATCGAGGGTGTAGTGCTCGACTCCGAAGAGAAGACCCCAATTCCAGAAGCTACCGTTACATTGGATGGTCCTGATGGATCGGTAACCATTACAGCGGATGAAAATGGATACTATATTTTCGACGATACCAAGGTGATGGAGAATGTGAACTACACTTTGCATTTCTCTAAAAAGAGTTATTTGGCCAATACGGGGGAAGTAACTACCATTGGTTTTGAAATCGATGCTTTTGAATATGTTCCTTCGGCAGGGTACTTCATTAAGCGCATTACTTTAAATAAGGAACTTGATCCTATTAAGAAGCCGATCGTTCTTCCTAATGTATTCTTTGATTTAGGTAAATGGGACCTTCGTCCAGAGGCTATGTCGGCCTTGGATTCGGTAGTTATCATTTTGGATAATAACCCCAATATTACTATCGGAATGCGTTCGCATACGGATTATCGTGATTCAGAAGACCGTAACAATTGGTTATCAAAAAAACGTGCCGATACCTGTGTGAATTATTTGATTTCAAAAGGGGTGAACCCTAAGCGATTAGAAGCTCAAGGTATGGGTGAGAATGAGCCTTTTACCATTCCGAAGAACTACGATGGCTACGGTAAAGAATCTTTTAAAGAAGGAGACCAACTCACCGAACGGTTTATTAAAGCTCTACCTGCTGAGAAGCAAGAAATTGCAAACCAAATCAACCGTCGTACTGACTTTAAAGTACTTAGCGATGATTTCGTTCCCGAAGGTGGAGAAGACAAGCCTCAAGCAGCAGATACCGATGCCTTGATTCAAGCAGGTCGTGAGAATGAAGCGAAGCCAGGAGAAATCTTAGTAATGAAACGTCCGATGAGCTTTGGAGCCTTAGCCCGTCAAGGAAATATGAATATCCGTGAGTTCAAGGAATTGAACGGAGGTTTACGCGGTGTTCGTCCTTTCGTTGGCTTGCAAGTGAAAATGGAAAAAGATGGAAACTATGAGCAGTGGGACGCTACACACTATCAGGTTAAACGTCGTGGCATCGATTTAGGTGATATCGCCAAAGAATTGGATATCGACGAAGAGGTATTAGAGGAATTAAACCCTGAATTGGAAGAAGTAGAAATTCAACCAGGCCTCTGGATACGCTACAAATAGCTTAATTAAATATTTAGAAGCGCCCTGTGGTTTAAAACCGCGGGGCGCTTTCTATTTTTGCAAAATGGAAAATCAATCATCAAAGTACAGCCAGCGAGGGGTGTCCTCTCAGAAGGAAGACGTACATCAGGCAATCAAGGATTTGGATAAAGGCTTGTTTCCTAAGGCCTTCTGTAAAATAATTCCTGATTTTCTATCTGGCAGCGAAGAGCATTGTGTGATTATGCATGCGGATGGCGCTGGCACTAAATCTTCATTAGCCTACTTGTATTGGAAGGAAACCGGCGATTTAAGTGTTTGGAAGGGCATTGCTCAAGATGCATTGATTATGAATATTGATGATTTACTCTGTGTAGGCGCAGCCGATGTGCCGATCCTGATATCATCAACCATTGGTCGTAATAAGAACTTGATTCCTGCAGAAGTAATTTCTGCTTTGATTCAGGGTACCCAAGATTTAATTGAAGAATTGAATGCTGAAGGGATGAATTTGATTCTTACCGGAGGCGAAACCGCAGATGTAGGTGATTTGGTTCGAACGGTGATTGTAGACAGTACCGTTACCGCTCGGATGAAAAGATCGGAGGTGATCGATAATGCCAATATTGCAGCCGGACAAGTTATTGTTGGTTTGGCTTCCTTTGGACAGGCTAGTTACGAGAAAGAGTATAATGGAGGTATGGGCAGTAATGGCTTAACCAGTGCACGCCACGATGTGTTTTCCCATTACTTGGCTGAGAAATACCCTGAGTCATTCGACCCTCAGGTACCTAAGGAATTGATTTATTCTGGAGTTTCCCGCTTAACAGATCAAGTAGAGGGTAGTCCTTTGGATGCCGGTAAACTGGTTTTATCGCCTACTCGCACCTATGCGCCGGTTATCTCCAAAATATTAAAAGAGCAACGCTCGGCTGTGCATGGCATGGTTCATTGCAGTGGTGGGGCTCAAACCAAAGTGCTTCACTTTGTAGATGCCGTTCATGTAATCAAGGATAATCTATTTACCACTCCACCTTTGTTCCGTCATATTCAAGAATCCTCCAGCACCTCCTGGAAGGAGATGTATGAAGTATTCAATATGGGACATCGTATGGAATTGTATTGCGATGCTGAGGCCGCTGATGCGATTATTGCAATAAGTCAGTCCTTTGGTATTGATGCCCAAATCGTGGGTAGGGTAGAAGCCGCTGAAAAGGCTCAGGTTTCTATTCAATCAGAGCATGGAAGCTTTGAGTATTTTAAGTCCTAAGAGATGCAGGAGAAATTAGATCAGATTAAACAGCGTTTCGACGAGGTTAATGACCTCATTATTCAACCGGATATTATTTCGGATCAGAAACGCTATGTTAAACTCAATAAGGAGTTTAAAGATCTTAAGAAGATAGTAGATGCCCGAGCTCAGTATATGGAGCTCACAGAGCGTTTAAAGGAAGCCAAAGATCTTATCATCAATTCGGATGATGAGGAAATGCGCGAAATGGCGAAAATGGAGCTTGATGAGGTAGAGCCCGCATTGGAAGAGCTGGAAGGACAGATTCGCTTTATGCTGATCCCTAAAGACCCCGAAGATGAGAAAAATGCAGTCTTGGAAATTCGCGCAGGAACGGGTGGGGATGAGGCCTCGATTTTTGCAGGCGACCTGGCCAAAATGTATACTCGCTATTGCGAGGCCCGAGGCTGGAAAGTAGAAGTGGTAGACTTTAACGAAGGAACCATGGGTGGCTATAAAGAAATCGTAATGGAGGTTTCCGGTGAAGATATTTATGGCACCTTGAAATTTGAAAGTGGGGTGCATCGCGTGCAACGTGTTCCCGCTACTGAGACCCAAGGTCGGGTGCACACCTCCGCTGCAACGGTAGCAGTATTACCTGAAGCTGAAGAGGTAGACGTTGAACTCAATCCTGCAGATGTCGAAATGCAAACCTCTCGATCTGGAGGGGCAGGAGGTCAGAACGTGAACAAGGTGGAAACCAAGGTTCAGTTAACCCATAAACCGACCGGAATAGTGGTGGTTTGTCAGGTAGAGCGTACCCAGCTGGGTAACCGTGAGCGAGCCATGCAAATGCTGCGTACCAAATTGTACGAGATGGAATTGGAAAAGCATAACAGCGAAATTTCCAATAAGCGTAAGACCATGGTTTCTACCGGAGACCGTTCAGCCAAAATTAGGACTTATAACTACCCTCAAGGTAGAGTAACCGATCACCGTATTAATCTTACTGTTTATAATTTACAGGAAGTGGTAAACGGTGATATTCAAAAATTCCTTGATGAATTAATGCTTGCGGAGAATGCTGAAAGACTCCGCGAAGGAAGCGAAGATTAGATATGACACGCAGCGAATTAGAAGCTCAGATTCAGGCAAAGAAGTCGGTTTTATGTGTAGGCCTGGATACAGATATTGAGAAAATCCCAGCTCATTTCAAGCAATTAGAGGATCCGATTTTTGAATTCAACAAAGCTATTATTGATGCTACCCATCAATATGCTGTAGCCTACAAACCTAATTTAGCTTTCTACGAAGCCGAAGGCTTGAAGGGCTGGCAAAGCCTGGAGAAAACGCTGCAATATCTCAATCAAAATTATCCAGAGCTTTTCACCATCGCTGATGCCAAGCGAGGTGATATCGGTAATACCAGTGCTCGATATGCCAAAGCCTTTTTTGAGGAACTCAATTTTGACTCCATTACAGTAGCTCCCTATATGGGCAGTGATTCAGTTAAGCCTTTTCTTGGCTATCCAGGTAAGTGGGTAATTTTATTAGCCTTAACCTCGAATCCAGGTGGTGGAGATTTTCAGTTAAAGAGCCTTTCAGAAGGAAATCAGCTGTACCAAGAAGTATTAGGTCAATCTTCCCAGTGGGCATCGGAGGAAGAGCTCATGTATGTAGTGGGAGCGACCAAGGCGGAGTACCTGAAAGAAATTCGAAAATGGGTACCAAATCACTATTTATTGGTACCAGGTGTCGGAGCACAAGGAGGCACTGTTTCTGAAGTGATGGAACATGGAAAAGCAAGTTCTAGTGCTGGCCTTTTAATCAATTCTTCACGAGGTATTATCTATGCCTCTCAGGCTGAGGATTTTGCTGATGCTGCAGCTTCCGAAGCAGCAAAATTACAAGCCGAAATGGCCCGTTTTTTATAGCTATCACTTTTTCTTCAAATCCCTGAAAACGCCATGTTAAAAGGGTTTTCAGGCTGTTCATTTTGCGTAGATATCGCGATATTGAACCTGAGCTACTTAGCTTTTAAAATTGAGCAAATCAGCAGTAAATGCGCATAGTTCGAGCGCTTTATTTCCTACTATTATTTGATTTAGTCTTTTGAAATCAGCTAGTTACGGCGAATATATCTCTTTTATCCACATTTGATTGTGAATTAGAGAAAGGGGACTAGCCGAACTAATTCATTTTAAAGGAACAACCCAAATTTTAATAAGCTGGCCGTTTAGTTCAACCAACCAATCAAGCAAGCTTAAGCAGGGTAAACACCCGATCCGGAAAATGCTTGATCCGGACCGAGTTAAACCCCATCTTATTGAAGGATGAGTTTTCCACTGCGTGATAGAAATTTTTAAAAACTAATCAATTTCATGAAAACTTTACTTCAATCATTCTTCGGAAAATTGAGCATTTCGCTAATCTTAGTATTGGCAGCACAAAGTCTTTCTGCACAGGTTACTTACACCGACTCTGTTTGTGCGGGAAGTACCGATGTAGTTTATGGTGTAACAGGAGCAGCAGCTACCAGCCATTACAGCTGGTTTTTGAATGACCCAACTGCAGGTACCATTGATAGCACCGTAAGTGCTAATAATGGAACCATTGAAATCGACTGGGGGGTCGTGGCCGGAACTTATACCCTTTATGTGGTAGAATCGGATCAGTATGGCTGTTACAGTGATACCAATAGCCTGAACATTGTGATTAATCCACTGCCAACAGTGGCTATTCAGGCCGACTCTGTCTGTGAGGGCTTCAGCGCAAGCTTAACCTTTACCTTAACCGGTACTGCACCTTGGATTATCGATTACACGGATGGTTCAACCAATTTTACCGACACCGCGAATGCTACACCTTATGTAGTAAGCTTACCTAATTACAATACCAGTCAAACAGTTACGGTTACCGGTTTAACTGATGCTAACGGATGTGCGGCTGATCCTAGTGGATTACCAAATACACCAGTTATCATTCATCCAAAACCCAGCACCGGAGCTATTTACCATTACTAATCCGCAGTCTTGAATCGTAAAGGGTACATAGGGCTTCTGGTTCTTACCCTTTACGCTTCTCTGAGCTTTGCGCAGCAAGCCTTAGATACGGTATGTATTTATGATCCGCCAAATCGTTTGGCGGTTCCTTTTCAAGCTGGCATGAAGTATCAGTGGAGCGTGGGGCAAGGAAAGATAGTAGGACGCTCGGATAGTAATGTTGTGCAAATTGATTGGTCGAATGCCTCGGCCGGAGTTCATGGAATTAGTGTTTACGCCTATTCGGATACTTTACTGTGTCCTGGAGATACGTCATTAGCGTTAATTCGAGTAACCGCACCAAGCACAGCATTAGCTAAATTTCCGGAAAGAGCCTGCGAGGGAGATTGGGTCACGCTCGAGAGTTCCATCATTGGTGACTTTATGTGGAAGGGTGGTTCCCGGGATCGGGTAATTAGCTTCCAAGCGCAGTCCGATACCAGCACTTATCTCATTGCTTTAAATGGTTCTTGCGAGAACGATACTATAGCTTTCGATATTCAGGTTTATGATCAACCTGAAGCGAGAATTAGCCATGTTCCAGACACTTTGTACTATGGTGATCTGCTCAATTTATTCTTCCAGGGAAGGGCCAGTGGCCAGGCACAAATTGAGTGGTACCTTAATCGAATCTATTTTGATCAAGGTACAGCTACGAGGATAGAGTTCACAGACTTTGGTGAACATGAGATTCTCCAAATTGTGGACAATGGCCTATGTTCGGATACCGCCTATAAGTATATTTATATTGATGAACGATTTGAAGTGTTCTTTCCCAATGCCTTTACGCCCAATGATGATGGCATAAATGACCTTTGGAAATTTAAAGGAGTTGGTATGACTTATTTTCTAGCCTCGATTTACAATCGCTGGGGTGAAATGGTTTACCAATGGGATAGCAATAATTCCGTTCATGGCTGGGATGGAACCAATAGCGGTCAAAAGAGTCCGGAAGGAACCTATATCGTTAAGGTTGAGGTTAAGAACCAGCGGGGAGAGACGCATTATTATACCAACTACTTTAGCTTAATTCGATGAGGAGGGTTGGCCTGATATATGGTTTGATAGGGATGCTCTTAGCCTTTGGGCTTAGAGGGCAAACCGTAGTGCAGAATTTTAATCAAAGTGTAAACCAAATTGGTGATTGCTGGCAATGGCAAGACATGGAGATTACCACCAAGAATTCAATTAATTCTGCCAACCAGAAAAAGGCCTTAACTGGTAAAGTAGTAGACGGAGATCCGGCCTACCATTTCACCAGCCCTATTATCGAATACAATGGCTCGGGTTTTATTGACTTTCGTCATAAGCTTGACTTTGCCAATGGGACTCACCGTGAGTTACAGATTCAATTATTGGATGTAAACGAAAATCTGGTTCAAGTACTGCATAGTCATGTTTATATTGATAGTGCTACTGGAACCTATCCAAATGGAACGCCTACCAATGTGATTCAAACTGCAGTGCCCGTTACGTTTACCGGAATTTATATCCTACGTTTTTATTTTATATCGAGTGGGGGCAGCTCTTTTGCCATGGTGGATGACATTTACATTGATGGCCAGGATATGAGTGACCCTGGTAATGACAATGGTTATGGTTATTGCAGGGCCGATGATAATATCTATGATACGCTCTGTGCTGGTGCTAATGAATTGTATACGGTACCATACCCTGTTTCAGGCTCTGATTGGACCTGGACTTTTTTAGGTACTAGTGGTGGTAG